>NZ_QWFB01000036.1:0-180963 GCF_003576205.1 Achromobacter sp. K91 | reverse complement strand
AGATGTGTATAAGAGACAGCCATGAATCTGCACGACATCCCCCTTGCGAGCGCCGTGTCCGCGGCCGCCGCCGACGCCCCGCCCATGCTGGAAGTCATAGGCCTGAAGAAACACTACCCCGTGGACAGCGGCAGCGGCGCCAAGGTGCTGCGCGCGGTCGACGGCGTTTCCCTGTCGGTGCCGCGCGGCCAGACGCTGAGCCTGGTGGGCGAATCCGGCTGCGGCAAATCGACCACCGGCAAATGCCTGATCCGCCTGACCGATCCCACCGAAGGTCGCATCCTGCTGGAAGGCCGCGACCTGGCCGCCATGAACAGCCGCGAGCTGCGCGCCATGCGCCAGCGCATGCAGTTCATCTTCCAGGATCCGTTCTCGTCGATGAACCCGCGCATGCGGGTGCGCGACATCATCGGCGAGCCGCTGCGCGCCTTCGGCCACAGCCGCGCGGCCATCCGCGACCGAGTCGCGCAGTTGCTGGCCCGCGTCAGCCTGCGCCCGGACGCCGCCGACCGCTATCCCCACGAGTTCTCCGGCGGCCAGCGCCAGCGCATCGTGATCGCCCGCGCGCTGGCGCTGGACCCGGGCCTGATCGTTTGCGATGAACCGGTGTCGGCGCTGGACGTGTCGGTGCAGGCGCAGGTCATCAACCTGTTGATGGACCTGCAGCGCGACCTGGGGCTGACCTATGTCTTCATTTCGCACGACCTGAGCGTGGTGCGCCACATCAGCCATCGCGTCGCCGTGATGTACCTGGGCAAGATCGTCGAGACCGGCACCCGCGAGGCCATCTTCGAACGGCCCGCCCATCCCTATACCCGCGCCCTGCTGGCCGCCGTCCCTTCGGCCCGACAGGGCGAGCGCAAGCCCGTGGAAGTGCTCAAGGGCGAGATTCCCAGCCCGCTGTCGCCGCCCTCGGGCTGCGCCTTCCGCACCCGTTGCCCGATGGCGCAGCCGCGTTGCGCCGAGGAAGCGCCGCAGCCGCGCCAGATCGCCCCCGAACAGCAGGTCGCCTGCCACTTCGCCACCCCCGTTTAGCCGGAGATACGCATGTCCCAGACCGACGCCACCCCGTTCGACTACATCCTTGCCGGCGGCACCGTCATCGACGGCACCAACTCGCCGGGCCGGCTGGCCGATGTCGGCGTGCGCGGCGACCGCATCGCCGCCGTCGGCGACCTGAGCGCCAGCAGTGCCCGGCGGCGCATCGACGTGGCCGGCAAAGTGGTGTCGCCGGGTTTCATCGATTCGCACACGCACGACGACAACTATCTGCTCAAGCACCGCGACATGACGCCCAAGATCTCGCAAGGCGTCACCACCGTGGTCACCGGCAACTGCGGCATCAGCCTGGCGCCGTTGGCGCACGCCAACCCGCCCGCGCCGCTGGACCTGCTGGACGAAGGCGGCTCGTTCCGCTTCGAGCGCTTCTCCGACTACCTGGAGGCCCTGCGCGCCGCGCCGCCCGCGGTCAACGCCGCCTGCATGGTGGGCCATTCCACCCTGCGCGCTGCCGTCATGCCCGATCTGAAGCGCGAAGCCACGGCCGAGGAAATCCAGGCCATGCGGGCGCTGGCCGACGACGCGCTCGCCAGCGGCGCCATCGGCATTTCCACCGGCGCGTTCTATCCGCCCGCGGCCCATGCCAGCACCGAGGAAATCATCGCGGTGTGCCGCCCGCTGGGCACGCATGGCGGCGTCTACGCCACCCACATGCGCGACGAAGGCGAACATATCGTGGCGGCGCTGGAAGAGACCTTCCGCATCGGCCGCGAACTGGACGTGCCGGTGGTGATCTCGCACCACAAGGTCATGGGCAAGCCCAACTTCGGCCGCTCCAAGGAAACGCTGGCGCTGATCGAGGCCGCCATGGCCAGCCAGGACGTGTCGCTGGACGCCTATCCCTACGTGGCCGGCTCCACCATGCTCAAGCAGGACCGCGTGCTGCTGGCTGGCCGCACGCTCATCACCTGGTGCAAGCCCTTTCCCGAACTGAGCGGGCGCGACCTGGAGGAAATCGCCGCCGAGCGCGGCAAGTCCAAGTACGACGTGGTGCCGGAGCTGCAGCCCGCAGGCGCCATCTACTTCATGATGGACGAGCCCGACGTGCAGCGCATCCTGGCGTTCGGCCCCACCATGATCGGCTCCGACGGCCTGCCCCACGACGAGCGTCCGCACCCGCGCCTGTGGGGCACCTTCCCACGCGTGCTGGGCCATTACTCACGCGACCTGGGCCTGTTCCCGCTGGAAACCGCGGTCTGGAAGATGACCGGCCTGACCGCCGCCAAGTTCGGCCTGGCCGAACGCGGCCAGGTGCAGCCCGACTACTACGCCGACCTGGTGGTCTTCGACCCCGCCACCGTGGCCGACTCGGCCACCTTCGATCGTCCCACCGAGCGCGCCGCGGGCATCCACTCGGTGTACGTCAACGGCGCGCCCGTCTGGGAAGGCCAGGCCTTCACCGGCCAGCACGCGGGCCGCGTCCTCAACCGGGCGGGTGCCTGATCCCGGCCAGCCCTTACAATCCGGCATACGCAGCGGGGCTTGCGGGCCCTGCCCCAACCACCCCCTACCTGCCAGATCGCTACATGGCCCTACCCGGCACTACATCCCCGCCCGAGATCGTCGGCAAGGAAGAAATGGGCGCTCGCCTGCGGGCCGAGCGCAAGGCGCGCAAGATGACCCTGCAGGCGCTGTCCGCCGCCAGCGGCATCGCGGTGTCGACACTGTCGAAAGCTGAGCTGGGGCAGATCGCCCTCAGCTACGAGAAGTTCGCCGCCCTGGCGGGCGCGCTCGGCATAGACATGACCCGCATGTTCATGCTGCCGGACGCCTCGCAGGCCGCCGTCGCCCCCACCTTCGTCAAGAACAAGCTCAGCGACGCCCGCGACTACGTCACCGAGAACTACCACTACCGCCTGCTCATGGGCGAATACCCCGGCAAGAAGATGACGCCCATGCTGGCGCTCATCGACTCGCGCAAGGTGGTGGAGTTCGAGGACTACATCCGGCACCCGGGCCAGGAATTCGCGCTGGTGCTGTCGGGCAAGGTCCGCATCCAGTTCGAAAATGGCGACAGCGTCGTGCTGGGCAAGCTGGAGACCGCCTACTTCGACAGCAGCATCGGCCACGTGTACCTGTCCATGAGCAAGAAGCCCGCCGAAGTGCTGGCGGTGTGCAGCGACGTGGGCGAAGTGCCGTCGCGGTTGAAGGCGCCCTGAGGCGGCGGCCGCGTTAAGGGCGCGGCCGCCCGGAACGTCTGTGCGCAGGCCCGCCCGTTCCCTGCCGGGCGGCCGCGCGCAGCGCTGGCATATGGCTGTCATACTCGCGGGCGATACTGGCGTCCGGATATCCGCCAGCCCCCGATCCCGGGCGCGCGCCGGATATTCATATAAAAGGTATTTCGTTGGCCGCCGCCCCTGGCCGCCTTACGATACCTGGCATCGACAGGGCCTGACGCCCGCAGGAATGCTCCACATGCAACGCTTGATATCCCCCATACTTACCCGCCGCCCGGTGCTACTGGCCGGCCCGCTCAGCGCGCGCCGCTACGACGCCGTGGTTTCCCTCCACGCCCACCGCGAAGCGCGCAGGCTGCGCGAATCCGCACAGCGCATCCTGGCCGTTTCCGCCCGCTACATGCTGCCGGGCGCCTGAACCCGCCCCCAATCGCTGCGACCCGATCTCGTTCGGACGCGCAGTGGCCACTTTCATGCACTTCCTCCAGCTGCCACCTGCGGTAGCATTGCCGATTCGGCCCGAGACCGGGCCAGGCAGAACAGGAGTCATGCATGCAGAAGGTGGTAATCGTCGGCGGCGGCCACGCGGCGGCGCAATTGTGCGCCAGCCTGATAGAAGGCGGCTTTCCCGGCAGCCTGACGCTGGTGTGCGAAGAGGCCTCGCTGCCCTACCACCGCCCGCCGCTCTCCAAGACCTACATCAAGGATCCGGAAGCCCCGATCCAGCTGCTGCGCGCCGAGGCGGTCTACGCCGACGCCGGCGTGCAGGTGCTGCTGGCCGATCCCGCGGTCGGCATAGACCGCGACGCGCGCCGCTTGACGCTGGCTTCGGGCAAACAGCTGGACTATGACGCGCTGGTGCTGGCCACCGGCACGCGCGCGCGGCGCCTGCCGGACGTCCCTGATGAGCTCCAGAACCTGATCTACCTGCGCAACGCCGACGATGCCGCGCGCCTGCGCGCCGCGATCGCCGACGCGCCTTCGGTCACGGTCGTGGGCGGCGGTTTCATCGGCCTGGAAATCGCGGCCACGGCCGGCGCCCTGGGACGCCCGGTCACCGTCTTCGAATCCGCGCCGCGCCTGCTGGCGCGCTCCGTGTCGCCCGAAGCCTCGGACCACGTCGCCCGCGTGCTGCACGAGTCCGGCGTCGACCTGCGCCTGTCCTCCGACCTGCAACACATCCGGACCGAGAACGGCCGCGTGCGCAGCGTAGTCGTCAACGACGTGGAGCATCCGGTGGACCTGCTGGTCGCCGGCATCGGCGCCGTCCCCGAGATCACGCTGGCGCAGGCCGCGGGCCTGGACTGCCTGAACGGCATCGTGGTGGACGGGCTGATGCAAACCTCGGCGCCCGGCATCTACGCCATCGGCGACTGCACCTCGTTTCCGTATGCGCGCTGGGGCAAGACCCTGCGCCTGGAGTCGGTGCAGAACGCCAACGACCAGGCCCGCACCCTGGCCGGCGTGCTGCTCGGCACCAAGACGCCGTATCACGCTCTGCCCTGGTTCTGGTCCGACCAGGGCGCCTTGCGCCTGCAGATCGCCGGCCTGGCGCCGCCGGACACCGAGCGCGTCCTGCGCCCGGGCGCCAAGCCCGGCAGCTTCTCGATCCTGCACTTTGCCGACGGCCATCTGGTCTGCGTCGAATCGATCAACGCCCCGATGGACCACCTGGCGGCGCGCAAGCTGCTGGAGCTGGGGCTGAACCCGCCCCGCGACGTGCTGGCCGACCCGGCCGTGCCACTGAAAAGCCACTACTGAGGCGGATGGAGAAAGTCCGCGCCGGCGCGCCTCAGATGAAGCCGGCGGCGCGGAACATGCGCTGGTAGATCTGGCGCAGGACCGCTTCCTTGCGCTTGTTGTAGTCCATGACCTGCATCGCGCCGACCGCCGCCTCGCGCTTGGCCTGGGCATACAGATCGCGATCGGCGTCGTGCTGGCGCAGCCAGTCGCGGAACATCCGGTGGCGGACGTTCTCGGGGCAGTCCGGGCCGAACACATGCAGGTTCACGCGCGGCGCGGCCAGCTGCAAAAGACGGTGCTGATGCCAGGACGGCTCCCGCAAGACCAGCGCGTAACCGGCCGCCTCCAGCGCGGGGACATAAGAGTCCTCCTGGACGGGGTCGGCCACTGTCAGGTCTATATCTATCACCGGCTTGGCCGGCAGGCCCGGAACCGCCGTCGATCCCATATGCTCGACCGCAAGCGCCGCCGGTCCCAAGGCCTCGCGCACCTGCGTCGCAAGCTGGCCATAACGGACCGGCCAATCGGGGTCATAGGGTACGACCGCGACCAATTCCGGCGCCGGCTTGCCACGGACCCAGGGATCCTCGTCCGGATCCGAGTCGTAGTGCCGCATGATTTCTTCCGGCGTGGGCGCGCGCCGGTTTCCTGCCGGGTTCAATTGCCGAAAGCGCGACGCAGGCGCTCCAGCTCGGCCATGTTCAGGCGCTTGGCTTCCGCTTCGGCGTAGTTCCGTTCCCCTGATTCGTAGGCACCCTTGTAGATGCACTTGCTGCGGCTCGCGCACTCGCCGCCGGCGCGGGCAGAGGAGGAATACGACTTGGCGGCAGCCTGATCCGAAGTCTTGGAACCGCTGGACGAGCAACCGGCCATCAGCGCAGCCGCGAAAATCGCCACACCACAGCGGCTCAACGTTTGAATGGACATTTCCTGGTCCTGCAGAAAAGCTGTAGCCGACTTTATAGCAGGCTCTTGGAATCAGGGATTCACGGGCAATTGCTTCGAAACATTGCCGGTCTGACGGTGCAAGACTCTGCTCGCGGCATATGGCAGCGCCTTTGAGTGCGGGTAGACTGCCGCAGCTGGCTGGCCATGCGTTCCCGATAGTTGCCGCGGCGCTGGGAACACCGCGAAATAAAAAAACCCGCATCCTGGTCAAAGGAATGCGGGTCTTTTGCGTTTTCCAGGGGCGACCCCTGGAACAAATTCTTGGTGCCGACGGCGAGACTCGAACTCGCACAGCTTTCGCCACTACCCCCTCAAGATAGCGTGTCTACCAATTTCACCACGTCGGCTAACTTCAGCCAGAAAAGCGTGCTTTCCTGGAAAGTCGAACATTCTATCACGCAAATTGGGAAACGGGTGGTTCCGTGCCGCTTTGTCGCTGGCATGCCACCAATCCGTCCCCAAGTACTATCCAGAGGAGCCGCGAACGCCCCTCCCCCCGCCTATCAGTTGATCTGCAGGTTGGTCGCCTTGACGACTTCGCCCCACTTGCGGGTTTCGCTTTCCATGAAGGCCTTGAATGCTTGCGGCGTGTTGGGCGGCGGGGGCATCAGGAAGCCGTTGGTCTGGTAGCTGGCGGCCAGCGCGGCGTCGGAGGTCAGGGCCTTGTTGATGGCGGCGTTGACCTTCTGGACGATTTCGGGCGGTGTACCGGCCGGCGCGTACACGCCGAACCAGGCTGCCACGTCAAAGCCTTCCACGCCGGATTCGGCGATGGTGGGGATTTCCGGGGCGAACGGCACGCGGCTGGCGGTGGTGACGGCCAGGCCGGTCAGCTTGCCGGCGCGCACATGCGGCAGCAGCGGCGGCAGGTTGTCGAAGATCGAGTCCACTTGTCCGCCCAGCAGGTCGGCCACGGCCGGGCCGCTGCCGCGGTACGGAACGTGCAGGATGTCGATGCCGGTCTTCATCTTGAAGAGTTCGCAGCCCAGGTGGGCGGACGAGCCGTTGCCGGGCGAAGCGCAGGTGAGCTTGCCGGGGTTCTTCTTGGCGTAGGCGATGTATTCCTGCACCGACTTGACGGGCACGCTGGCGTTGATGGCCAGGATGTTGGGCACCACGTTCAGCAGGGCGACGGCGTCCAGGTCCTTGAGCGCGTCATAGGACATCTTGGAATAGAGCGACTGGTTGATCGCGGTGGAAATCGATCCGACGAACAGCGTGTAGCCGTCGGGCGCCGAGCGGGCGACGGACTCGGCGCCGATGTTGCTGTTGGCGCCGGGCTTGTTCTCCACCACGAAGGTCTGGCCGAACTCCTTGCCCAGCACGTCGGCGATCATGCGCGCGCTGATGTCGGTGGTGCCGCCCGGGGCGTAGCCCACGACCAGCCGCACCGGCTTGGTCGGATAGGCGCCGGCCTGGGCCTGCGCCGGTCCGCTGGCGATGCACGCCAGCACTGCCGCCACGCCGGCCAGTTTGGTATAGATCTTCTTCATGTTTCCTCCTGTCGAAAACGGATGGGCGCGCATGGGGATGCGCACCGTTTTTTGTTGTTGTGCGGGCGCTGCTGCCCGGGGCGGCACCGCCGCCCGCGTCAGGCAGCGCCTGCCGGCCGCAAGGGCGCGATCAGGTCCGGCGTGAGGTCGGCCAGCGTCGCGCAGCCGAGCAGCGCCATGTTGGTCGAGATCTCGCTGCGGAATATGTCCGCCACTTTGCGGATGCCGGCGCTGCCGGCCACGGCCGCGCCGAACAATTGGGGCCGGCCGGTGAAGACCATGCGCGCGCCCAGGGCCACGGCCTTGAGCACGTCGGAGCCGCGGCGAAAACCGCCGTCCACCATCACCGGGAAGCCGGGCGGCACCGCGGCCACCACGTCGGGCAGCGCCTGCACGGGCGAGATGCAGCCATCCAGCTGGCGTCCGCCGTGGTTCGACACGATCACGCCGTCGGCGCCCGCCGCGCAGGCCAGGCGCGCATCATCGGGATGCATCACGCCCTTGAGCACCAGCTTGCCCGGCCAGTTCTCGCGGATCCAGCGGATGTGTTCCCACGACAGCTTGTCGCGTTCGCCGCGAAAGCCGTTGGGCGGGTCCTGGGTGATGGGCGGGCCGATCTCTTCGTACAGGTTCGAGAACCTGGGGATGCCGCTGCCCAGCAGCGTGCGCAGGAAGACGTTGAAGCTCCAGCGCGGGTGGCGCATGCCGTCCAGCATCACGCTGGGGCTGAGCTTGAAGGGCACGGTGAACGAGAGCTTCTGCAGGTTCTCGCGGTTGGCGCCGACGCAGGTGTCGATGGTCACGACCAGCACCGGGATCTCGGCCTGGCGCAGCCGCGCCATCAGCTTGCCGATGCGCTCGGTATTGCCCGGCAGATAGGCCTGGTACCAGCAGCGCTTGCCCGTGGCCTCCTGCAAGCGTTCCAGCGGCACGCTGGAAGCGCCGCTGATGATGAACGGTATCTCGGCCTGCTGGGCGACCTGCGCCAGCGCCAGGTCGCACTCATGCATGACGATGGCGGAGAACCCGGTAGGCGCGAAGCCCACCGGCATGGCGTAGCGCTGGCCGTAGAGTTCGACCTGGCTGCTGCGCTGGTCCACCACGCGCAGGCCGCGCGGCCGGAAACCCACGTCGCTCAATGCGCGCACGCTCTCGGCCAGCGAGGCGCCGTCCTCGGTGCCGCCGCAGACGTAGCCTTCGACGCAGCGCGGCATGATGCGCCGCGCCTCGCGTTCGAAGTCGCGCACGGACAGGCAACGATCCAGACGGCTCATGCGGCCACCGGCGAGCCGGCCTGTGCGCGCAGCGCCTGCATGCAGGCGGCCAGCGAACGGTCCTGCGTGTCCTGGTAGAGCGCCAGCTCGTCCTGCACCTGGGCGCCCAGGGCCTGCTCGAAAGCCGCCTGGCTGGCGTTCTGCGCGTATTCGGCCTGGGCCTTGTCGCCCAGGTTCGACTGGAAGATGCCGGCCGCGCTGACGGGCAGGAAGTCCTCGTACACCAGCGGCTCGAAGCGGATGTAGCCCTGGGCGATCAGGTCCTGCAGGCTGGCTTGCGCATCCGCGCCGTCCTTGCCGGTCAGGAAATAGCGGAAATAGGCCAGCCCCTGCGCATGCAGCGCATCATAGTCATCCGGGAAGGCGGCGAAACAGTCCTGCAGGTTCTGCATGTAGGCCGCGGCATTGCCTTCGTTGGGCGCGCCGCTGATGCGGCTGCGGGCCAGGTCCAGCAATTGGTCGTAGAGCGCGCGGCCCTTGCGGGTCAGCGCGACGCCGCGCTGCTCGATCTCACCGAAGCGCGCCGTGTGGCTGCCGGCCGCGGACTGGCCGTCGGCGCCGGCGAACAGGACCGCTTCCTCCAGCGCCTTGAAGCTGGTCTGGCGCAGCAGTATCGGACATTTGCGCGGCGGCGGGCCTTCGATCACGGCCTTCGCTGACACGCCGCGGCGCGGCATCTCGGCCTGGGCCTCGTCGATGTCCAGCGTGCGCGGAGTCAGGTGATTGATGTGCGGGCCCTTGAAGGCCACCACGTCGGCGATCAGGCGGTGCTGGCCGTGCAGTTCCTCGTAGTCTTCCAGGCTGACGGTGGCCTCGCTGTGCCAGCGGAAAGTGTGCAGGGCTTCGGCCACGAATTCGCGGGCCTCGGCTTCAACCAGTCCGCCCTGCGCCTCAAAGCGGGCCGCGAGTTCCAGCGTACGCGCGGTGAATATCTGGCGCGCGGCCAGGATGCGCGCGGCCTTCTCGCGCAGGGCCTCGTCGGCGATCAGTTCCAGCCGCAGCAGCGAGGTGAAGACGCGGAAGGGGCTGGCCTGCAGCGAGGCTTCGTGGGTGGCGCGAAAGGCGGTGGAATGCACCGGTACGCCGGCCGGCGACAGATCGTAGTAGCCCACCGGCTGCATGCCCATCACGGCGAACACGCGCCGCATGTTGGCCAGTTCCTGCGCGGTGCCGACGCGGATCGCGCCGTGGCGCTCGATGTCCAGGCGCTCGATCTCGCCCGTGCGGGCCAGTTGGGCGGCCAACTCGGGCTGTTCGGCCAGCGTCTTGGCGTTGACCTGGGCGACCAGGTCCAGCAGCGTGTCGTACAGCGGCACTTCCGACTTGTACATGTCGGACATGGCGCGGGAGAACCAGGCGCGGATCTGGTCCGGATTGACGAAATTCTGACTCATGGCGGGCTCGGCACATCGGTAAACAAGGATGGCCCGCATGAAATCATGCGCCGCGCGTGCGATCAAATGAAAAAAATCGGCTTAATCAGTCCGTTTTTTCATGGACCGCGCCCGCTGGGCGTCGCGCTCACGCTTGCGCGCGGCCTCTTCCTCAACCCAGGCGACGAACTGCTTGATCTTGGGCACTTCGGCCGAGTGCTCGGAATAGGCGACGAAGTACGCGCCGTCGCTGGGCTGCACGTAGTCCCAGGGAATCACCAGCTTGCCGGCCTGCAGCTCTTCTTCGGCCAGCAGGCGCGGCGTCAACGCCACGCCGCAACCGCCTTCCGCAGCGCGCACACACATGTAGAAGGTATCGAAGCGGGGACCGTGGTAGCTGCGGTCGGACTGGAACTGCTGGCGCGAGAAGTAGTCGTGCCAGGCCTCCGGGCGCGAGGCGCACTGGATCAACGCCTGCGCGCTCAGCGCCTCCAGGCTGTCGACCCTGTCACCCGGAAGAAAGCCGGGCGCGCACACCGGCACGACCTCGGCCTCGAACAATTCCCGGCACTGGGCGCCCGGCAAGGTGCCATGGCCGAAGAAGAAGGAGATGTCGATCTTGGCCTGCATCAGGTCGAAGGGCCGCGTTTCGCTGCGCACCTTGACCTGGATGTCGGGATGGGCGGCCATGAAGCCCTGCAGGCGCGGGATCAGCCAGCGCGCGCCGAAGGTGGGCTGGGTGCCGATGGTCAGCACCTGAGTCTCGCTGCCGTAGGTCAGGATGTAGCGCGAGGACATGTCCACCTGGTTCAGGATGGCCCTGACCTCGGACTGGTACAAGGCTCCCGCAGGCGTCAGTTGCAGGCGCCGCCGCACCCGCAGGAACAGCGGGTTGCGCAGCAGCGCCTCCAGCTGCGCGATCTGTTTGCTGATCGCGCTCTGGGTCATGTGCAGTTCCTCGGCGGCGCGCGTGAAGCTCATGTGCCGCGCCACCGCCTCGAAACATTGCAGCGCCATCATCGATGGCATCAAACGCTTTTCCATGGGGCCGATCCGGGTATGCCTGTGCTGGCGGCGGCCCGCGTTCCATCGCCGGCCGCCGCGCTTGCGGCATTATCGCAGGCCCGGCCTCACCACTGGTATCCGACCCCCGCGGCGCCGCCGAAGTCGCCGCGGGACGTGCCGTTGGCCGACACCTTGTAGACCCAGCGCCCGCCGCTGGACACGCGCGACAGCCCCAGGGCGTAACCCGATTCGCCGTTCCAGGTGCCGCCCGCCATGGACAGCATGTTGCGGCCGGGCAAGTAGGCCTGCGGCAAGGAAGCCGTCGCCATGGCCGCAGCCACCCCCGCGCTCAGCATGCGCTCCTGGGACTCCAGATCGCTGCGCAGGTTCTGCAGGGAATGCTCGACGGCGCCCACGCGCGCCTCGCTTGCGCTGCTTGCGGCGCGCAGCTGGCCCACGTTGACGGCATCGGTGTCCTCGCTGCCTGCAGCCACGCCCGTCATCTGGCGTCCACCCACGTTCACCTCGCCCGTGGAGCTTTGGGGCTGCGCCATGCCGTAGGCTTCGTAGTTCTCCTGCGCGCCGCGCGCCGCCGAGGACCCCGCCCCCAGCGCCACGCTGTTGCCCGCGCTGGCCACCGCGCCTGCGCCGACCGCGACGCTCTGCGTGGCCGCGGACGAATCCGCTCCCACCGACACGCTGCGGTCGGCAACGGAACCGCGTCCGGCGTTCGAGCCTATCGACACGTTGTCGTTGCCCCGCACGCCCGACCCCGCGGCCGTGCCCTGCGCCACGTTGTTATTGCCGACGACGTCGCGCCCCGCAGCCAGCCCGCCAGCCGTATTGCCGTCGCCCTGCACGCCATAGCCGGCGTAGGCGCCGGCAGCCGTGTTGTTGGCGCCGGTCACGTTCTGCCCGGCGTTCTTGCCCTGCGCCAGATTGCCCTCGCCCTCCACGTTCTGCCCCGCGTTCTGGCCCAGCGCCAGGTTGCCGTCACCGACGACGTTGCGGCCCGCTTCCTGGCCGAAGGCCGAATTGCCGTTGCCGGTGACATTGCGCCCGGCGTTGGTGCCATAGGCGGCATTGTTGTTGCCCACCGTATCCGTGCCGGCCCAGAAGCCAAAGGCATCGTTGTAGTCGCCCGTGACGTTCTGGCCGGCGCTGCGGCCGAACGACTGGTTCCAGCCGCCCTGCACATTGGTGCCGGCGTAATAGCCGATGGCCTGGTTGGCGTTCTTGCCGCCGACCTTGGAGCCCGCGCCCTCGCCGATCGCCAGGTTCCAGTTGGTGCTCACGTCCTGGCCTGCGCCATTGCCCAGGCCGATGTTGTTGCTGCCTTTCACGTTGGCGCCAGCGTTCTTGCCGATCGCGTGATTGCCCTTGCCCGTCACGCCCTGAGCGGCGCCCGGCCCATAACCGAGGTTGCTGCCGTCCCACTTCACAGGCGGCGCGGTCTGCGCCTGCGCGGCCGATCCCCCGGCCAGCGCGCCCACCAGAACCGCCACCGACAAGCCGTTGGCGGCCAGAATTGCGTATGTGTGCTTCATTTGTATGTTGATCGATTGTTGTTGCGGACCGGCCGGACGCGCACCCCGATGCGCGCCCGGCCCGCTCATGCCTGAGCCATCACAGATGCAGCGCCATGGCCGGATCGCTGACGCTCGCGCGGCCGTTCTCCATGCGTCCCGCGAAGCGGCGTTCGAAGCCTTCGGCGGTGACGGTGAAGTCGTACCAGTTGCCGCTTTCCTTGATGGACCAGTGGTGTTCGGCGACCTTGCCCGGCTCGACCGCCAGGGTCCAGGGGCCGTCCTTGCGGTAGGCGTTGGATTGCAGGTTCGCCTGCAGGCTGGCCGTGCCGCGGTTGGACACCTTCACGTAGAGCGCGCTGCCTGCCGGCTCGTAGCAGACCTGCACTTCCAAGGCCGCGCCACGCTGCGTATTGCCGGAGAAGGTCCGCACGAAGCCGTTGCTGCTGTACACCCACAGGTCATAGTCGCCGCCGGTCCAGGTGTCGGACAGCGTCTTGCCGGCTTCGACGGTGTAGCGCCGCGGGATCAGGTCCAGGTTGCGCTTGTCGTACACATGGAACACCGCGCCGGCTTCGCCCGTGTTGCTGAACAGCAGTTCGACCGCGCCATCCGCCCCCAACCGGGCGCTGGTGTGCAGTTCATACGGCAGCGCGCGCGACAGCCGCGTGCCGGTCTCCTGGAACAGCGGCTGCGGGATTGCGGGCGCCTGGGTCACGGCGGTGGTGGGCAACAGCTTCTGCGCCGCGTTGACCGCGGGATAGTTGCTGGTGTCGGGCAGCGTGGGCACGCGCGGATCGTTGGGACTGACGAAGTCGAAGCAGGTGGTCAGGTCGCCGCAGACCGCGCGGCTCCAAGGACTGATGGCGTCGACCTTGATGTCGAAGCGCTGCTCCAGGAACCGGCCCACCGAGGTATGGTCGAACACCTGGGAATTGACCCAGCCGCCCTTGCTCCACGGCGACACGACGTACATCGGCACGCGTGAGCTTAGACCCCACGGCCGGATGTTGCCGGTGATCTTGTCGTCGGCCTTCAGGTAGTTGCCCACCGAGGCATCGAAATACTCCCCCTCCAGCGGCACGGTGGACTTGCCCATCAGCACGCCATTGGCGTCATAGGACGGCACTGCGGGCATGGCGGCGTGATCGAAGAAGCCGTCGTTCTCGTCGAAGGTCACGAACAGTGCGGTCTTGCTCCAGACTTCCGGATTGGAGGTCAGCGCGTCCAGCACGTCGGCGATGAAATCGGCGGCACCGGCCACGCCTTCGCTGCTGCCAGGATGCTCGGCCAGGGCCTGCGTAGGCAACACCCACGACACCTGCGGCAAAGTGCCATTGGCGACGTCCTGCTTGAGCTGGGCAAGGAAGTTGACGGCGCCGTCGTTCTTCTCGGGGCCGCCCGTCAGGCCATGCTCATAGATCGGCGAACCCGGCTGCGCGGTGCGGAAGCTCTTGAAGGCCAGGCAGCCGTGCATGGCGCCCGTCCAGTTGTTGTTCATGTTCTGGTAGATGTGCCAGCTGACCCCGGCGCGCTGCAGCAGGTCGGGCAAGGTGTCCCACTTGAAGGCGCTGTTCACGTACTTGTAGTTGTAGGCGCCGGTCGCGGGGTCGACTTGGCCCGAACCGTCGGCCAGCTGCGCGCGGCCCGCCACCCAGTTGGACGGGTTAGGCCAGCAGCGCGAGTTGACGGGTTCCGAATCGGTGTCGGTGCTGTTCACGCCCAGCTTGCGCAGTTCGGGATTGGCGTTGGCGCCTGACCAGAACACGATGCGGTTGGGATCGGTGCCGGTCAGGATGGAACAGTGATAGCCGTCGCAGACCGTGAAGGCGTCGGCCAGCGCGAACTGGTACGGAATGTCCTCGCGCATGAAGAAGCCCATGGTGGCCTGGTTCTTGTACTGGATCCACTGGTCCATCTTGCCCTGGTTCCAGGCTGCCTGCTGGTCCGGGAAATTGTGCGGCGTGCCCGATCCGATCAGCGCGTTGCTGGTCCTGGAATCGCGGCGGAAGGGCTGGATGTCCTGGCCGCCCTTGGGGTCGGGCTGGAAGAACACCGATTTACCGCTGGCCAGCGGAATCGGGAAGCGGTCGCCGAAACCGCGCACGCCGCGCATGGTGCCGAAATAGTGGTCGAACGAGCGGTTCTCCTGCATCAGGATCACGATGTGCTTGATGTCCTTGATGGTGCCGCTTTCAACCGCGGCCGGCACCGCCAGCGCGCGCTGGATCGAGGCGGGCAGCAAGGCCATTGCCGACAGGGCGCCGGCCGCCTGGGCCGAGGAGCGGAAGAACTGCCGGCGGCCCGGCAAGGCCGGGGACGCGCTGGCGGGATGCGAGGGATAGGTCTTGGTCATGGGGCTACTCTTGCGTGGGGTTGGGCGGATCGGGCGTTCAGGGCGCGCAGCGCAGTTGCGGCGCGGGCGGCGGCGTCTCTGGCTGTCCGGTCTCGGGCGGCGTGGTCGCGCCGTCATCCGAGTCGTCATCGCCGCCGCAGGCGGCAAGGGTCAAACTCAAGGCGATGGCCGCAACAAGGGCGCGGCCCAGTGCAAAGTACGGGGTCATGAAAACTCCTGGTCAGGGAACGTTGCCGGGTCCGTCCGGCAGAAAACCTATCGGGGCGCGGCGGCCTGGCTGGCCGCCGCGCCGGCTCAGCTCAAGCGGCGCCGCAAGCGGGCGGCGACCTGGTCCAGCAAGAACACGGTGATGAAGATCACGACGAGAATGGTCCCGACGTGGGCGTACTGGTACATGTCGTAGCGGCCTTTGAGTTCCTGGCCGATGCCGCCCGCGCCCACCAGGCCCACGACGGTCGCCATGCGCACGTTGCGGTCCAGGATGTACAGGGTGTAGCCGGTGAACTTGGGCATGACCTGCGGCAGCACTGCGTAGGCCAGCACGCGCGGCTTGCTGGCGCCGATCGCGGCCAGCGCCTCTTGCGGCTTGGTGTCGGCCGTTTCGATGTCCTCGGCGTAGAACTTGCCCAGGAATCCCATCGAATGGATGGCCAGCGCCAGCACCCCGGCAATCGGGCCGAAGCCGTAGGCCAGCACCAGGAACAGCGCGCAGATCAGCTCGGGCATCGCACGGAACATGCTGACGAGGGCGCGCGCCGCCACGTACAGCAGGCGGTTGGGCGCGTAGTTGCGGGCGCTGCAATAGGCCAGCGGCGCACTGCCCAGCACGGCCAGCAAGGTCGCCCAGATCGCGATCTCGAAGGTCTCTACCATCTTCACCGCCACCCGCCATAGATAGCCCAGCGGCTCGACCAGATAGGTCTGCGTGGATACCTCGTCTTCCATCTTCAGCGTGTGCGGATTCAGCCGGCTCTCGGTCACCTGCACCGTTTCCACATGCGCCAGCCACGGCAGCCTGTCCGGGTCGAAGCCCTCTATGCGCGAAGTCTCGGTGCGGTACGAGACCTGCAGCGGGAACAGGTTGTCGGCCAGGGCGCCCAGGCCCGAGGTGACCTGGGACTGCTCCTTCAGGCCCACCGCCGCCAGCGCGCCGTCCAGGGTGAGCGCCGCCATGCGACCCATCTCGACCCGCTGCCCGGTGTAGAGGAACAGCATCAGCGCGGCGATCACGATCAGCAGCGCGCGGGCGCCATAGGGCGGATCCAGGCGCCAGGCCGCGTTGTCGGCCGGCGTCTTCAATGCATGCGTGTTCATTGCGCGCCTCCCGCCGACAGCACCGCCGGCCGGATCGGCCTGGCCATGCGAGGTTCAGCATGGCCGCGGCCCGCAAGCGCGGCCATGCCGCTTTCCGCCTGCGGCGCCTGATACAGCGCACGGGCAGTGGCCTCATCGAACGCGCCCGCCGGTCCGTCGAACACCATGACGCCATGGCGCAGGGCCACGATGCGGTCGGCGAACTCGCGGGCCAGGTCGACCTGATGCAGGCTGCAGAGCACGGTGGCGCCGCGTTCGCGTGCCTGATTGCGCAACAACTCCAGGATGTCGCGGCTGATGCGCGGGTCCAGGCTGGCCACCGGCTCGTCGGCCAGCAGCAAGGCCGGAGCCAGCATGAACGCTCGGGCGATGCCCACGCGCTGCTGCTGGCCGCCGGACAATTCGCTCACGCGGCGTTGCAGGTGCTCGGGCTGCAGGCCGACTTCGCGCACCAGCTTGCAGGCCCGTTCGCGCAATTCCGCGGGGAAGCGCATCAGATAGGCGCGCCATGCCGGCAAGCCGGGCAGCGCGCCCGACAGCACATTGGTCGCGACCGTCGCGCGCGACACCAGGTTGAAGTGCTGATGCACCATGCCGATCCGTGGCCGCACGGCCGCCAGCGTCGAGGGCTGCACCTGCGTGCCATCGACCCACACTTCGCCTTGGGTCGGCGCGGTCAAGCCGTTGGCCATGCGCAGCAAAGTCGACTTGCCCGCGCCCGAGGCGCCCAGGATCACGCAGAACTGGCCGCGCGGCACCTGCAGCGATACCGAGTTCAGCGCCGCGGTCCCATCGGCATAGCGCATGCCTACAGCGTCATAGCGCAGCATGTCCATTTCGCTTGCTCCGCCGATCACCGCTGTGCCGCCTTCTGCAGGATTTCACCCTTGATCTCGTCGGTCAGCAGGGCCATCTTCGAGGCCGGGCCGGCGAACTGCGCCTCGGAGAACTCGGTGTCGAAACGATCCAGCTTGGCGCCGCCATAGCCGCGCACCATGTCAGGCGTTACACCGGGCGCCTGATGGACCGTGGCAAAGGCTTGCTTGAGCGTGGCCTTCAGCGTCTCGGGCAGCTTGGTGTTCATCGCCAACGGCGGATACGGGATGGGTTCGCTCTTGAAGATCACCTTCACGGACTTCGGGTCCACCGCGCCCTGGCGCACCGCCTTGTCGAAGGAATCGAACGACAGCGCGGCCGCGTCGACCTGGCCCTGTACCAGCGCGGCGAGGCTGCTGGCGTGGCTGCCGGTCAGTTGCAGCGCCGCCAGGTCCTTGGCCGGGTCCATGCCGTCCTTGATCATGGATGCCACCTGGAAGGTGAAGCTGGAGGCCGAATTCACGTCGCCGAACGCGGCGCGCTTGCCCTTCAGATCAGCCAACGTATTGATCGGCGAATCAGCCTTGGCGAACATCGCGGCGTAGTAGGCGGATTCGCCCTTCTGCACGCCCACGGCCAGCAATTGCGCACATTGGCGCTCATGCGCCTGCACGTAGGAAACCGGACCCAGGAACGCGACCTCGGCCAACTGGTTGCACATGCCTTCGACCACGGCGCCGTAGGATTGGCCCACGGTCAGTTGGAAATGCAGGCCGGTGCTGCGCGTGATCGCGTTGAAGATCGGCGCGTAGTCGGCCTTGGTGCCCGACTCGGTGCCGCCGTCGGCGGGTATCAGCAGCACGCGCAGCGGACGTTGCTGCGAGCCGTCTGCCAGGGATTGGGCTTGTGCGAGAGGCGCGGCGGCCAGCAGGGAAACCAGCGCCAGGGCGGACGCGCAGGTGCGGATCTTCATTTTTCTGTTCCTAGTCTTGTTGAGGTTGCCATCGGGGCGCAGCGTGCTCGGCCCTGATTCCGGAACGCAGATTAGTCACCGCACATGACAGGCAAATGAAAATTTCTCAAATCAAAAAAATTAATTTTTGAATTTTGTTCAGATAGAATCACAGCCGCCGGGCAGGCCCGAACCGTAGCGGGCGCCCACTTCTTTCAACCCTGCACGCGCTTCGACGCCACCACGCCGATCCATGACCCGCATTGCCCGCACTCCCCTCGCTTCCTTCCCCCAAGCGCCGACGGCAGAACCGCCCTGGACCGCCCGATCACGCGGCCTGATCCTGGACCTGGACGGGACATTGATCCGGGGGCATGAAGTGATACCGGGCGCCAGCGAGCTGCTGACCCGCTGGGCAGGGCGCTGCGTCATCGTGTCCAACAATTCCACCGACACGGCGGCGGACCTGGCGCCGCGTTTACGGGCGATGGGCCTGCCGGTGCAGGCCGGAATGCTGGTCCTGGCCGGTGAACAGGCCGTGCGCCATATCGCCCGGCAAAACCCGCGGGCCGCGGTGCTGCTCTGCGCCTCGGACGCATTGCGCAGTTTCGCGGCCGGACTGGGGCTGGCGTTGGTCGACCGCGATGCGGACATCGTGCTGCTGGCGCGCGATCTCTCCTTCGGCTACGGGACGCTGCAGACCCTGGCAGGCGAGCTGGCGCGGGGCGCGGCGTTGATGGTCAGCAACGGCGACCTCACCCATCCCGGCCCGCAAGGCGCCATCGTCCCGGAGACGGGCGCGCTATTGCAGTCGGTGCTGGCCTGCGCGCCCGGCGCGCGGCCGCACATACTCGGCAAGCCGGGAGCCATGCTGCTGGAGGAAGGATTGCGCCGGCTGGGCCTGGCGCCTGCGGACGTCACGGTGATCGGCGACAACGTGCGCACCGATGGGCTGGGTGCGGTACGCCTGGGTATCGGCTACCTGCTGGTGGGCAATGCGCCCTGCGCGGATGCGCCGGACGTGGCGAGGCTGCTGGACAGCGCATGCCCGCGCCGACATGCGCTGCCGGCGGGCATTGAAGACGATCAGTAGCGCTTGTTCGACAGCACGTCGAAGGTGCTGCGCAGCGTGGAGACGGCCTTGTCGTAGTCGGACAAGGCCAGGCAAGCGATGAGGGTGTCGATGATGGCGAGCTGGGCCAGCCGGCTGGTCATGGCCTCGGTGCGGAAACGGGTCTCGCGCGACATGGTGTGCAGCACCACGTCCGCATGCTCCTGGATCGGCGATTTGCCGAAATTGGTGATGCAGATCGTGCGCGCGCCGGCTTCCTTGGCCAGCCGCGTCGCCAACACCGTCTCGTGCGTGCTGCCCGAGTGCGAAATGGTCAGCACAGCGACGTCCGGCCCGGTCAGCGACGCGCTGATGGCCTGCACGTGGGAATCGGTCACTGCGGTGGCATGCAGCCCGATGCGCAGCATGCGGTAGTGCGCGTCGTGCGCGATGACGGCCGAGCTGCCGATGCCGTAGATTTCAACGCGGCGGGCGCCGCGTATCAGGTCCACCGCGGCCGACAGCGCTGCCACGTCCAGCACCGATTCGGTTTCCTGCAGGGTCTGGATATTGCTATGGAAGATCTTGCTGACGACCTGCTCGGGCGTGTCCTGGGCGGCCAGGTCTTCGTGGATGTACTGCACCGGCTGCACGATCTGCTGCGCCAGCGCGATCTTCAGCTGTTGAAAGCCCGTGGCCCCCAGCAGCTTGCAAAAGCCCACCACGCTGCCTTCGCTGCACTGGGTGCGCTCGGCCACTTCACTGACCGACATGTGCACCACCTCGGCGGGGTTGCGTATGACGAACTCGCCAATGCGCTGCGAGGCCGCCCCCATCGAGGGCAACAGGCTCTGGATACGCGCCAGCATGGCCTGCGGCGAGCCCCGCTGCTGATCGGCGGCGGGCGGGGTTCGGGGAGTGCGTTTGGATGTGGCCATGGCGGAGATCGAGAAACGGGAACCGGGTGCGCAGGCAACGATACCCTACCCGCTGCCGGCGCGGCGACGACGCATGCTAACGGCCGCCGATGACAGGATGTCCGGGCAGGCGCGCGCCGCCCATGAAAAAGGCCGGCATGTGCCGGCCTTTCCGTTTGCTGTGCCTTACTTCGCGGGCGTTTCGGCGGGCTTTTCGCCTGCGGCCGGAGCGGCCGGGGTGGCGGGAGCGGCCGGGGCCGAGGGCACCGACGCGTCGGGCTTGGCCGGAGCGGCGGGCACGGAACCCGCGCCGGGAACCGAGGCGGCGCCGGGAACCGACGAGCCAGCGGGAGCAGGCGCCGCGCCCGGCACTTGCGGCACCGAACGGTCGGCCGGGAAGCTCTGCATCACGCCCGAGTCGACGGCCGGGCCGCTATTGCCCTTGTGGCTGACATAAGCCAGGCCGGCGGTGGACGCGAAGAAGACCACGGCGGCCCACTTGGTCGCGCGCGAGAGGAAGTTCGCCGCGCCGGTGGCGCCGAACAGGCTGCCGGCCGAGCCGCTGCCGAAGGCGGACCCCATGTCGGCGCCTTTGCCCTGCTGAAGCAGGACCAGGACGATGATAGCCAGCGCCGAGATCACTTGGACGGCCAGCAGGATTTTGAGCATCAAGGGCATTACAGACTCCGGAACGGAAACTTAGATAGCGGCGATTCGCAAAAATTCTTCGGCCACGAGCGACGCGCCGCCGACCAGGGCTCCGTCGATATCAGTCATGGCGAACAAACTGGCGGCATTGGCAGCTTTGACGCTGCCGCCGTACAACACTTGCACCTGCGCGGCGCCCAGCGCGCGCAGGGCGGCGCGGATGGCGCCATGGACTTCCTGCGCCTGCTCGGGGCTGGCGGTGCGGCCGGTGCCGATGGCCCAGACGGGCTCATAGGCCAGGACCATGCGCGAAACCGCCTCGGCGCCCAGCGCCAGCACGGGCTTCAACTGGCGTTCGATCACGGCCAGCGTGTTGCCGGCTTCGCGGTCGGCCAGGGACTCGCCCACGCACACCACCGGCGTCAGGCCGGCGGCCAGCGCGGCCTGGGCCTTGGCGGCGACGGCTTCGTCGGTCTCGCCGTGCAGCACGCGGCGCTCGGAGTGGCCGGCCAGGGCCCAGCGGCAGCCGAATTCCTTCAGCATGGCGCCGGAGACTTCCCCGGTGTAGGCGCCCTTTTCATGGGCGCTGACGTCTTGCGCGCCCCAGGACACGCTGCTGCCGGTCAGGGCCGACGCCGCCTGCGCGAGATAGGGGAACGGCACACAGATGCCGATTTCGCAGTGGCTCGCAGCATCCGCGGCGCGCAGCTCGGTCAGCAACGCGGCGTTCTCGGCCAGGTTGCCGTGCATCTTCCAGTTGCCCAGCACGAGGCGGGCGCGGTTTTCGACTGAAGTCATGGCGAGGTATCTGTATCGGTTGGACTGGGGCGAGCCAAGGGCTGCGTAGCAACCGCCCACGGGCCTGCCTGGAAAAAATTCCAGGCGAAACCCGTGATTGTATCCTGTTGCGGGACGCTACGCCGAGCGCCCCCCATTTCTTACATGGTCAGGATGATTTTGCCGATGTTTTCACCGCTTTCCATCATGGCATGGGCGCGGGAAGCCTCGGCCAGCGGGAAGGTGGCGTGCACGATGGGCTTGATGGCCCCTTTTTCCAGCAAGGGCCAGGCCTGTTCACGCAGCGCACGGGCGATGGCGCCCTTGAAGGCGACCGGACGGGGACGCAAGGTCGAGCCGGTGATGGTCAGGCGGCGGCGCATGACCTGGGCCGTGTCCACATTGGCGTGGGAACCGCCCAGCTGGGCAATGATGACGATGCGGCCGTCGTCGGCCAGGCACTGCATGTCGCGGCCGATGTAATCGCCGGCCACCATGTCCAGGATCACGTCCACGCCGCGTCCGCCGGTGGCGTCCAGCACTTCCTTCACGAAATCCTGGGTCTTGTAGTTGATGCCGCGTTCGGCGCCCAGCGCTTCCACGGCGCGGGCCCGGTCGTCGCTGCCGACGGTGGCATAGACCTTGTGGCCCATGGCGCGGGCCAGCTGGATGGCCGTGGTGCCGATGCCGCTGGCGCCGCCGTGCACCAGCAGCGCCTCGCCTTCGGACAGGCGGCCGCGGTCGAAGACGTTGCTCCAGACCGTGAAATAGGTTTCCGGCAGGCCGGCGGCCTCGATGTCGGACAGACCCTTGGGGATGGGCAGGCATTGCGCGGCGGGCGCCACGCAGTATTCCGCGTAGCCGCCGCCCGCGACCAGGGCGCAGACCTTGTCGCCCATGGCGAAACCGCTGCCCGCCAGGTCGCCGCCGACGATTTCGCCGGCCACTTCCAGGCCCGGCAGGTCCGAGGCGCCGCGCGGCGGCGCGTAGTTGCCCTTGCGCTGGAACACGTCGGGACGATTGACGCCTGCGGCGCTGACTTTGATCAGAACTTCACCCGCGCCGGTTTCCGGCGTGGGGCGCTCCACGGGGACCAGGACCTCGGGGCCACCAGGGCGAGAGATTTCTACGGCGTGCATCGCGTGCCTCCTTTGCAGCAAATGGATTATTATTGCGCCCTTTACGGCGTATCGTGTTCCCGGCCTGGCAGATTGTTTGCCTGATGGCCGGATCGCCGGAATATACGCAATACCAGGAAGCGTGGCAGAGTGGTCGATTGCACCGGTCTTGAAAACCGGCAACGGGCAACCGTTCGTGAGTTCGAATCTCACCGCTTCCGCCAAGACACCCGATGCCAGCGCGCATCGCCGCCCGCAAGGCGGCAGGGGCCTACAGGCTGCCGTACGAATGCAGCCCCGACAGGAACATGTTCACCCCCAGGAAGGCGAAGCTCGTCACCACCAGGCCGGCGAGCGCCCAGTAGGCCGCCACCTCTCCCCGCAATCCCTTTAGCAGCCGCATGTGCAGCCAGGCGGCATAGTTCAGCCATACGATCAGCGCCCAGGTCTCCTTGGGATCCCATTGCCAGTACGCGCCCCAGGCGTCGGCGGCCCACAACGCGCCCAGCACGGTGGCCACGGTGAAAAAGGCGAAACCCAGCGCGATGGCCCGGTACATGATGTCCTCCAGCACCTCCAGGGACGGCAGCCGGCGGGCAATCGGCCGGCGCAGCGCCAGCACCGCGCCCACGAGGATGGCGCCCGCGCCGAAATACAGCATCCACACAGGCGACAGCCGCCGCGAGCCGAAGATCATCGGCTCGGCGCATAGCAGCGCACCCAGCAGGAAAACCGGAATCAGGCGCTTGCCTGCGGCGCTCTGCCCGTGCAGCTTGACCAGGTAGGCGAAACCCACCGCGCCCGCCAGCGAGAACGTGCCGTAGCCAATGAAATTGGCCGGCACGTGCAGCTTCATCCACCAGCTTTGCAGCGCGGGGACCAACGGCTGGATCTGATGGGCGCCGCGCGTGAGCGAATACCAGGACAGGAAGACGACCATCGAGGCAACCACCAGCATGACGAAGCCGCCCAGCGCCCGCGTGGCGTAGCGGGCCTCGTAGTAGAGGTAGAACAGCGCCGTGACCAGCGCGAAAAAAACAAATACCTCGTACAGGTTGCTGACTGGAATGTGTCCGACATCCGGTCCCAGCAGATGCCCTTCGCGCCAGCGCACCAGCAGGCCGGTCAGCCCTGCCCATACCCCGCCCCACGTCAGGACAGTGCCCAGCCAGGCGATCGCGGGCCGGGCCAGTCCCGCCCAATAGCAGAGCGTGCCCAGCACGAACAGGCAGCTCATCCAGAGTATGGACGACTGCGACGACAGCAGGTACTTGAGCAGGAAGACGCTTTCGGCGCGCCCCAGGTCGCCCTGCAGCAGCCCTGCCCCGCCCGCATACAGCCACACGGCCAGCAGCGCGCTGGCGCCGCTGGACAGGGCCAGAGTCCGCAAGGGGCGCCACGACCATCCCAGCCAGGCCAGGGCCGGCACGGCGCCGATCAGCATCGCTTTCTCGTAGCCGTTCAGGAGCGGGCCGAACTCCGCCAACGCATAGGCGCAGCCGGCAAGGCAGATCAGCAGGAACGCGGCATCGGTCCGGTTCAGGCGCCTGCCGGTCCGGGCTGCGGCATTCGGAACCTCCGGCACGGGCCGGCGGGAAGTCAACGGGACGGGCCCGGTAGCGGTAATCGGCATCGCAGCATCTCCATGCGTGACCGTCCGCCCCAGGTTGCCCACAGGCCGAACGAATCTTATATTGTCATAGGACAAATTGATTCTACGAACGACGCGGCAGCGCCGCATAGCGATGCCGCCAGTCCCCGCGCTGCGCCGCCGTCCCTACCGGAAACGCGGCAGGCGTGCTAGACACCCGCGCAGCGCGCTTCGTCCAGAGACGGGCGAGACGCCGCCCGGTCCTGACAGGATTCCTGCAATTGTTTGCAAGCCGCGTGCACGCGCGCCATGGCCTGGGCGATCTCGCCAGTATCCAGACCGGCAAAGCCGAACAGCAGATGTCGGGGCTCGGCGCCCTCGGCCGCACAGGCGGCGGCCTGGGCCAGTGGATACAGCCTCACGCCCTGCGCCAGCGCGGCCGCGGCGACCGCGTCGGCGGGTGGGCTGTCCGCCGGCAGTTCGAAGGCCAGGTGCATCCCTGAATTCTGTCCGCTGATCCGGCCGCGTCCACCCCAGACCTTGCGGATGCCGCGCAGCAGTTCGTCGCGCTGCGCCTGGTAGCGCCGCCGCAAGGTCTGCAGGTGGCGCGCGAAACAGTTCTCATCGAAGTAGCGCGCCAGCACGGCCTGCGTCAGCCATGGACTGCCGTTGTTGAGCAAGGCCTTGCGTTCGACGAAATCGTCGACCAGCGCAGGCGGGCAAACCATGTATCCCAGCCTCAGGCCGGGCCCCAGCGTCTTGGAGAACGTCCCCAGGTACACGACCTGCCGCGGGCTCATCGCGGCCAGCGGCATGGGCAGTACAGACTCATAGCAAAAGTCGCCGTCGTAGTCGTCCTCGATGATCAGCGCGCCGCTGCGGCCCGCCCATTCGAGCAACTGCCGTCTGCGAGACAGCGACATGGCGTGGCCCAGGGGGTACTGGTGCGACGGCGTCACATAGGCCAGCCTGGCCGGCCCTTCCGGCAACAGATCCGTGCGCAGTCCCTGCCCGTCCACCGGAACCGGCGCCTCCTGCGCGCCATGCCGCCGCACCAGATTCCTGAATCCCGCGTAACAGGGCGACTCGAACACCGCCCTGCCGTGGCGGTCCAGGAAATGCGAGGCGATCAGGCTCAAAGCCTCCTGGCTGCCGGCCGTGATCAGCACCTGTTCCGGTTCGACCTTCAACGCCTTGGCCGCCGACAGGTAATCGGCAATCTGCACGCGCAAGCCCCACAGGCCGGCCGGCGGCGCATATTCGGCCATGGCGCAGCCCGCATGCCGCAGCAGCTGGTTCGACAGCGTGATGAACTGGCGCAGCGGAAAGGCGTGGACCGAGGGACGGCCGACCTTGAAGTCATAGCGCAGGGGCATCGGCGGCGACTGGCCGCAGACGCCGCTGGACAGAGCCTGGCTGACGGCGTCGGCGTAGACCGGCGGACGGTCCTGGACGAAATCGGGGCAACGCGGATTGATGACCAGGCTGCGATTCAACGTCACGAAATAGCCGCGGCTGGGCTTGCTCTGGATCAAGCTGGAATCGATCAGCAGTTCATACGCGCCCAGCACGGTGTTCTTCGATACCTGCAGCAGCGATGACATCCGATTGATGGCCGGCAGCCTGTCCCCTTCCTGCAACCGTCCGGCGCGTATCAACGCCTCGATCTGGTCGGCGATCTGCTGCTTGTAGGGTTTTGCATCCTGGCGGGATAGAGAGAGCGGGAGTGAAAACATGGCGGACAACCACAGGACAAAAAATGGGGCCGGCCTTTCGAAGCGGCGCGGGCCGGCCGCGCTCCGTTTGCTATCACGGTAGTGCTTTGGCCACGGCCTCACTTTGTCCTATGTCAAAAAACAGATTGGACCGTAACCATTGTGCAGGCGTGAGCCGTGCCTTATCGGCCCGGCGCCGCGATGACACAGTGCATGTGCCGCAGTTTCGGCAAAACCTTACGGGAGAGATCGACATGCACACCAAGCTATTGAGCGCGGCCTTGCTGTTCGTCTCGGCCGGCGCCGCCTGGAGTGCGCCGACCGGGGAGTACCTCAAGGCGAATCAGCTGTTCCAGCAGAACTGCGCCGTCTGTCATGGCGCCGACCGCGGCGGCTACATCGCGCCGGGCCTGACCAGCGACCGCCTGGTCCAGAGCGAGGCGGCGCTGCGCGGCACCATCATGACCGGCATCCCCGACACGCTGATGCCGCCCTTCGTGGGCCGCCTGTCCGACGAAGAGATCCGGGCGCTGGCCCGGCTCATCAAGACGCAGACAGCGGACGATCCCAAATGGGGGCTGGACCAGATCCGCGCCAGCGTGCAGGTGGTGGTCGACGAAGCCACCCTGCCCGCCAAGCCGACCTACGCCATCGACACCGTCTACGACCTGATGGTGGTCATGGCGCGCGGACGCTATGGGCGTGGCGACGCGGGCAACAATGCGCGCACCGTGTTCCTGGACGGCAAGACCAACAAGGTGGTCGGCGAGATCGCCACGCCGGTGGCGCCGCACATCATGGATTTCAGCCCCGTGGCGGAACGCTGGGCCTGGCTCAAGAGCGACGACGGCATGGTCTACAAGATCGACCTGTACTCGCTGCAGATCGTGCGTAAGGCCAAGGTCGGCCTGACCGGCCCCGGTATCGCCCTGTCCAACGACGGCAAGTGGCTGGCCATCAGTTCGTTCGTGCCCAAGAGCGTCGCCATCCTGAAGGCGGACACGCTGGAACCGGTCAAGTACATGGACCTTGAGGGCGAAGATCCGGACGGCAAGTTCGTCAAATCGGCCGGCGGGCCCGTCATCGGCAGCCGGATCAACAATAAGTTCGCGCTGACGCTGCGCCAGGCTGGCCAGATCTGGATCATCGACCCCGACAAGCCCGACATGCCCGTGACCAAGCTGACCAAGGTCGGCCGCATGCTGCATGACACCTTCCTCACGCCCGACGGGCGCTACTCCATGGTCGCGTCCTATGACGACAACAAGATCGTCGCGATCGACTTCAAGGACGACAAGGTGGTGCGCGACATACCCGCCGGCTGCCAGCCTCACGTCGGATCGGGCGCGGTGACCGAAGTCAACGGCCGCTTCCTGGCCTTCGGCACCAACATCGGCACCTGCGCAAAGGGCTCCGTGGTCACGGTCTGGGACACCAAGGACTTTTCCGTGGTCAAGCAGATCCCGGTGGCCGGAGCCACCGAATCGCCCGCCGCGCATCCGAACGCGCCCTACGTGGCGGTGGACATCGTCGACAAGGACAAGCGCGCGGCCTGGATCCAGCTGATCGACAAGAACACGCTGGAAGTGGCCAAGACGCTGGACGTGGGCGGGCATGCCTTCTTCCCCGACTACAACCGCACCGGCAATTACCTCTATGTCAGCTCGGGCTACTGGGGCGACCGCATCAAGATCTACGACAGCAAGACCCTGGAGCTGGTGGCGGAACACAAGATGGAAAGCCCCTCGGGCATTTTTTCCCGCGCCCGCACCCGCTGGCTGACCATCGGCCTGTCCGAAACGCGCAAATTCTGAGCCGAGGAACCCACATATGAAAACGCTATTCCGCATACTCACGGCACTGCTGCTGTCCCAGGCCGCCGCGCACGCGCTGGCCGCCGACGGGCAGCCCGCCCTGGTCGCCGGCGGCAATCCCGACACGCTCTCGCCCCGCGTCTCCGCCATGCTGCCGCTATGCGCCTCCTGCCATGGCGCGGACGGCATCAGCGCCGTCGGCCTGTACCCCAATCTTGCAGGGCAGAAGACGGAGTACCTGGTCAAACAGCTCAATGCCTTCAAGACCCGGGAACGCAATGACCCGGTCATGAGTTCGATGGCCGAGCCCTTGAGCCCCGAAGCCATCCAGGAACTGGCCCAGTACTTCTCCAGCCGCAAGTAAGGGAGCAGGCCGCCATGGACGCGCCATCCGCGATGCTCTTCCCGGTGTACTTCAACCTGGCCGGCCGGCGGGTGGTCGTGGTGGGCGGCGGGGCCGTGGCCGAACGCAAGATCAGGCTGCTGCTCAGGGCCGGCGCCGCCGTTGCCGTGGCGGCGCCGGCCCTGACGCCCTGGCTGCGCGCAGCCGCGGACCAGGACCAGTTCCAGCATATGCCGGACGTCTTCTCGCCGGCCTGCCTGGACGGCGCCTGGCTGGCGGTGGCCGCGACCGATCACGGCGGCACGAACCAGGCGGTTGCCGCGGCGGCGCTTGCGCGCCGCATCCCCTGCAACGTGGTCGACGATCCCGTTCTTTCGACGATACAAGTGCCCGCCATCCTGGACCGTTCTCCGCTGGTGGTGGCGATTTCTTCAGGAGGCTGTGCGCCCGTGCTGGCGCGGCGCATCCGCGAACGGCTCGAAGCCTTGCTCGACGAAAGCACGGGAGATCTGGCCCGGCTCGCGGCACGCTATCGCAACCGCATCGTTGCGCGCTTCCGCGACCTGGAGCAACGTCGCGACTTCTACGACTGGATGCTGGACGGCCCGCTGCCCTCGTTGCTGGCGACCGGCGACGGCAGGCAGGCCGTTCTGGCCCTCGAAGCCGCGATGCAGGCCGATACCCTGCCCCGCACAGGCAGCGCGGCGATATTGGCAGCCGCCGACGGCCCCGCCGATCTGTTGACCCTGCGCGCTTTGCGCCTGCTGAACCAGGCCGACCTGGTCGCGCACGTGCCGGCGGTCAATCCGGCCATATTGGACAAGGCACGGCGGGACGCGGCGAGAATCGAGCTGAAAGGCCCTGGCCTGCAGCCTGATCCGGCGGTGGCCGCAGGCGCGGGACTGGACTGGCTGGCCCGCCAGGTGCAGGCGGGCCAGCGCGCCGTCCTGCTGCTGGGAACCGCGCATGACGCGAAGCTGCTGGCGCGACGAATATCGGCTTGCGGCGTGGCATGCAACGTCCTGTGAACGTCCGGCCCCGGACCAGCGCCGCGATCAGGAAGTCAGGTCCCCGCTTCCTCGCCACCCGCCAGCGCAGCCGCCAGATAAGCCTGGCCCCGCTCGCTGAAGGACAGCGACGCAGCCGCCTGCCTGCCGGCTTCGTCCATCTTGTGCCAGGTCTTCTGCAACACCGCGACGACCTTGTCCGGATAGCGTTCGCAGAATTCCTCGTACTGGTGCTCCAAAAACACCAGGCACAGCGCGTTCTCCATGCATTGGACGTCGGCATCGCGCTTGATGCCCTGCTTGCGCACGATCTTCAGCACCGCCTGTATGGTTTGCGCGTCATGGCCTGCGCTGGCTAACAGCCTTGCGGCGACGTCCGCGTGATGCTCCTTGAGCGTATTGCGCCATTGCAGATAGCCAGCCCTGCCGGCCGGACAGGCCTCGCGCGGGACCTCCCAGCGGCCGATGTGCTGGCAGCGGGCGGCCAGCCGCAAGGCAGAGCCGGCCTGCGGGGCCAGCTTCGTCACCCAGGCGTGGAGGAATTGGGCGTGCAGCCATTCGCGCGGCTGCATCGCGCCATTCCAGGCGACCAGATTGGGATCGCGCCGGTTGTACTCATCGAACAGCTGCCAGGCGCGCTGCAGCGGCGCGTCTTCTGCATCCACCGGGTTGGGCGGGAATTCCATTCACACTCCTGTCTCGTCTTCGGTCAGATAACAGCCGGGGTCCTCGGCCCAGAGGTCGCCCGACTGCTTCTGCGCACGGATGCGGGTGTTGCCGTTGCAGATATCCAGGTGGGCGCAGCTGGCGCAGCGTCCCTTGACGGGCCGCGGCCGCAGCCGCAGCAGCTTGAGCAAGGGTTCGGCGGGATCCGACCAGATCTCCGAAAAGGGCCGCAAGCGCACATTTCCCAGAGTGTAGTGCCACCACATGGTGTCGGCATGGACATTGCCGCGATTGTCGATGTTCGCGACGTTCATGCCGCTGGCGTTGCCGCCCCACAGGCGCAGCCTGGCCTCGATATGCGGCGCGCTCTGCGGGAACCGGCGACGCACCCAGTGCAGGAAGAACACGCCGTCGGCATCGTTATTGCCGGACGTGAACTCACGCGGTCTGCCGGCCGCGGCTTGTTCCAGGCAGGTTTCGAAGATCCGCTCCATGGCCGCGCGCGTCATGCGGTGATGGCTGTCCTCGCCCCGGTTGCGGCCGCCGCGGCCGGCGTAGTTCAAGTGTGAAAAGTAGAAGCGGTCGACATTCTCGGCGTCCAGCAATGCCAGCAGCCCGGGAAGATCGTCGGCGTTGCCCTGGGTCAGGGTGTAGCGGATGCCGACCTTGAGGCCGCGGTCCCTGCACAGCCGGATGCCTGCCAGCGAGGCATCGAAGGCGCCCGCCTCGCCCCGGAAGCGGTCGTGCGTCGCGCCCAGGCCGTCCAGCGAAATGCCCACGTAGTCGAAGCCGCAACCGGCGATGGACTCGATGTTGCACCCGTCTATCAGAGTGCCATTGGACGACAGGCCCACGTAGAAGCCCATGGCCTTGGCCCGGCGCGCCATATCGAAAATGTCCGGCCGCAACAGCGGTTCGCCGCCAGACAGGATCAGCGCCCTCACACCGTAGGCATGCAGATCGTCCATGACTGCGCAGACCTCGGCGTAGTCCAATTCGCCGGCGAAGTCCTTGTCGACCGAAGCGGAGTAGCAATGCCGGCAATGCAGGTTGCAGCGCCGGATCAGGTTCCAGATCACCACGGGCCCGGCCGCCCCACGGCGCGGCGCAAGCGGCGTGGGACGCAGCAGTTCAGACACGAAGGCAGAGATGCGGAACATGCGGAATTCCTCGCTATGCTGCCGGCCCCTGGCCTTCTTTCAGGCGCAGACCGGTCTTTTTCAGGATTGCCGAGGAAAACAGCGCGTCGTGCGCACGCAGGGCGTCCGGAAAGCGCGCGTGCAAGGCCTCGGCGACTTCATCGATGCGCGCCAGCACCGCCGCGCGATCGGTCCCGTGCAGCATGGCGTAGAGGTTGTAGCGCCACAGCGGCGGATGCCGGGGACGCCGGTAGCAATGGCTCACGTCCGCGCGCTGGCCCAACCAGGCTCCCACAGCGTCGGCCTGACCGTCTTCCACGTCCCAGACCGACATGGCGTTGGCCACGAATCCGAGCGCGTAGTGGTTGGGTACCACGCCGATGCGCCGTATCACGCCGCGCGCGAGCATGTCGCGCAACTGCGCCATCACCTCGGCTTCGGTGACGCCCAGCCGCGCGGCCACGGCCCGGTATGGATCCCGCCGGATCGGCAGCCCCTCCTGCGTGGCGCGGACCAGGGACAGTTCGAACGGAGTCAGGCCGGCTGCGTCCATCTCAGACCTCCAGCTTCATTTCAAGGAAGTACTCGCGCTCCTTCGGAAACGCCAGCACGGGCAGGCCCGTCTCCTGCTCAATGGCGCGCAAACAGGCGGCAACTTCGGCGGGATCAGCCGCCGCCAGCACGAACCACATGTTCAGCGCATGCTCGCGGCGGTAGTTGTGCGCCACTTCGACCCGGCGGTTGACCAGGGCCACGACCCGCTCCCATTGCACCTGCGGCACGGCCATCGCCGCCAGGCAGTACGCGCCGCCGGCGCGCTCGATCTGGAACAGCGGGCCGAAACGGCTCAGCGCGCCGCACTCGCGCAAGCGGGCTACCCGCGCGATCACGGCGTCTTCGTCCAGCCCCAGCGCCCGCGCGACGTCCGCGAACGGACGCGGGCTGATCGGAAAGCCCCCCTGCAGGCGGTTGATCAGCTTGCGGTCGGCAGCGTCCAAGCCCAGCGGCACGCCCGCGGTAATGTCCTTGGGCCTAACCATGCGTCGCCTCTTCCGGCACGAACCTCGCACCGCGCTGCTTGAAACACCTGGTCGAGAACAGCACGGCATGCGGCCAGGCATCAAGTCCAAGGCGGCCGGCGATGGCATTGCGCAGCGCCCGCACCGCTTTCCGCTCCTTGCCGTGGATCATGCAGAAGAGGTTGTAGGGCCATTGCGGCAAGCGCCGCGTGCGCCGGTAGCAAAGCGTGACGCCGGGCTCGGCGCCAAGCCGCTGCCCCAGCGCATCCACCCGCGTGTCGTCCACGTTCCAGACGCACATCGCATTGGCGCGAAAGCCCAGTTGGCGATGTCTCAACACCACGCCGAAACGGCGGAACAGGCCTGCGCGCTGCCAGCGCTCCAGCAGGCGCAGCGTCTCGTCCTCATCCAGCCCCGCAAGAAGTCCCAACCGGCGATAGGGGTGCGCGCAAAGGTCCAACCCATCCTGCACGGCATGGAGCAAGGTCTCTTGCGCGCTGCCGGCGGGTGGCAGCACGGCTCGTCCGCCGCTGCGCTGCGGCGTCGTGCGTTGTTGTGGCGCACTCAGACTGAAACCCAGGTCGATGTGGTACTCGGCCTCCATGGGCAAGGCCAGCGGCTCGCAGCCGGAGGCCTGTGCGATCCGCGCCAGCAAGCGCGCCAACGCGCCAGGCTTGCGGCAGGCGGCGACGAACCACAAGTTCAAGGCATGTTCGCGCTCGTAGTTGTGATTGACCTGTGGCAGGCTGCTGACGTAGGCGGCAACCTGATCCAGGCGGGCGGACGGCACGTGCATGCCGACCAGCGCGCTGGCAAAGCAGGACTGGTGCAGCACCGGACCGACACGGCTCACCAGCCCCTCGCGCTGCCACCGCTGAAAGCGCGCCAGCACCGTGTCTTCATCCAGGCCGACGCGCTCGGCCAGCAAGGCGTAGGGCCGCGAGACCAGCGGAAAGTCCCGCTGCCAGCCATCGAGCAGACGCAGATCGGAAGCGGACAGTTCAGAAGCCAATGCGGCCGCTCCTGTTGGTGAAGAAAATGCCGCTGGGCTTGGGAATGTCCAGCGTGGCGCCGCGTTGCAGCGTCCGGGTGTCGTACACCACCACCCGGTCATCGTCGCGCGCCGACAGCCATACCGCCTCTCCTCGCGGCGTGAATTCCATGTGCAGCACGCCGCGGCCGGGTGCAAGCGTCCGGACCACGGCCAGGGTTTCGGTGTCGATGACCTGTACCTGGCCGTTGTCCGGCACCGCAAAGTTGACCCAGACGCGGCGGCCATCGGGCTGCGCCATGACGAACACCGGCTGGCCCAGCGTGGCGATGCGGCCAGTCTCCTGCCAGGTGGCGGTATCCACCACCAGCACCTCGTGCCTGCCGATGGCGGGCAGGAACAGGCGTCCGCCCGCCGCGCTCCAGCCTCGCAGGTGGGGCATCTTGTAGACCGGCAACGCTTCCTCGCCGCGCCCATAGCCCTGCAGGATCTTGCGCACGCCGGCCTCCGGATGCCAGAGGTCCATCATGGCCAGCGCATCCTCGCCGAACAACCCGGCGATGTAATAGCGGCCGTCCGGCGTGACCAGCGCGTCGTAGGGCTGGCGGCCGGCCTTGTGGCGTTGTGTGGACGGCCGGGCGGGGTCCGACAGATCCGTGATCCAGATCTCGCCCGCGTCGAACAGCGCGTAGGCGAACTTCTGTCCAGGCAGGTCCGCCAGGCCGACGACCTTGGAGCGCCTGCCCGGCGCATACTCGGCGGGCACTTCGCTGATCTGGCGCAAGGTCACAGCGTCAAAGACCTTGATGCCGCCGGGCGTGTAGTTCTGCACCACGATCAGCCGCCCGTCCTGCGAAATGGCGCCGCCGATCGCATTGCCGGACTGGATGCTGCGACGGTCCACGCGTTTCCGCAGCAGATCCACCTTGGTCAGCCCGCCGTCCCGGCCGAAGACGTAGCCGTAGCGGCCATCGCGGGAATAGGCGATGTGCGCATGGGAAAGGTCGCCCAGCCCTTCGACCCGCGCCAGCCGGGTCTGTCCGCTGGTTTCGACGATGGAGACGGCGCCGTCGGCACGCTCTATCACCATGCCCAGGTCGTTGGTGCCGCGCGGGTCGGTGGCCGCGGCGCAGCCGGCCAGCACAACGGCGGCCAGGACGAGCAGGAAACGCAGTTTCATGAACGCTTTATTCCTCTGGAAAGCCCTTGAGCAGCCGCGCGGCGATCCAGGCGGCTTCGTCGGGCGCAAGCATGCCGCGCCACCCGGGCATGGCGGTGCCGGGCAGCCCGTGCAGAATCGCCTGTTCGAGATAGGCCGGCGGCTTGCCAGCAAGCGCTTGCGGCGTCAACGCCGGCCCCAGGCCGCCATTCAGGCGCAATCCATGGCAGGAGCCGCAGTCCTGCCGCACCAGGTGTATGAGTCGCTGCTGATCGGCGGGATCGAGGTCCGGCGCCGCCTGCGTCCGGCCCACCGCCGCTCCCAGCCCCGTGCAACAGGACAGCGCCAGGCATGTCAGGCCGCGACCGGGGCGCATGGCTCGGCCGCGTCACGCAACAACAGCTGTCCCGCCGCGGCGGCGGACCAGGCGCGCTGCGCCAGACGCACCACGTCGCCGACCACCAGCAGCGTGGGCGGCTTGAAGCCGGCCACCAGCTGCGGAATCTGGCGCAAGGGGGCCACCGTCCAGTCCTGGGCTTCGGTGGTGCCGGAATGAACCAGCGCGGCCGGCGTGTCGCCGCCGCGCCCATGCCGCTGCAAGGACGCGACGATCTCGGCGGCGTTGGCCACCGCCATGTAGAACACCAGGGTACAGGTGGGATCGGCCAGCGAACTCCAGTCCAGTTCAAGGCCGGCGTCGTCCCGCAGATGACCCGTGATGAAACGCACGCTGGCCGCCACGCCCCGATGCGTCAGGGGTATGCCCAGCGCTGCCGCGCAGCCGTTGGCGGCGCTGATGCCCGGCACGACCTCAACCTGCACGCCGTGCCGCGACAGGAACAGCAGCTCCTCGCCGCCGCGCCCGAAAATGAACGGATCGCCGCCCTTCAAGCGCACGACGCGGGAGCAAGACCCCGCCAGCGCCAACAGCAGCTGATGGATGTCTTCCTGCCGGTGGCGGCAGTCGCCCGCCATCTTGCCTACGTCATGGAACTGCGCGGCGGGATTGATGAGGGGCAGGATGCCGCCGCCTACCAGCCTGTCGCAGACCACGGCATCGGCCTGCTGCAATAGCCGCAAGGCGCGCACCGTCAGCAATTCGGGATCGCCCGGACCGGCGCCAACCAGGTAAACCGTTCCGCTCACTACTCCCTCCCTTGCAGCCAGGCTGCGCAAAATAAGGCTTCAGGAGGAAGTGTAGGAAGCGACAGGCGGCTGCAATAGGTACGGTCGACGCAAGTGCAATGGGTGCGCCAGGGGCGTTCAGGACGCCTGGGCGCGCAAACGCGCCAGGATCTGTGCGCGATGCTGGTCCAGGCCGGGGACCTCCCGCGCCATCGACGGCAGGGGTTTGGAGAACTTCACCGGGAAGCCCACCACGCGTCCTGCCGGCGTATCGGCAACGACCCCGCGATGTCTGACGTGCGGGTCCTCGAACACTTCATCGTGCCGCAGTACTGGCGCCCAGGGGATATCGTGACCGTCGAACAGGCGTTCCCAATCCGCCAGGCTGCGGCTCTTGAACAATTCACGCAGTCGATCGTTCAAGGCCCGCTTTTCGCGCATCCGCCCCGCCCTCGTCTGGTAGCCCGGCGCGTTCAGATCCGGGCAGACCGGGGCCAGCGCCACGCAAAGGTTGCGCCAGAACGATTCCTCCAGAATGCCGAGCGCAAGATGCCGGCCGTCCGCCGTCTCGAAGACGTCGTTGTCAGGCATGACATGCGGCAGATGCGCCACCTCCGGGCCAGCGGGACCGTTCATCGCCTGCAATGCAGGGGCCATCCATGCCGTCATGGTGTCATGGATTGACACGTCCAAATGCTGCCCCACGCCGGACTCGCGCGCGTCCTGCACGGCAGCCAGTATCGCGAGTGCGGCGTGCATGGCCGCGCAGTAATCCGACAGACGCAATCGCGGCCGCGCCATGACATCGCGCACCTGCGATGGCACGGCCCAGTATCCGGCCAGGGCCATGTAATTCACGTCATGGCCGGGCCGCTGCGCATAGGGCCCTGTCTGTCCGAATCCCGAAATCGAACACAGCACCACCCGCGGATTGACGCGCGCCAATTGCGTGTAGTCCAGTCCCAGATTGGCCATTACGCCAGGCCTGAAACCCTCCACCACGACGTCGCTGCCTGCCACCAGTTGCAGCAGGACGCGCTTGTCTTCTTCGCGCTTCAGATCGAGGCAGATGGACTGCTTGCCCCGGTTGTACTTGGCGAAGGTCTCGGCTCCCAACTGGCGAGCGGTGTCGCCCTGCGGCTTTTCCACCTTGATCACGGTCGCCCCCAACTGTCCCAGCAACATGGCGGTGTACGGCCCAGGGTGCAGTTGGCCCAGGTCGAGCACAGACATGCCGCTCAGGTAGCCCGCCGCCCCCTGCTCTGCGCCGGCGCTCATGCGAGTATCCCCTTTGCGATGGTATTGCGCTGGATTTCGCTGGTTCCAGTGACGATGCGGTACAGGCGCAGGCGGCGGAAGATGAACTCCACCGGATGGTTCTTCGTCACTCCCACGTTTCCATGGATCTGCATGGCCTTGTCGGCAATTTCGAAGCAACGCTCGGACACGAACAGCTTGCACATCGACGCCGCATCGCGCACGTCCTCGCCCGAGTCGGCACGCTCTGCCGTGGCAAGCACCATCTGTTCGCAGGCATAGAGGGCCGTCGCCATGTCGGCCAGCATGTGCTGGATGGCCTGGAAGCGGCTGATGGGGCCGCCAAACTGCTGCCGGTGCTTGGCGTAGTCCACAGCCAGCCTGAAAGCCTGGCGCGCCAGGCCTATCATGGTCGGGCAATGCAGCAGGCGGTTTACGCTGACGCGGTTCATGGCGATCTTGAAACCCTGCCCTTCCTTGCCGATCAGGTTCTTCTTCGGCACCCGGACCTGATCCAGCACGATGTCCGCATCGACATACTGGCCTGTCATCGGCACGCAATCGTGCACCAGCCGTACGCCGGGACTGTCCAGATCGATGAAAATCGCGGATATGCCTTCCGCGCCCCGGTCAGGATCGGTGACGCACATGGTGATGGCGAAATCGGCGAACGTCGAGGCGGTAATGTAGTGCTTGACCCCGGTCACGATGTAATCGTCGCCGTCGGCCACCGCGACGGTCTGCAAGCGGGTAGCGTCGGAGCCCGACTGCGGCTCGGTCATGGCGAAGCAGGCGCCGCGCTCGGCGTTGACCACGGGCATGATGTAGCGGTCGTGCTGGTACGGGGTCGCATACTGGACCAGGTTGCCGATGCGCGAAGGACCGCCCCAATCCCCCAGCACATGGGGGAACAGGATGGCGCCGGATGCCGCGACGTCGTCCTTGAGCACGCACAGGTCGCGGTAGGACAGCCCCTGACCGCCCAGCTCGCGCGGCAACTGCGCTCCATAGAATCCCAGCGCCCGGCATCGTTTCCACACGGACTGCACCAGGTCGCGCCCGAACTTGTCCTCGTACCCCAGGCCGAGCGACTGTTCCAGTGGTATGAGTTCGTCCTGCAGATACTGCTGCAACCGGGCGCGCAGGCCGGTCAGCGCCTGTTTGTCGTCTTGGGCCATGTCGTCTCCTTTGAGTAGTCCCCAGCTTGACAGCGCCCGGCATCCTCGCAATTATCTTTTCTTCGTTTTCAATAACCTGGCGGAATCATGAGGCTGGAAGATCTGGACTATTTCCTGGCGGTCGCGCGGCTGGGCCATGTCGGCCGGGCCGCCGACGGCATAGGCGTCAGCCAGCCTGCACTGACCAAGGGCATCCGGCGCCTAGAAGAAGAGCTGAAACTGCAGCTCTTTGTCCGCACGCCCAAGGGCATGGAGCTGACAATTCCAGGACGCGCGTTCTATCAGCGCTCGATGCAGGCAAGGCGGGAACTCGACGACGCCATGCAGGAAGCGGGTGACCTGCACCGCGGAAGCATCGGCTTGCTGCGCGTCGGCGTCACGCCGCTGCTCGCGGAATCGTTCTTCAATCCGGCCTGCATCGAACTGCTGGCGCAACGGCCCGCCGCCAAGGTCCAGGTCATGGTCAGCCTGAACGATGCCTTGATTCCAGCGTTACGGCAGGGAGACCTGGACTTCGCCATCAGTTCGCTGTTCGAATCCGCCTCCGCGGCGGAGTTCGAGCGGGAACCCTTGTTCGCAGACAAGCTTTTCGTTGCCGTGCGTCCGGGCCATCCCTTGCTGGGCCGCCGCAAGATCCGCTTTGCCGATCTGGCGGGGTGCCAGTGGATGCTGCCGGGACCGCAGGCGGCATCACGGCGCTGGCTGGAAGCCAAGTTCGAGCAACACGGGTCGGCGCCGCCCAACGTGACGATCGAATCCAACGCGTCGGTATCGGGATTGCTGGGCATCCTGCACAGCACGGACCTGCTGACGCTGGTCAGCGAAATCACCCTGTCCGCGCATGCCGGCCAGGGCCTGAGCATCCTGCCCCTGGACGACATGACATGGCATCGGCAGATCGGCGTGCTGACGCGGCGCAATAGCTACCAGTCGCCGCTGACGCAGCGGCTGCTGGAAATCCTGCGGGAGCATGCCCGCGCCCGGGCGGGCGCCTAGCCCTCAATCCGCCTGCAAGCCCAGCTTGTCGATGAGCGGCCCATAGCGGGCGGACTCATCATCGATGAGCTTGCGCAGCTGCTGCGGCGTGCCGGGTATGGGCGTGAACGATTGCGACGCCAAGGCCTCCAGCACCTGGGCATCCTGCATCGCGCGGCCGACGGCGGCATTCAGCCGGTCGATGATTTCCTGCGGCGTGCCTTTCGGCACGGCGATTCCCGCCCAGCTGCCGCTGTCGAAGCCGGCATAACCCAGCTCGGCCACCGAAGGGACCTCTGGCAGGGAAGCGGCGCGCTTGGCGCTGGTGACGGCCAGCGCACGGATCTTCCCCGAGGCGATGAAGGGCATGGCGGGCGCGACCGCGACGATGCCGATATCGATCTGGCCGCCTGCCAGGTCATTGAGCGCGTTGCTGCCACCCCGATAGGGCACGTGTATGGCGTCCAGGCCGAAATGCTGCTTGAGCGTTTCAAACGTCAGATGCATGGATGAGCCCACCCCCGGGCTGCCGTAGCTCAGTTTGCCTGGATTGACGCGGGCGTATGCGAGCAGCTCCTGGAATGTCTTGACCGGCAAGGCGCTGCTGACCAGGACCACGTGCGGAGCGATGCTGAGTCCGGATACAGGCGCCAGATCCGCGATGGGGTCGAACGACAGTTTGGGCGAAAGATGCTTGGCAATCGCGAAGTTGCCGCCGTACTCCAGCAGGGTGTAGCCGTCCGCAGGCGCGTTCGCGACCTTGGCGCCCCCCAGATTGCCGCCGCCCCCGCCCACGTTCTCGACGATGATGGTCTGGCCCAGTTCCTTGCCCAGGGGCACGGCGACCAGGCGGGCGATGTAGTCGAACTGGCCGCCAGCCGAGAACGGCACGATGAAGCGTATGGGCTTGTCGGGGTAGCCGGCAGCCCCGGCGCCAGCCGCCTGCGCGGGTCCCGCCATGAGCGCGGCAAGCCCCAGGCTGACGGCCGCCAGGCAACGGGCCGCCCTGTCCCGCAGGCGGAAATTTCGCTGGTTCATGTTGTCTCCTGTTCTTGTGCAAGGCGGGACCGATGCTGGCCCCGCTTTCGCATAGAGGTAACCCGCAGGCCGCCTGAACGTCATGCCGCATCCAACGATTTCCATAACGCAGGGGAATCGCACCCGCACGATAACGGCGCGGCATGAGGATTCGCGTCCTGGTTATCCGCGGGCGCCTTGCCGCCCCGCAGGATAGCGGCAAGCCAACCCCAGACACGGACACACCATGAACCAAGGCCGATACACCACCCGCAATGCGCGCTATTGGCGCGACCGTCCCGCCGTCATTTTCGGCGACAGGACGCTGAGCTTCGGACAGCTGGAAACCCGCTCCAACCGCCTGGCCAACGCCTTGCTGGGCCTGGGGCTGAAGAAAGGCGACCGCGTCGCCATTCTGGCCTGGAATTGCCCGGAGATCATCGAACTCGAATGCGCGCTGTACAAGGCGGGACTGGTGAAAGTGGCCCTGAACGCGCGCCTGTCGAACCAGGAGGTGCTGGATTCGGTCAACAATGCCGATGCGGCGGCCTTCATTGTGGACCCAGCCCATGTGGAAGCAGCGCAATCCCTGCTGGACGGCTTGGAGAACGTGCGGCATCGATTGGTGATGGGCGCCAGCGACATCGAAGGCTGGCGCTCATACGAACGCCTGCTGGAGTCGGCCGCCGACAGCAACCCGGACGTGCCGATGCAACCCGGCGACCTGGCCGTGCTGCACTTTACGTCGGGCTCGACGGGCAAGCTCAAGGCCGCCATGCAGACGGTAGGCAACCGCCTGGCGTCGCTGCGCAAGGTCGTGATGGGCCGCATGCGCGCCAATCCCGGCGAAGTGCTGGCACTCGCCGGCCCCATTACCCACGCCAGCGGCATGTTCATGCAGCCCTTCCTGTTCCAGGGCGGAACGATCCTGCTGCATGACCGGTTCGACCCCGAGAGCTTCCTGGCCTCCGCTGCCCGGCATCGCGCCGCCTTCAGCTTCATGGTGCCCACGATGGTCAACATGCTGATCGCGCATCCGCGGCTGCATCAGCACGACCTGAGCGCGCTGCGACAGATTTCCTATGGCGGCGCGCCGATGGCGCCGGCCCGCATCCGCGAAGCCTGGGAAGCCCTGGGACCCAAGCTCAGCCAGGGCTATGGCGCGGGTGAAACCACCGGCGGCCTGGTGCTGCTGAGTGCCCTGGACCATGCCGAAGCCATGTCGGGCCACCCGGAACGGCTGCTCTCCTGCGGGCGTCCATTCGGCGAAAGCGAGGTTCGTCTGCTGAACGAAGACGGCCGTGAAGTCGCGCCCGGCGAGGTCGGCGAGATCACCGCCACCGGCCCCGACATCTTCGCAGGCTATTGGCGCGAACCCGAGCTGTCCGCGCAAGCCCTGCGCGATGGCCGGCTGCATACCGGCGACCTGGCTCGGATGGACGATGCAGGTTTCCTCTATGTCGTGGACCGCAAGAAGGACATGATCATCTCGGGCGGATTCAATATCTACCCTACTGAAGTCGAACAGGCGCTGTATCAGCATCCGGGCGTGTACGAAGCCTGCGTTTTCGGCGTGCCCGACAAGGTGTGGGGCGAGTCCGTCAAGGCTGTGCTCGTGCTCAAGCCTGGCGACACCACCACCCCGGCCGATCTGATCGAGCATTGCCGCAAGCACCTGGCGGATTTCAAGAAGCCTCGCAGCATCGAACTGGTGGCGGAGTTGCCGAAGAACGCCAACGGCAAGCTCGCGCGCAAGCAACTGAGGGACGCGCACTGGGCGCATGAGGAGAGAAAGGTGGGCTAAGGGCACCACTAGGCGTAGTATGGGGATAGATGCTGTTCACGCTCCTAGGGCCGCGCGGACTCGCGCCGCCCTCCACACCCTCAGGAGGTTGTCATGTACAAGCACATACTCATCCCCATCGACGGATCCGAGCGTTCCTATGCCGGCCTGGCGCAAGGACTGGGCCTGGCCAGCGCCCTGGGCGCAAGCGTCACGGTGCTGACGGTGTACAGCGCCTACCGCCCGACCTCCATGGAAACGGTGCACCTGGAGGGCGTGCATACGGAATATGAGCGCGAGGCCCAGGAACTCGCCAAGTCGTACCTGTCGCAAGCGGCCGCGCAAGCCAGCGCCGCGGGCGTGCCCTGCACCACCGAAATGCGCGAAAGCAACAACCCGGCGCAGACCATCATCGATATCGCCATGACGCAAGGCTGCGACCTGATCGCTATGGCCTCGCGCGGCCACGGCGGACTGGCGGCCGTGCTGCTGGGCAGCCAGACGCAGAAGGTGATGGCGCATTCGACGCTGCCGGTGATCGTCTACCGCTAAGACCGGCGCTTGGACTAGACCGCGGCGCGCGCTCCGTAGGTCTTCGGTATGCCAGCGGCGGCCACGCCGCTGCGCAGGCTTTCCTGCGGCAGCGCCTGGGCCAGCAAGGGCCGCGCCTGCAGCAACCGCGACAGATCCACGCCCGTGCGGTAGCCCATGCTTTCCAGCATGAAGACCAGGTCTTCGGTGACGATATTGCCCGACGCGCCAGGCGCGAAGGGACAGCCTCCCAGGCCTCCCAGGCAGGAATCGAAAGCGCGGATGCCTTCGTCCAGCCCGGCCAGCGCATTGGCCAGGCCCAGCCCCATCGTGTCATGCAGGTGCAGCTTGACCAGGCGCGCGCCCACGGCGTCCTGCGCGGCGCGCACCGCATCGCGCACCAGCGCCGGATGGGCATAGCCCACGGTGTCGGCCAGCGAGATCTCGTCGGCGCCGGCCAACGCGGCGGCGGCGGCCACCTGCGCGACACGGCGCACCGGCACCACGCCTTCCATCGAACATCCGAAGGCGGTGGCGACCGCCGCATCGATGCGCACGGGCCGCGGCTGCGCCCGCACCCAATCGACGATGGAGGCCAGCACCTCCACCTGTGCGTCGGTGCCCTTGCCGACGTTGGCGCGGCTATGCGTGTCGCTAACGGAGACAGGAAACGACAGCGCGTGCGCGCCAGCCTCGTAGGCCGCAATGGCGCCCTTGAGGTTGCAGACCAGGGCAACCACCGTCAAGCCCTCGATCTTCAGGACGTCGGGCAGGACCGTACCCGTATCGGCCATCTGCGGCACCAAGCGCGGCGACACGAAGCTGCCCGCCTCGATCTCGCGCAGGCCGGCGTCGGCCAGCTGCCGGATCCAGCGCAGCTTGTCGGCCGCGGACATCATGCCCTTGGCCATTTGCAGCCCGTCGCGCGGACCCACTTCGCAAAGCCTGATTTCCTGGTTCATGTGCTGTCCTTTCCCGGCCGGCCTACTGCTGCACCACGATGCCCGCGCTTTCGATGGTCTGGCGCGCCTTGGCGATGTCCGAATTGATCAACGCGGCAAACTGTTCGGTGGACACCGGATCGGTTTCCAGGCCTTGCGAGGCCAGCGCCTCCTGCACGTCCTTGCGCGCCAGCAGCTTGTTGAAGTCGCTATTCAGGCGCGACACGACCGCGGACGGCGTCTTGGCCGGGGCCAGCACGCCGTAGTAGGTCACCACGCTGAAATCCTTGTAGCCCAGCTCCGCGACCGTGGGCACCTCCGGCAGCGCCGGATTGCGCTTGGGCGAAGTGACTGCCAGCGCGCGCACCTTGCCGGACTTGATCAACGTGGCCGCCGACGAAATCGAAGAGCCCGCGAACTGCAGGTGTCCGCCCATCAGGTCCGCCAGCGCCGGGGCCGAGCCCTTGTACGGTACGTGCTGCATCTTGAAGCCGGCCGCGTGCTGCAGCATTTCGATGGCGATGTGCACGCCGCCACCCGTGCCCGAGGTGCCATAGGAGATCTTGTTCGGATCCTTCTTGGCGGCGTCGATCACTTCGGGCAGCGTCTTGTAGGGCGAGCTGTCCGATACCAGCAACACCATGGGCGTGGTGGCCACCAGCGCCACCGGCGCCAGGTCCTTGACCGGGTCGTACGACACCTTCATCAGCAGCGGAATCAGGGTGACGTTGTCGGACTGGCCGATCACCAGGTCGTAACCCTGGGCAGGCGAGCGCGCCGCTTCGGCCAGGCCCAGCGCCGTGCCCGCGCCCGGCTTGTTCTCGGGTATCACTGACCAGCCGTTGAGTTCATGCAGCTTGGTGCTCATCAGGCGGCCGATGTAGTCGGTGCCTCCGCCCGGCGTGGACGGGATGATGATGCGGATGGGCTTGCTGGGATAGTCCTGGGCGTGTGCGGCACAGGCGGCGGCCAGCGCGGCCACCGCGAACAGTTTGCGGATCATCTTGTCTCCTCTTTGATGGAAGTCTTGGCGGTCTGCGCCGCCTCGACCGATATCGGGCGCTATCGCCCGTTCATGCAATAACGCCTGCGCTGCGCAGGACCTCGATGCGCGCGGCATCCCAGCCCAGGCCCTGCAGGATGGCCTGCGTGTCGCCGCCCTGCCGCGGCGGATCGGAACGCTTGCCGGCCTTCAGGCCGTCGAACTCGATGGGCAGCGCCGCCGCGGATATCTCCCCGCCGTCCGGCAGCCGGGTCTTGAGCAGCGCGCCGCCGGCGTTCAGGTGCGCATCGTCCAGCAGGTCGTGCGGCTGGCGTATCGGGCCATAGGACAGGCCGGCGGCTTCCAGTGCCGCGCACAGCTCGTCGGTCTTCCAGGTCTTCAGGATCTCGCCCACGCCCGGCACCAGCCAGGGCCGCGCCGCCTCGCGGTCGACGGCGGTGGCCAGGCGCGGATCGGCGGCCCACTCGGGCGGCAGGAATTTCTGGGCGAAGTTGCGCCATTGCGCATCGCCCACCACGGCGACGAACACGCGGCCGTCGGCGGTCTCGAACACGTCATACACGCCCCAGGGCGGCCGGCGCTCCGCGCCCATGGGCTTGGGCGCCGCGCCCGTCAGCTGGTATTGCGCGATGAACTGCGCGACCAGCAGCAGGTTGTTCTCGAACAGGCCGGAGCGCACATGCCTGCCGCGCCCCGTGGCGTGGCGGTCGTGCAGCGCCGCCAGCGCGCCCACCACGCCGAAGGTGCCGCCCAGGATGTCGTTGACAGAGGCCGCCACGCGCTGGGGCGTGTCCGCGCCGCCGTTGATGTAGGCCAGCCCGCCCATCATCTGCACCACTTCGTCCAGCGCGGTGCGCTGCTTGTAGGGGCCGGACAGAAAGCCCTTGAGCGATACGTAGATCAGCCCAGGGTTCTCGGCCGACAGCGACTCATAGTCCAGCCCGTACTGGGCCAGGCTGCCGTCGCGAAAATTCTCCACCACCATGTCCGCCTGCAAGGCCAGCTGGCGCACCACGGCCTGCCCCTCGCGCGCCTTCAGGTCGATCGCCAGGCTTTGCTTGTTGCGATTGAAGACCGGGAAGTAGCCGCTGCCCGAGCCCTTCAGGCGCCGGGTGCGGTCGCCTTCGATCGGCTCCACCTTGATGACCTCGGCTCCCAGGTCCGCCAGCGCCAGGCCGGCCGCCGGGCCCATGATCATGTGGGACAGCTCCAGCACCTTGATGCCGCGCAGCGGTAATTCGGTGTGGTCCATGAAGGGTGAAGCCGGTGTTGCTGCCATCTGCATATCCTCGGGCCTGATGCGCTGAAAAACAGGCAACGGCAAGATCGATGCATGCCGCCGCCCCATGCCCCATCATCGGCGGCAAGCCGGATCAGCGGGTAGCGCTCTTTCAGCACGGGGGCATTCTCGTTTGGGAACGTCCGGGAAAGCCCTGAGCCCCGTCGTTTCAGGCGGCCTCCGCCACGCCCAGATGCGCCAACAGCACGCGAGCGGCGGGCGGCAAGGCGTCCAGCCCCAACACGGCGATGCACAAGGAAGTGCTGGACCAGGCTCCGGAGAGCGGAATGAAGCGGATGTCCAGGTTGGCGTGGCGCGCCTTGAGATACATGGGCACCACGGCCACGCCCATGCCGCGCGCCACCAGCATGCAGATGGTTTCATGCGAGCTGACCCGCGCGCTGATCCGCCGCGCCACGCCCGCATCCTGCGCCGCCTGCTCGAACACCGCGCTGATGCCGTTGTCGCGGTTCAGTTCGATCTGCTCGAAGGGCAGCAATTGCGCGTAGTCCAGCGTGTCGCGGTCGGCCAGCAGATGCTGGCCGGGCACGACCGCCGCCAGATCGCAGCGGCCACAGGTAAAGACCTGCAAACCGTCATGACCAAAATCGGAACCCACCGCCACGTCGGCCTGGCCGTCGAGCACCGCGCGGAACACCTCCTGGGTGGTGCCCTCTTCCAGGGAAATATCGATCTGGGGATAGGCGCGGCGAAAGGACTGGATCTGCGCCGGCAGTTCGCCGGACAGCGCCGCCACGCTAACCGCGAGCCGGATACTGCCGCGCACGCCGGTCGCAAAGCCCGCCATCTCGCGGCGCATGCGGTCCATGCTCTGCAGCACCATGCGCACGTGCGTGGCCAGCGCATTGCCTGCCGGCGTGGGCTGCACGCCCCTGACCCCGCGTTCCAGCAGCGGCACGCCGAAGGCATCCTCCATCTCCGACATGCGTTTGCTGACGGCGGAAGGAACGATATTCTCGCGGGCGGCGGCGCGCGCCAGGCTGCCTTCCTCCAGCGCTGCGAGGAACAGGCGGAGCGAGACGGGATCGATATCGCGGGGATGCGGCGGGGGAGACGGGACGGGCTTCATGCCGGGAAGTGTCGTGCCTTGCGCGCCTGCGCAGGGATCGGGGTTTTCCCGGTCCGGGGCGCCTTGCGCCTTTAACCCCGCACGCCCATACCGCCCTCCCATGCGTAGCCAGTCAGCAAGCCCAGCAAACCGCGCCTGACCACGGCCACCGCCTCATCCCGCAAGGCGTCGGCGCGCCAGCCCATTTCGATGGCATAGCCCGGCATCGCGACCGGGCAGGGCAGCATGCGCAGGCCGGAAGCGGCAGCCAGGCCGCGCGCCGCGTGCGCGGGCAAGGTCGACAGGGCATCGCTGCCCCGCAACAGGAACGCCAACGCCGAAAAATGCGTGGTCGAGGCCTGCACCCGGCGCGTCAGTCCCAGCCCGTGCAGCACTTCATCCACCACCCCGATGAAGCCGCCGGACGACACCAGAATGTGCTGGCGGCGGATGAATTCCTCCAGCGACAAGGTGGTCTGGCCTGGCGCCACGCTGGCGGGATCCAGCAGGCAGGCATAGCCGCCCTGCCCGACCGTCACGCGCTGCAAGGCCTGCGAGGCCAGTCCGCCCGAAGCGATCACCAGGTCCGCTTCGCGCGCCATCAGCATGTCGGCCGCCAGCCGGCTGTGGGTCTGGCGGAAGATGAGGCGCAGCCCCGGCGCGCTCTGCGCCAGCGCGTGGATCGCGTCTCGTCCCAGCGCGATCTCGAAATCGTCCGATAGCCCCAGCGTCACCGACCTGCCGGCAAAGCCCGCCGCGCCAGGCCGCGCCAGCGACAGGCTCTGACGGCACTTGTCCAGGGCTTCGCCAATGACGGGTCGCAGTTCGCGCGCCCGCAGGCTGGGCGTCAGCCCTCTGCCGGTGCGCGTGAACAGGGGATCTCCGTAAAGCGCGCGCAGGCGGCCCAGCGCCGCGCTGACAGCGGACTGCGTCACGCCCAGGCGCAGCGCGGCACGTCCCGCTCCGCCCTCGTCATAGATGGCCTCGAAGATCTTGAGCAGGTTCAGGTCGGCTGACTCGATATCAATCTGGTTCATATCATTTATCTCTGACCAGGATTGATTGATTTTAGGGCCGGCCGGACACTGAAGCCCATTGCCACGTTCCGAGACCCCCGCCATGACCACGAAAACCGTCGCCGCCCTGCAGATCGGCTCCTCCCCCGAGGGCAAAGCCCGCACCCTGGAAGACATCCTCGCCTACGAGGGCGAGATCGTCGCCTCTGGCGCCTCGCTCGTGGTCATGCCCGAAGCGCTGCTGGGCGGCTATCCCAAGGGCGAGATCTTCGGCACCCGCCTGGGCTACCGCCTGCCCGAAGGTCGCGAGGCCTATGCCCGCTATTACGACAACGCCATCGACGTGCCCGGCCCCGAAACCGAAGCGCTCGCCGCCCTGTCGCAGCGCACCGGGGCCAGCCTGGTGGTGGGCGTGATCGAACGCGGCGGCAACACGCTGTATTGCACCGCCCTGTTCTTCGAACCTGCTACCGGCCTCGCCGCCAAGCACCGCAAGCTCATGCCCACCGGCACCGAACGCCTGATCTGGGGCCAAGGCGACGGCTCGACCCTGCCGGTCGTCGACACCGAAGCCGGCCGCATCGGCGGCGCCATCTGCTGGGAAAACCACATGCCGTTGCTGCGCACCGCCATGTACGCCAAGGGCGTGGAAATCTGGTGCGCGCCCACCGTGGACGAACGCGACATCTGGCAGTGCTCGATGCGCCACATCGCCCACGAAGGCCGCTGCTTCGTGGTCAGCGCCTGCCAGGTGCAACCCTCGCCCGCCGAACTGGGCCAGGACGTGCCGGGCTGGGACGCCAACCGCCCTCTGATCAACGGCGGCTCGGTCATCGTCGGCCCGCTGGGCGACGTGCTGGCGGGCCCGCTGCGCGGCAAGGCCGGCCTGCTGACCGCCCAGGTCGACACGGCGGAACTGGTGCGCGCCCGCTACGACTTCGACGTGGTGGGCCACTACTCGCGCCCCGACGTCTTTTCCTTGACCGTGGACGAACGCCCGCGCCCCGCCGTGCGCTTCGTCTCCTGAACGCCCCGGCTGACGGGAGCCCGCAATCCGGGCACCTGGCGCCGGGATGGTATAGTCTCGCCCGCTGCCGGCCCTTCCGGGCCGCGCAACGCCCGAGTGGTGAAATTGGTAGACACAAGGGACTTGAACTAATTTGAGCCCTTTGGGGGAAACTCCAAAGGTGTAGCCCGTCAAACTCGGCGAATGCCCTGGACCCGTTCCGAGCCAACGCCGAGCCAAGCCCTGGCCGCACGGCCGGGGAAGGTGTAGAGAGCAGACGGCGGGCACCTAAGGCCGCAAGGCTATGGTGAAGGCGTGCTCCAGACCACGAACAGCGCATCCGCGCTGGCGGCGAAAGCCGAAGTGGTAAGAAAATCCCTCGGCCTCGCGGCCGTACCGGTTCGATTCCGGTCTCGGGCACCACGCATTTTTTACGCATGCCAAACACGTTTTTACGCACACTTCCGATAACTAGAAAGAAGCGTAAAAACAGAAACATAGAAAAAATTACTGTTCTTATAAACAGTATTTAATTGCCATCAAAAGGCAAGCTTCGTACACTGGGTTCCCCAATTTCTCCCCATGGGTTTCCCCACATGGCTTCGATTAAGCCTCACAAAGACGGCTGGCGCGTACAACTGTATGTTGCCGGTGTGCGAGACTCCAAAGTACTGCGCACTCAGAGAGAAGCAAAAGCCTGGGCATCCGCACGCGAGACTGAGTTGAGGCAGCGCAAGAATGCCCCGCCCGCGGATCTGCACACCGTCAGCGACATGCTGCTGCGCTATGAGCGCGAGGTTTCAAGTACCAAGCTTGGCGCGCGGCCCGAAAGCCTACGCATCGCGGCATTCCTGCGCGAATTCCCAGCGCTGGCGAGCCTTCCCCTTTCCCAATTCAATACTCCAGAGGTTGCCGCCTGGCGCGATGCACGCCTGAGCGGCTTCGTCGGGCCGGACGGCCAGCCGAACCGCCCAGTCTCTTCCGCTTCCGTCCTGCGAGACATCAACTGGCTTCGGAATGCATTCTCCATTGCCCGCAAAGAATGGCATTGGATGGATCACAATCCTTTCGATGGTCTCAGATCCATTCCGGAGCCGCCCCCGCGCACACGTCGCGTGGCCCCCGCTGAGGTGAAGCGCCTTTGCCGCGACCTGGGCTACCGTACCGGCGTTGCGCCCATCACTAAGAGCCAAGAAGTCGCCTTGGCATTCTTGGTAGGGTTGCGCTCTGCCATGCGCGCCGGCGAGATACTAAGCCTCGGAAAATCCACGCTAGATCTTGGTCGGAGGGTTGCCGAAGTGAAACACAAAATGCAGTACCTCACAGGACGCCCCCGTCAGGTTCCGCTTACGCGTCATGCCGCCCGCCTACTCCGGCCGGTGGCACAGCGCGACACCTGCTTTTCTATCACTGCGGCTTCCTTAGACACGCTATTTCGGAAGTCAAGGGATCGTCTTCTGATTGAAGACCTACATTTTCACGACTCACGCGCCGAGGCGCTTACGCGCCTTTCGCGGAAGGTGGACGTGATGACCCTTGCTAAGATCAGTGGGCACAAAGACTTACGCCTGCTCCAGGCTGTGTACTATCGAGAGTCTCCCCAGGATATCGCTGCAAGACTCTAGCGTCCTACGGGCAAACCGGAATTGACCGCCGGGCCACCCCTAGTATTAGTGAGATATAGTAAATTCGGCCATCAGCCACTTGCCCACAACGTCGCATGGCATTTTTATTCCAGACTTTCCTTCAGCAAGCGCAAACCCATGGCCATGGGTCGAAGTCGACGGCGCTTACTTCCCTTCAATGGCTCATTGGATTGCTTATAACGGGCACCGTTAGCGCGGCCTACTGGGTGCCGAGTGAGCCTTGGCTTTGGCGAGTGCTCGCTGGAGTGACGGGGCTGACAATTATCGCTTTCATGTGCGCATATTTTTACCTCCTAGTAAAACAGCCCGACGCCTTGCGCTCAGAACGATATTCATTATCAAAAATTATGATCGAACGCGGGTTGGTCGGCGATAGCGTTTCGGGCCTGCACGACCCTAGCGATCAACTAGTCGATAATCGGCGAAAAGGTGCGCTGACGATTGAGGGAAGCGAATGAGCGTGCGCCGTTTTGTGGTTGTGGTAGATGAAAGCACAACAAAAGAAAAGCGTGACTTGATTACCCAAGCTCTGAAGAAGAAGTTTGGTTTTTGGCATTGGATCGGCAACGCATGGATTTTGACAGACCGCTCGGGGCGGGATTCTTCAGCAGCTGAGATTCGGGACGAGGTCCGTAAAGTGACGGAGAACGCAGTTCCGCAGGTGCTCGTAATCCAAATTGATGGCGAGACAGCTCCGAGCTGGGCAGGTTTCGGCAAAAAGGAAACTTTTAAGTGGTTTCATTCCACTTGGGTGAACAAAGAGGACGAGAGCTAGTCTCCAGGGCAGGCAAGAAAATCAGCTAACTGTCCTCCACCGTGTTTGCACGGATAGCAGTCCGCCCCTGACCATGGAGGGCACCATGTGCAGCCACTATCAGACCCTGAAGGATGCCGAGTACCTGCTGAAGAAATTCGGCGTGCCCGAGAAGCCGAAGGCCATGGGCAAGTACGACATGTGGCCGAAGTATCAGGGGCTGTTCGTGCGGCGCCCTCCCGAGCATGACGCGGGCGACGAGGCCGTGCCGGAGCTGGAGGCGATGGTGGGCCGCTGGGGACTGATCAGCGCCATGACCAAGGCGGACGGCCTGGACAAGGCCGGCAAGCTGTCCACATTCAACGCCCGCGGCGAGACGGCGGCCAAGTCGTTCACGTTCGGCAACGCCTGGCGCCGAGCACAGCACTGCATCATCCCGGCCGACGCGATCTTCGAGCCCGACTGGCGGTCGGGCGCTGCGGTGGCTACCCGGTTCACCCGAGCGGACGGCGCGCCGCTGGGCATCGCCGGTCTGTGGGATCGCTACCGAGACGCCGCCGGCCAGTGGCAGGAGAGCTACACCATGCTCACCATCAACGCCGACCAGGACCCGCTCTTCCAGAACTATCACCAGGCCGGTAAGGAAAAGCGCATGGTGGTGATCCTGCCGGAAGGCGCCTACCAGGACTGGCTCACCGCGCCCGTGGCCGACACCCGCGATTTCCTGGTGCCCTACCCGGCCGAACGCCTGGCAGCCACGCCCATGGGGGACGGGAAAGCCCGATAGCTGACCCCGATTGCGGACGGAATATACTGGATATCTGACCAGTGTTTTCCGCCATGCCGTTCAAAGACCCGCTCACCTTCGCCGACCTCCGGGCCATCCGGGAGCGTCAGCCCTGGAACCCTGATGTGCTCTCCCTGCTATGGGAGGTGAAGCGCCTGCGCGCGGCCCTGCTGCGCATGCATCAGGTGTCCTTTGAACTGAAGCGGCCCGCCGGCCTGACGGGCGACATTTACGACGACCTGCTGGCGGGCCTGGCAAAGGAGCCCTGTGTATTGGAGCGCGACCAGATGACGGCCGAGGTGCTGGAATCACCGCGCAAGCTGCGCAAGGGGATGGCGCCGCGATGACGGTGCAAGCACTTGGCCCCTTCCTATTGCATCAAGCACTAATTTCCTTGGGTAACAAAGCTCGACACTCATGCAAACAGAGTCCATCGTCAGCCTTAGGATACAAGCCTACAAGGAGGTGCGAAATGGAGGACCTACTTCACCGAGCTGGTCGAGAAGCTGCAAGGCACGGTGTACCACTTTCCGCTTGTCCGTTCTTGGTGGCCGCTAATATGCCCGGCCACACAGGCGAAGCACCAGGCAAATGGAAGGCCAAGTTGTCAGCGTGGGAAGCGGGCTGGAAGGAGGAGACCGAGGCACGGCTGGCGGACCTTAGACGCCGAACACTCCAACTGCTCGACGACTGAGGGCGCCTGATAGCCTACGGCTTGCCCCAGGCGTCCACCACGGCTTGGTGCCGAGCGGCACATTCGGCATACTGGAACGCCAGCGCGGCATGAGCCTGCGCCAAGTCGTCCCAGGACGGCGAATCAACGCGCGGGATCGGCTGGCACGGCGCAAAGAGATTGGCGGGCAGCGCCGGGCGTCCACCTGCCCAGCTAGCCGCCTCCCCTTTTTTCAACGCAGAGGCTTGGCGAGGGCCCAGGGGCACTGGGGAAAACTCGGACAATACCGCTGCGGCCCACTCCCGGGTTTCGCTACTGGACCGCTCAGAAGTGAGGGCAGATATGGCGAGCTGAACATAATCGCGCCTAACCTCCTTATCCTTCTCCGCTGCTTGGAATTGCCAGCCGAAAAATGCTACCAGTATGGGCACACAGATCAGCGAAATTATCTGCGCAACGTCCTTCGTCCTCTCAAGCCTTTCCCTAGCCATTGTCATGTCTCCATTGCATGGGTGAATTCTAGTCGGTCGCTCGGATGGCCCTTACATAATCTTGCAGGCCGTTCACCTGGTCGGCCCATCGAGCAGCATCTTTTCCCAGCTGCTCATATCGCCCGACACACGATCCAATAATTCCGATCCAGTCGGGGCCGGCTGCATCAGGTCCGCCGCCGGTTCCGGCAGCTTCGGCACGCCGCCGGGCAAGCTGGCGCAGCAGCCCGTCAATCCGGCCACGCTGAGCGGCAACAGTTTTTTCAGCAGCTTCTCGCGCCAAGACGGCGCCGCGGTATTGGGCATCAGCACGGTCCCTTTCCTCCTGCCAGGCGCGCGCTATGGCCGCTTGGCGTTTCTCGATTTCGGCCTGCTTAGCGTCAGCTCCGGCCTGATACTGACGTGCGCCATACCATTGCCGCTCCAGCACCACACCCGCCACCAGCAGCGCGCCCGCCGCCAGCGCCGCGGCGTAGCCCTTCCAGCCGATTAGCGCAGTCCCGATAGACATAGCTCACGCTCCGCAAGACGGCGGTTGTACAGACCCCGCACGAACTTGCCATCTGAATACGACCAGGCCGGTTTACCGTCAGGTCCATGGGCTAGCGCATTGCACCCCTCGGATACACGCCCTGAATTGATCAGGCCGACGGCCCGACTAGCGCAGGTACTGGCTACCCCGAAATTGTGGGAGTGGCTGGTGAGTGCCTCGAATATCGGCTGGCTGATAGCCACGTCAACGCAATCCGCCAGTTCTAGCTGTCCCTTGCTCACCACCATCCGCTCGACCTCGATGCAGCGCTCTTGTGACCAGTAGTCCCCCACCACCACCGGATAGGGGCTTGTGTACTTGGTTATCCCCTTGCAGACGGTAGGCAGTCCCTTGGCCAGCTTGTCCGCGTAGACGACGTTCTGCCCCTCGCCTTCCCACCGCCCAAGGAACTGCTGTATGTCTGCGCTGAAAAGCGTCAGCGCACCTGAGGCGACAAGAGCCGCCGCCCCTCCCGCAACACGCTTCCCCATGGCGCTCATACGCTGCCCCCCTTCCACCACCCCACAACCAACCGCCAGTACTTGGGCACCAGAAGCCCTATTTGCATCGCGAGATACAACAGGGTGGCCACCGCCACCCACTCATTCAGCGTCAGGCCATAAAAAACGGCGCCACCGGCGCCGATACCCATCTTGACCATTGCAGCTTGGTCTTCATGCATGTGCATGCTCCTGGATCGGGTTCGCATGGATTGCCTCCCGTATGGACGAAAAAAAACCCTGCCTCAGCAGGGTTCAGGATTTCACTTGGCTAGTTGCCTAAAGTGCCGTCGTACTCAAACCAAAAACTACTTCCGCCACACTGGTATCGACCAGCCATGAAGGCATCAAGATCATTGAAGTTGAAGCGCTCGTGGAAGTAGCTACCAAACTTGATCTTGACCTTGGGGTTGTCCAGAAGAAAAGCCTGGAGCAAATATTGCTCTGTCCAGTACACATGCAACTTCTTAGCCCATTCCACGGGCATCCCGAACGGCAAAAATATGTCATGGACATGCACAAGAATCTTGCGGCGTATGGTAGGAAGAAGCCGCAAATAGATATGCAGACAGTCGCTGCCAATCTTTACGGTGTGAGTGGAATCAATGAATAGAATGTCGCCGTCCTGAAGCACGCTGTTAAGCTCCAAGACGCTTTGTGCCTTCACCCTCTTCAAGTCAAGAGCACCCTTGGACGCCAAATCCACCAAGAACTCCCTTGGGTACGGCTCGATACAGAGCAGGCTTCCAGATCCATTCTCCTGAAGCGCCTTCAAAGCTACCAGAGAGGAAAAGCCACTGCCGATCTCTACAACTTTCCCCGGCCGTTGCTTTCTGATGTACGAGTAGTAGGACACCGCATCGCTGTAGGAAAACTGGCCGTTCTCCCAAAAAAACTCCCCGCTATTCTCGTGGCCCTTGACCGGCACATCAAACCCTTCAGCGTAGGGCGTTAATTCTTGAAGCTCCCGATGCAACACTCGCGCGTCAAATCCTGCCAAGTACGGCGCGCCATGTTGCTCAAAGGTCTGATCAAGATCTTCCAGCGATGGAGTGGACGAATAGAAATTCGAAGGCACCACTGACACCCCGGCGTCTTCAAGCGCCTTACGGGTTTCCCCCGACTTCCACAACAGTTCCTGAGCGTCAGATATGAAACGCTTCAGCGCATTCTCTTCCATCCCTGCCTCCCCCCGGAAAAGCACCCTTTATACACGCAATTGGTTACAGGGGACATACGTCCATGTGTCCCTTCCGGCAGTTGTTCATAGTGAGTGCTCCACCGCCAACCCGCCACCATACCGCCCTAGCCTACAAGGCAATCGACTTGTCAAATCTCTCATCGCTGCTTCTACAGACCTAAGAGGCGTGTCGAAGCGGGCATGTCACAAGTGGTAATATTCCGCCACCTAAAAAAGGGCTTCTCCATGGCGGTCGAAAAACATACCAGTAACTTGGCCGTTGAAGGCCTCAATGCACTCACCTTCACACGCTTCTTCGCCGCGTTGCTGGTCGTCGCTTTTCACTTCAGCGCGGGCGTCCCGCCGTTCGACAATAAAATTATCGAAGCCTTCGTTAGCAGAGGGCAGTTAGCTGTCGCGTACTTCTTCTTGCTGTCCGGCTTCATCATGACGCGGGTGTACGCCAATGAGTCCGGAATGGTCAACAAGGGGAAATTCTGGCTTGCACGATTTGCCCGCATATATCCCGTTTACCTGCTTTCTCTCGTCGTTATGTATAGCCTCGGGAACTACGAGGGCACGACGGTGGCGCTCAATGTCTTCATGCTTCAGGCCTGGTCGGAGAAGCATGCGTTGACCATGAATGTGCCTGGCTGGTCTCTGTCTGTCGAAGTGTTTTTCTACGCCTGTTTCCCGTGGGTGTTGCCGTGGCTGACCCGGCGACGTGTAGTGGTGGCCGCAGTAGTCGCCGCAATTGCCATGCTGCTGCACGATCGAATCATTCCCCTGCCGTGGCACACGCTTGAGAAGCTACCCCTTCCCTGGCCTGACCTGACGGGGCCGTACTCCCCGATAAGGAACTTGCCGTTCTTCTTGATTGGAGCGGTGCTGGGCGCGTGCACAAAATGGAAGATGATCCCCAGAATGCCCGGCAGACTCGCGTCGATAGTTGCGGTGGCCTCAATCGTCTTGCCGGTCGTATGGATTCACAACGCCATTCCCTTAGTCGCCATCCCGTTCTCCATCTTGATACTGTCTCTAGCGCAAGGCGATGGAGTGGTTCAAAAGGCGATGTCGCACAAGGTTCCAGTTTTCCTGGGGGAGGCCAGCTATGCACTCTACATCCTGCATTACCCGTTGATGATTTGGTACTACAACGCAGTAGTTTTGCCCTTCGAGCTTTCGCGTACGGCAATGTTTTACTCGTACCTAGTCATATTGATCGCGCTTTCGTGTCTGGTTTTCCGGTTTATAGAAACTCCGGCGCGGCGGCTGATACGGTCCTATAGGTCAGATGCCGCAAGGCCGTCCGCTCAAAGCGCAACCACTTAGCCTATGCTGCGGGAAAGTTTAAGTGCGGAAGTTCCGCAATAAGGCCAGCGTCCGACGGAACATCTCTCGTCCCGGCGCTGACCTCATCGAGGATTTGATAGCACTTATGCCAAACAAGGCTTCGCCATTCGCGCAAGGCCTGCCCTTCTTTTTGGAACTTTGGCACGCTTGGCTCGTCCGCATAGGTGACCGCCGTAGCGATGCTGTCGTAATTCAAGTCGCGCGCCTTGCGATCCATAAAAGCTTGGACCAATCCCACCTTCTGTACCCGCACTTGTTCAATGGTCGGCACAACTTCTTGCAAGGTTGGTTGACCATCCGCGCCAGCAACAATCTGCAGACCTGAACACTGGCCCGCCATCAGACTTTGATATGCCGCGGTCGAGATTTCAACGACGTCAGCCGGCATGCCCTTGCCGTTTATCTCGAGATCATAAAAGCCACCCGTAGATTTTGAATAGAACATCTCTATCTCCCCCATGCCAGGTAACGAACGCTAACCTGCCCTGCCAGCGAGGATTGCGTGCCATTGACGAAGACCGCTGAATTCGTGCTTACGGTGGACGGTGTGCCAATTAATGAAACCGTCATGTTGTCTGCGCCAGATTGCTGGCCTGCTGTCGATACCACCGAGTAGCAGTCATTTGGAAACGCGATCGGATATGTCCAGGGCGCGAAACCAGCCGAGTTGCTCAAGACTGTTGCCCACTGCAAGATCAGGCCGCCTGGCAGTTTCTGATGCCCAACGGTTGCTAGAGACTGATTGGCTCCACCAAACGCGTCTGCCAGTTTCTTAGGCGTCAGCAACACGTTGTCGTCGGTCATCTCTTGAGCCTGCAGAGTGCTTGCGATGCCAGCACCCAATGCCGCCCAGTTGGTGCCGCCAGCGTCTGGATTCGTGGTGTTGTTGTCGACTAAATTCAACCAGCTGCCGTTGCCGCCCGCTGCGGCCAGAACCGCGCCCTTTGGATAGCCTCCGACGGCCGTCGAGAAATCAACATCAAACGGGTACCTGCCGCCCGCCTGCCCCCACCGTACAGCCGCGCTCAGGAAATTGAGGATGCCATTGAAGTCGGCACCATAGGGCGGCACGCCACCCGCAGCCAATGGTGTCATCGTCAACGGCGGAAAGCCATCAGTAAACGATGCAGCGCCAGGCGTGACTCCGATCTGTGATGCCACCGGAATTGTGTTCTTGGTTCCGCTTTGTGCGAACGGGACCGCGGATTTGGTGGGTGAATTGCTAGCCTGCATGGATGAGCCCCGAGGATGTGAAGAATACGCCGGATCCGAAGGGCTGCATTAGCGCCTCGTTGAATCCGAAGGTGGTTTGCAAGTCGACTTGCAGCACGTTTGCCAAGACGGCGGCGGGCTTTGGAATTGCGCCAGATTGAGTCAGGATCGCAATTTCGTACGGTTCCAGTGCGAACTCGAATACGTAGCGAAACTCCATATCGCCAGTGTCCGACACGTAGCAGCGGCCGCGGCCGGCGAATAAGTTGGACAACAGACGATTCAGGCTCGGCGACGTACAGTCGGAAATGTTGGCGAGCGCTTTAACCAATATGAGCTTTCGGTAGGCATCGTCGGCCAGCCGATAAGTCTGCGTCGCCTGCTCCCCAGTGAAGAATGGCGCCTGATTAAATGGCTGCCAATCAAGCGCCTCGTCATATCCCAAGTAGGTCACATCCCCCGGCACCGTGAGCATTCGACCGATGTCGACGATCCTGCCCCAGATATCCAGCCCAAAACCCTGCGCCGTCTCGACGTTCCACACGAAGTCGTAGAACGCATCAAAATCTGCATCTGGGTTGATGTACTCGTCCATGTTGTTGATCAGCTGGACGAGCGTGGGGCTGTTGGCGTATTGGCTGATGAGGGTCCGGGCCACCAAGCCGGGCTTTGGAACGACAGTCATATCAGGGTCACCGAGATATCGCCGGCCGTGATAGTCGGCCGGCGGTTGATCGGCACCGTCAAGCTGGGCGCCGACGGGGACGTGTCCCCGAGCAGCAGCGAGAGGATTGACACCGAAGAGCTCAATAGCGAGATGGGGGCATAGAATCTACTCGCGTAGATGATCGATCCAATACGCGCACGCTGCCCACCGTCAACGCCATTAAAGGCATCGATAATGGCCTGCTTGGTAAGGTCGACAATGTTCGACGGCAGCGACGGGTTATTGGCCAGTTGAACGGCAAACTTCACTGGCAGCGCTGCAGGTGTCTCCCAGGTCACAACGTAAGAGGGATAGGGATAGGAATACCCGTCCCGGTCTTCTACGGTGTAAGACGTGTTGCCGTTGTAGTTCGCCCCGTTGCTCTTCTTGCGCCAGATGGCCTCAGCAATGTCGGCAGCCTCGCCGCCTACCACTGCGACCCAGATGGAATGCGGCACCAGCGACACGCCGCCGATGGTCTGCGGCACGGAAAGGTTGTTCTCCGTCACATAGACGTCGATCACGTCCGCAACGTTTGCCACGTCCGCATAAATAGATGGCAGTGAACCGCGAGCATTCAGCGCCACCGACTGGCGCCGGCGGGACTCAAACTCAGCGCGTGACTCCACGTAACTGCCCACCGTGCCAGCGTCCGCATTCAGGACCGAATCCCAGCCCGGAATAGCCTGATAGATCTGGTTCAGGGCACCCGGCGCACAGTCCACTGGGCCGTCGACCGAGCAAGCGAACGGCAGATCAATGCTACCGCCCGGCGGGATCGTGCCGGCCTGCGTGCAGAGATACAAGCTGCCATCGACCGCCTCGGCGCGGGCGCCAACCGGGATGACCACGCCGGACAGCCCCGTGCACGTCGCGATGACCACGGTCGGCGTGCCAGGCTTGCGGTCCAGAAAATAGATCCGCCCGATCGCGTCTTGCATGCGGCCTTCGGCGAACGCCGGGTCCACCTGGTTCACGTAGCGGGCGAACTCGTTGTTTTTATCACCAATGATCGCTGTGGTGCTTGACGCGAGTTGCCCCTGGGGCGTCTCCAGCGCAGGATTCAGGCCGCCTCCGAAGGCGGAATCCATGTCGGTCTGAACGCCTGCCAGGATGGCCGACTCTTCGGGCAGCACCAGCCCTTCCGGCGTGAACTGCACGCGCGGCACTTGGGAGCTTGTAGCCATGGTTTCCTCAGAAGCTGACGGCCTGCGTCGTGCCGTCGGTCAGGGTGATTTCGACATAGCCCGCCAGGGCTCGGTCTGTGAAGCTGGTGAGCGTGCACCGCGCACTGGCGACCTCGGGAACAGTGAGGGCCGCGCGCTGGACGTTCTCGCGCACGAGAGCAAGCGGCGGTCGGTGTCCCAGGATGTCATCCCAGTACGGGACCCCCGGCGCCTTGTTGTAGAACAGCTCGCCCTTGAAGAGCTTGATGGCGCTGGCCACATCTTGAGCGACCGAATAGGGATCGGACGCCATCGCGATGTTGCCGGCTGCGTCCAGCACAAAGTCCCAGGCCGTACGATCCAATAGCAACGTGTTCAATTTGGCGTCCCCGTGTTCGAAGGCCCACTCTGCACGCCAGAGTGGGTATGAGTCGAACCCACATCCTTGCCGTTATTGCGCAGCGTGCCCAACGTGTCCATATTGCCCTGCCAGGTCGACGTGCCGCCGAACGAGCCAGAACCTTGCTGCACGGTGCCGTTGAGGACGATTTGCGGAGAATTCAGCGCGCATTGCGTGCTGGCGTTCAGTTCGATGTTCGGAGCCTCCACGGTCACCTTGGTGGGCGACACCACATTGATGCCGCCGGCAGTGAATTGCACGTACTGGACGGGCGTGCCGTTCAGCAGGCCTCCCACATACAGGCCGTCGGCCATGTCGTGCGCTCTCCACGATCCGGGATTGGCCTGCGCCTTTGATGCCTTCACCGCCGAGATATCCCGGCTGGCGAACACCGCGATGCCGAGGTCTCCCACTTTGGGATCCAGGATGATCGCATCGGTGCCGCCCTGCAGCCTGAAGTACGGCAGGTGGTGCAGCACCCCGTGAGGCACCGCGTTGCCGGCGCCATCAAGCTGGTTGACCAGCGGTTGAACATCGACGAAGCCGACAGGAGCCAGTCCCCCGGCGTTCGTCACCGCCACTACACGCACAACCGTCGAAGTGCTGAGCCTCGCGAGCGCCTGCCCGATGACGAACATCATCGCGCCGTACTCGTCGCCTCCCTCCGCGGGCCGGGCCTGCCCGGTGTATCCGAATTGCTCAGCCATTGACCTGCCTTTGACATAGGATTTGCGACAGCCACGCTCCTCCAGGAACCTCTGCCTCAAGGGTATGGACGATGCTCACGACGATCCACTCCCCGTGGGCCGCCTCGATTGTGCTGATCACTTGCACCAGGCCGCCAAGCTTCAACTCAGGGGTATAGAGGATCGAGAAGGCGATACCGCCGCCCGTAAAGGTCGGATAGCCGATCAGATTCTTCTGAGGGGAAATCTCCACGGCGTCACCCTGGCGCGCTTCGTTCCTTGGCCAAATCGCCAAGACGCCACGGTCGATCGTGTAGCTGATGCCGGCCGCGCGCGCGCAGGCGCGCAACTGCTCCAGAGCCGTGCCGCAGAAGTACGGGTTGGACAACTTGGCGCTCACTCCGTTGTTTTCGAACGCAAGTTCCATGGCCCCCGCGATATCCGATGCGATCACCGCCACATTCGTCGACCCTCGATAGCTCCGGGCGTTGACCGGCTTCACAGCGTGTAGCGCCGCGGCCAGGGCCACGACGTTGAACACAACCTCCGGCGCGGAGTTGTAATCCGCCCACGCCTGCGAAATCGTCCCCTCATAGACCACGCTGAGCGCCTGTCCCTCGTCACCCGCAGCCACCAGGATCCGATTGTTGCGCCGCTCCGTCATGATCGGGCCGATCACCGTCAGCTTGTTCATCATTTCCTGGCTCAGCCCGAAAATTCGAAGCTGAAGCTGGCTCTGGGCATCCCCGTTGTAGGCGACGACGGCCACGGACACCCGGTAGCCACTCAGCGTGACATCGGGGCCCTTGGTGTCGCCGAACTTGCCTTCCCCCAGGCTGATCGTGACGTCGATCCGTCGCTTGACGAAGCTCATAGCTCAGCCGCCTCCAGATAGGCCAGCACAAAGCGGCCCCCCAGCCCGGTGTACTCGGGGTCCGCGTGCCCGCGCGTGTCCAGAAAGCTCAGATCACCCACGAAGCCGCGGTACGTTTCGCGAACGATCCTAACCCGGTCATGGCACAACGCCGTCGTCACTATTGGCTCATGGTCCACGAACAGGTCCAAATACAGGCCCGTCGACTTCTCGTAGACGTTGATCTGGCAGCTTTGGCCTGCAAGAACAACGCTGAGGGACTGAGACGGCACCGCGCGAAGGGGAATCTGCCTCATTGGAACTCCGTCGAAAGAATCAGCGGTTCGCCCGGCTCCGTGCCCAGCGGAAAGGACTGCACCTGGCCGTTGCTTTGCGGGTCAGCGCCGCTGGCTTCTTCCGTCTCGGCGAACTGCGCCGCCGCCGTCTGACGAATCTCTTCGAGGTACAGCTCAACTATTAGTTGGCTAGACCCGCCACGGCTGTCCCGCGTATACGAGTAGTTCACCAAGTTGGCCGAGGGATACACGATTTCGGGCGTCACCACCGAATAGAGATCCGTGCTGTGAACAATGCGTTCAAGCACGCCCAGGATGACATTTCTCGATGCCATGTCCCCGCTATGCGCCAAGCGGATCGCCGCATCGAAAGGCGTGTCCACCTTGTTGAAGGATGAAAAGCCGCCCTGTTCAACGGGGAAGCTTGACACCCGTCCGCCGTTCCTGAAGCGCAGCCCGAGGAACGAATCAAAGACGACAGCCTGCTGCCCGTCCTCGGTGTACAGCCCCCAAAGGGGAGTACCAAAGAGCAGATCCGCCAGCCCCCCCAACCCGATATTTACCAACTCGGGCAGCGATGGGATCGTTGCCTCACGAAAGATCGCCGGCACGCCGGGAACCTGAGGAACATTCGGGAAAGGAATAAGCGACATCAGTTGAGCCCCGTGTTGGCTTGTTGGACCAAACTTTGGCCTTTACCCATGCCCGCGAGATCACGCACGAGCCCAAAGCCATCCGTCGCGGCCGTCATAACTGTGATAGGCCCGCTAATGTTCGTTTCGCTGGTATTGGTCGTGGTGGAGGTGCTTGTGTTGCTGACGATCTGTGAAGAGGACTGAGCCGCTCGCGCGGCATTTACGGCCGCCATAGCCCCTTGCAGCAACGCATCAGGCAGAACGGGCGTGGCAGCACCTTTCTGGGGTTCTTCTGCATTGCCACGAGGCTTGTCGACTCCTACACGCGGAGAAGGTTGGGCAACGGCCCTCGGCACCGGCTGCGATGCAGATGCGGGCGACGCGGCAACCAAAGTTGCAGGAGCATTCTTCGACGCCGCAGCGTTGGCCAATTTCGCCAGTTCCGTAGCGACTGCCGCGCGCTCTTCGGCCTTCTGCTCCTTCTTTGCCGGGATTTCAAAGTCCAGCGTTACCACCCGACTTGCATCTTCAACAGTCTTGGCAGCCTTCAGCTTGTCGCCGGCCGCCTTATGGGTGTTGCGCAATTCCCAGTTTGCAAATGCATACTGCTGGTCCCGCGTCGATTCTGACAGCGCCACGCCCATCACCTTCTTGAACATGTCGACCCGCTCGTTACGCCATTGAGCGACACCAAAGGCCGTCCCGCTGTCACCTACGGCGCGATGGTCGAGCTTGCCGCCGCTCTCTGCCTGCAGATTGTTGACGATCCCGATAGCCTGCGCACGCGACCAGCCCATCTTTTCGAACTTCTCGATGGCATCGCTGGCGTCAGGTGTCAGAGTGGCATTTGCCCTTTTGGTGGTGGCGGTCGCACTCGCCTCTTTCTCTGCTTCCCGCGCGGCCTTCGGCACAGTCGCCTCGACGCCGATGTCGAGCGCCTTCTTAACGACACGCCCGATCGGCGTATCCATGAACTCGTTTACCCTATCCCCGAACTTCGACAAGCCGGCGAAGAACTTTTCAGCGCCAGTGACCCAGCTCTTCACGGTCTCGTTGATGACCGTCCGATTCTGGATGATCCAGTTGCCGAACTCGATCAGCTTGTCGACGCCGAATTCGAACGCCGGCATCAGGGCGGTTAGCACGTTCACGCCCACGCTCGAAAGCTTGTTCATGGCCGTGTCGTACTTCTGGCGCAGCTGCTCGGCGCGCTGTGCCGCCGCCGCCTGCTCGGCCGCAGGGCCAGACTGCTCCTGCCGCCGGCGCGCGATGCCTTCCGGCCCCTCCTTGTAGAGGTTGAACTGCTGGGCATCCAGGCCCATCATGTTCGCGGCCAGCGCGGCGCGCGCGCGGTCGGTCTTGTAGATCTCGGCGACGATCCGCGCCCGGGCCTGGAGGTAGGTGTTGCCGTCCTTCAGGTCTTCGGTCCTGCCACCAAACTGGAAAAAGGCCGGCAGCGTCTCGGCGGCCATGCCGCGCTTGAACTTGGCGACCTGATCGGCCGATTCCTTCAACTGCGCGGTGATGCCTTCGACCGAGCCGCCGGCGTTCTTGGCCGCGAGCTGCCATTCCGCCAAGTCCTTCGCGCTCATGTTCAGGTTGTCTGACATGCGCGCCAGACTGGCGGTGGACTCGACCGTGCTGGACACGAAGTTCTTCAGCCCCATCCCAGCCGTGAACACAGCCAGGAGCGCCAGCGCCTCATTGCGTACCTTGCTGAAGAACATGGCCGCCTGCTTGCCGCGCGCCTCCATTTCGCGCGCGGTACGGGCGGACTCTTCGCGGGTGTGCTGCAGGGAGTCGTCGACCTCGGCGGCTCCCTGCTTGAATCCCTTGGCATTCAGCCCCAGCGTGACAACCAGGGCATCAATGACGGTTGCCATGCCATTACCTCACTTTTGTCATGGCCTGCTGGTTGTTCGCGTCGACCGCGATCACCTCCAGCAGGTTGTAAAGGTCCTCGGCACCGTAGACCGACTGCAAGTCGTGCAGCAGGCCCGGGTGCCGAGAGATCACGGCGCCGACGTTTCTGGGGATGTTGGCGTACTGGATCAGCCGCGGGCCGCCGCCTGCCCAGGCTTGGAGCCCGAAGTCGATGGGGCGACGGCCATAGAAAAATCCATATGCAGGCCCAGCACTTGCTTGCGCAGGGTCAGCAGCGTCCCCACCTCCTCCACATCGTCGGAGATGAGCGGCCGAATCACTCCGGGGCTCGGCTGGATTTGGACGCACTCCATCATCCTGTCCAGCAGGGGCTTCGCGCTGTCGAAGGGCAGCTTGGCGATGGCTTTGATGCCTAGCGCGGCGACACCGGCCAACCCCGCCTCGGCGATGTTGTCCGGAATCTCCACGCCAGCATTCATGAGGGCGAAGAGGGCCCGGCCGGCCCAGTCTTCGGCGTCATAGGCCGAAAGCTCGGTCAACACAAACACCTTGCCCTTGTCGCGCCCCTCGGCACTGATGGTTACCGTTGCCTGTTTGCGGGCCATATCACACCAGCGCCGGAGAGACGTTTTCCCAGGTGATCTGGAACGTCATGGGTTGGAGGATGGCGCGGGCGGTCGGAGCCGGGGGAATCTGCGTCAGGACACCCTTGGTCATCACGAACTTGCGGCCGATTGACGAGATATTCAGCGTGCCGGTGGCGTAGAACACTTCCCGCGCGACCTTCATGGCCGCCAACCAAGCCTCGAAGATGACCATCGAAGGAGAATCCGCCTGAATCGCGATGGTCTGCACGCTCATGAAAGGCGTGTAGCCAGCTGACATGCGGCCGTCCACGCCCATGACGGCCTGAGCCGGCTGCACGGCGTCGAACGCGAACGCATCGTCGGTGGCGTAGCCCTCGATCTTCTGAGGGACGGGGAAGATGCCGCCGACGCCGAGCGTCAGGACGGAATTTGCACTGGTGAGAGTAGACATGTCGGTCGCCCTTACAGGATGGCCAGGGATGCGAGGGTGATCTGCTGGACGGAACCGCCGTCCATGTACCAAAAGGTCATGGGCGGTGTTTCACGCGCGGCGCGCACCTGCGCCGTCGCCGGCAGAATTTGGAGATACCAGCCGCGCGTTTCCAGGGTGCCGGAGATTTCGACTCCGGCCTGGTTATTCACCTGGGCCTTCTGCAGGCTGGACAGCGGCACGCCGGCGCGGATTGCGCCGAAGTTCACCGCAGCGCTCACCGGGTCCATGCACGCCGCGTCGATCAGCGCGTAGCCGTCGGCGTTGTACGGCACCGAGTTCACCTGCGTAAGCAGCGTCATCAGCGCCTGCTGGAACGCGTTGTTCAGCCAGATCTGGTTCACATAGGTGTCCGCCCACTGCCAGTCACCACTGATCTGTCCCGGGTAAAAGAACCGGAACTGGTCATTGCTGGTGGCATAGTCGCCGTAGAAGTTGTAGCCGTTGTCGATCAGCGTCTGGGCGGTCGTCGCATCGGTCACGGAGAACGCCAGGCCCGATTGGCCGCGGAAGGCCAGCGTGATGCGGCCGTTCGTGCGCTCGAAGTCGATGCTGGCGATCGCGCCGAGCACGAAGGCGGCATGCTGCACATCCCTATAGACCGGCACCGATCCGGAGTATTCGTTCGCGGCCACGATGGCGCCCCAGCTCGTGGTGCTGCCCTGCGTGACGGCCTGGACGTCGGTATCCCAGCCCACGTACACGTAGCGGTTGCCCTGGCTGTTCGTCCACGCCGAGAAATCGACCTTGCCGGCCGTGTCCGGCTCGAACGTGGTCATGAACGACGCCCAGTTCTGGGTGACGTCCGTGATCGCGCTCAGGTTGGCCGCCGGCGTACCGGCTGCCGCGCCCTGCGACAGGACCGCACCCGTGGCTTCGGTCAGCTTCAGGCCTGCCGCGATCGTTCCACTGCCGAAGCTGATCGTGCTGGCCGCGCCATCGGTGGCCGACGTGATGACGAAGGCCGAGCGCTGCGCGTCATAGGTGCACGACGCACCGAACGACGTGAAGGCCGCCTGGATAAGCGAGGCCGCGTTCGAAAAGCTGGTTGCGGCCGCAAGCGTGATGGTGCTGGACGTCTTCGGGGTGCCATCGATGCTCACGGTCAGTACACCGGAAAGGGCCTGCAGCTGCGTCAGAGTCGTCGACGCCATGGAGCCGCCGCGCAGGTAGGCCGCGACGTCATCCAGAGGATACTGGGCAAACAGCAGGTCGCCCGGCTTACGCGTCGAGTTCTCGAAGCCATTGAAGTAGATGCCGGCCAGGGTCGCCTCGATAGAGGTCGGGCCGAAGAAGCGCTGCACATCGCGCGCAGTGGCGAAGCTCTGGACGGTACCCACGGGCACCGCGGTGTTGTCGGTCAGGATCAGGCCGTTCAGATCGAGCGCCGATCCGCCGGCGCCGATCACGCCAGGAACTACCTGGACGATTTCACTGGCGGGAATGGACATAGCTTTAAGCTCCGGGTGGAAATTTGGTGTCAACCTCGACGAGGTTGACGTGGAGTGAGTCCGCAAACTGCTGTGGAAGCGTCACGGTGGGGTTGAATTGCAGAATGGCGTCGAAGGACCACCGTTCCGTGTACTGGTTCTCGCCGGTAATGAACGGCAGTTGCTTTGGCTCACCGGCGTACAGAGGTTGCGCGCGGCCCAATTCCCCGAGGAATTCGCAGCCGTACTGGCTCCTGAGCGCGATCGACAAGATCAACGCGCGGTCCTGCGCCTTCTCCCCGTAGCAATCGACCTGGGCCGCCCACTGCGTCGGCCGCGTCAGGGCGCGGCTACCAGAGGTTGGCGTCGGATCGGCATATTTGGTGTGGGGCAACGACAAGCCGACCACGCCCATTGGAGTGACGATGACGTATTCACTGCTCTTGGGAGACGGCACACGGTTGACCTGCCCTCGCACGACCTCACAATCCACCAGCGTGTCCGCGAAGGCGCCCAGGTCGTCGACTAGGGTGTCCTCGGTGATGCTGATCTGCGCGCTCATGGGGTTTCCTCCAGTTGGAGGGTCACGCCCACCTTGCACCAGTCCGGCCACGTCTCGAAGACCGCCGTCACCAGCCAGGTCTGACCATCAAACAGCAGCAGGTCGCCACCTTTGGCTAGAGGCCGCACCACGCCCTGGGTGTCGCCGAACATGTAGACGCTGCGCTGCACGCCCTGGATGTTTTGCGCCTCAAGGTGCGCCACGTCCCTGCCACTGAGCGGCTGGACCTGAAGCTTGGCGCCTTCGGTCGGCAGGTACTTCGGCACCTGCTTGCGGCCCAGCCCCATCTCGTAACCGTCGCTGTAGCGGATCTGCCCGGTGATCATCGGATTCACAGCGGCGATGATGGGGCTGACGATTCCGTGCAGGTTCATGTGTCGACCTCGTAGTCCACGCTGTTCATCATGTGGCCGGTGTCCACCAGCGGCTTATCGAATCCCTTGCGCGCGACCGTCACCGGCGCCAACGGCGGGCTATCGAGCTGTCGGATGGATTCCTGCAGCTGGCCTTTGATGCCTTCGCCCATCTGTCCCAGGGTCTTGTCGATGTCGTAGTCGTTTCTCTTGGCCAAGGCTCCCAGCGCGCGCGGCCAGCCTTTCTGCTTCTCGGCGATCATGGCGCGGAAGAACGGCCTGGGCGGTTGGTTCTGCTCTGGGCGCCCGAACTCGTTAACAGCCGCGACAAGCGCGACCGGCGTACCGTCCGGATAGGTGGCGTTCTCCAGAAACCCCGTACGCAGCGTCCCGCCGTCCCCGGCCTTGTCGGCTATTTCCTTCAGCCGCGCTATCAGGGCATCACCGCCCTTAAAACTTAGGGACGCCATGGCACGACCACCGGAAGCGCGTAGCCGGCCGGCGCGGGCCGATAGCGGCCCACCCGATACTTGGCAGTGGCCTCCCAATACTGGGCGCCGTAGCCGGTCTGTGCGTACCACTGCGCCGAGCCCGACGCCACGTTGTACTCGGCCGAGACCGAAACCGACCCTTCGGTAGCGCTGTTGATCCGGCCCACTAGCGGCCGCGGACCCTGGCCGTTCTCGCCGTAGGTCAGTGCCGCGACGTGGGCGGTAAGCAGGTACAGGAGCACCTTGCGCTCGTCGACGTCGCAGACCACGCTGCTGTCCTTGTTGCTCAGGTACAGCGTGGCCATGTTGAAGGCATCGTTCAACTGCGTATCGCTGAGCGTGGCGAAGGACGGGTAGACCTGCCGGAACTCAGCGGGATCAAAGACGACGACAGCCATGGGCCGCTCCTATTTCTTCTTGCCTTCGTAGTTCTCGGGCTTGATGCCAGCGGCGGGCTTTTCCGGATCCAGGCCTTCCAGACCTGACTTCTCGTCCTTGCGCTCCTTGGCTTTGGAAGCGGCGCTGCGCTCGCTGCCCTGGGCGAAGATCATTTCCTTCTTGAGCGGCTGGAAGTCGGCATACAACTTGGTCCAGGTTTCCCAGAATTCGGTGGGCACATCGGTCAAGCCGTGGCCGGCGATCGCCTCCGGATGGTTGGCACCCTTCAGCAACACAGGCTCTTTGGCGCCCGGGATATCCAGGATCAAGCCATTGGGCAACTTGCACGCAACGGTAACGGTCGACATATCTCTTCCTCGAATGAAAAAGGGGCGCCACATGGGCGCCCCTCAGGGTTGCTGCGTCTCGCGCTGGTCAGACGCCGATCATGGCGGCAATGGCCATGGGCACCTTGATGATGGCGCCCCAAGTTCCCTGCGACTTCTTCTGCTTGAAGCTGGAGGTGTCGCGGACGATGGCGTGGGCGCGCATCTTCTCGGTGAAGGCCGCGGAGCCCACGTTCTGCCCCTCGATCGATTCGGCGATGAGCTGCACCAGCTGGCCCGAGCCGGTGGCGTACTGCACGGCGGTCTCGATGGTCAGGTTGGGGAAGTTCTTGGCCAGCTGATCGGTGACGTTGACGTTGTATTGGTTCGTCTTCGTCAGGTTGACTTCGATCTCGGGCGACATGCACAACTTCAGCTTGTCGCGGCGCGACACCAAGCCGCGGGTCTGGGTAACCAGTTGCGCGAAAAGACGCTGCGAAATGTCGTCGTAGATCGCCTGGCCATCCTTCGTCGCCCAAGTCGTGCCAGAACCGGTCCCGGTGGCACCCGGGGCGATCGGCGCCGACAGGTTCGGGTCATTCAGCAGGCCGTAGTTCTGCAGCCCGGCGATGCCGAAAAAGTAGCTGTTGTCCTGGAACTTGTTCAGAACCAGGGCGGACGCGACGTTCAGCTCCGAAGCCCAGTTGATCTTCGCCTGCCCCGCCATTTCCAGTTCGCGCTCACCCCATTCCGTCATGGTCTGGTAGTGATACGACTGGCGCTGCGGGAAGTTGGCATTGGCGCCGGCGCGACCGTTGTTGTTGAAGTCGCCGTAAGACGACACTTCACCCGTGGACTCCACCACCGGAAAGGTGGCGGTCAGCGTGGTCCAGTCGCCCTTCTTCGCTTCGCCCAGGATCACGGCGCCCTGCATGGGCGTCGTCAGAACGCGCACCAGTTCGGGATCGACGTAATTCAGCATGTAGCTGGGAATGCCCGAGTTGCTGACCGTCACCAGCGGGCCGGCGGCATCCATGGCCAGGGCGTAGTCGTGACGGAACTCGTCGGGCAGATAGTCCATGGCGCCCGGGAACACGATGCCGAAGTGCTTCTCCAGCAGCGCGAGGTCTTGGTTTCGTTTCATGTCTTACCCCAGGTTGGTGGAGGTGATCTTGATCAGCGCGCCGATCGCACCCGCGCTGGCGACGAACCAGTCGGTTTCAGTGCTGCCGGCGATGGTGGCGCCAGCGGCGCCCGTGGAGATGGTGCCGTCCGTGTTGGAGGCGAACACCTTCTGGCCGATGGTGGCAACAGTCTTGGTTGCTGCCCAGAAGTCGCCCAGGTTGTGCAGCGTGACGCCCAGACCGGCGGGGATCAGCATGCTGGCCTCGGCCAGCCAAAGGGTGATGATGCCTTGTTGCTCACGGTGCACGAAGCCAGTGGGCACGCCCGAGCCAGCGTTGGTGACTTGACCATCAGCATCGGCCCAGGCAAAGCGGCCAACCGTGACGCCGGCCGTATCGGCTACCAGGCCGCCGGGGCCAGCCAGGACGACCGATCGCGGGTTCGAGCTGGCGAAGTCGCCGGCAACCGCGGCGGCGGGTTCGATATAAACCTGTTTCTGGAAACCCATTTAGATCACCTTCGGGATGTTCGGGAAGCGGTCGCGGAAGCTCTTCTGAGCGGCCGAGTCCATCGCCACACGGGGCGTTTGCGGAGCCTGATCTTGCGCCAGGGCCATCTTGACCATGGCACGATACGCCGCGGGCGGGGTATCAGTCAGGTCAATGCCCTTAGCGTCCAGGGCCATCTTGTAGACCGCCTCGGCCGAGTCCTGGGCGACGATTTCGCCGAGGATAGGCCGGCATTCCTGCTCAGCGGTTCGGATCGCGGTCATGCGGGTTACAGCAGCCTGCTCGCCGGCCTTCTGCGCCTTGACCAGTGCCTGGTCCATGGCCTGCTTGGTCACAGGTTCCTCCGGCGTCCCAGCCGTGGGCGGTGGTTCGTCTGAGGCAGACGCTGCGGGCGGTTCGCCCAGGGCGGACATCACACGCTCGGCCTCTTCGTGACCCAGCTTGGCGCCCAGCATCTCGCGCAGCTTGCCCATCAGCTCGTCGTCTTCGGCCACGGGCTCGGGGTCCGCAATATCGTCTTCATCTTCACCAATCGGCGCCACGCCCGGGTCGGTGAACACCTCGATGACCTCTTTCAGGTCTTCCAGGTTGGCGTCCTGCGCCAGCTTGCCCTTGAAGTGGTTCTGCATGGCGCGCACGATCCGCGGCTGCTCGGACTTCAGGTTCTTGCGGCTGACGCCCTTCAGGAAGGGGGTCAGGTCGCCCAGTGCCGCGTCCTGGGCCAGCCGGGGCCGGATATGCGCCCCGAGTGCCCCGGCGACGACGGCGGCGGTTTTGCTCAGTTTCATTTTCGGGATCTCCGAAGGGTTGAGGGTACTGCTGTCGCCTACGACGACATCCGGGCCAGCGCGGCCCACTTCGACAAGCGCAACGTGATTGCCGCGAATGTCTCGCATCACCCCGTCGTATGCGACGCCCTCATAGACACCGGGCGTCATGTCGGCCCGGTAGCGATAGGCGCTGGAAAGCTCCTTTTGCTCTTCGGACTCGATGAGCGAGATTGCAACGGCGTCCCACACGACAAGGGAATTTTTCAGGTACGGCGCCTGGTAGGAGGCGTTCGAACCCGTGGCCCCGACCACGAACTCTTTCTGCGGCTCGGCGGCCGAGACGGGGATGTGCTTGGACAGCAGCGGAATGTTGTTGAAGGTAAGCGCCGCGCGCGCCAGCTCTTCCGGGTCCCGCAACAGGAAGTAGACGCGGTTGGGATCAAGCCCAAGCGCCTCCCAGTCAGGGATCTCGTTGCCGCGGTACGGGTTGACCGTGGCCTTGCTTATGTTGCTGATCTCGACGTGCATCCGGCCGTCGGCATCGATCGTGCGGACGGTGGCGCGGTCGAAGGCCAGGCCGTGGTGCTTCTGCTGTTTCATTCGTCGAATCCCGGGATGATGCTGATGGCCACGCAGCGGCAATTCGGCAACTCACCGGGGCGGATGTACTCGCCGTCTATGAGCATGCCCTTGTCGACGTCGTAGGCCTTACCGTCGGCCTCCTGATGCGACTTGCGCGGATGCTTGCCGCCGCGCGAGTGCCGCCACTTGGCCTGCTTGATGCCCAGGCCCTGCTGGCGCACGCGCGTGATGGTGGCCGTGGCCTTGTTGTTCTGGTCGCGGGCGATGAACGCCGCGCGCCGCTTGGTGACGCCGTACCGCTTCTGCAGGTCCTCGACCAAGCCTTCCAAGTCGCGCCCCTGGGTCACTGACCGCATGACCAGCCCCTGGACGTCCTGCAGGTGTTCGTCGGCGATCGACTTGATCAGTCCGACGTTTTCCTGCACCGTGGCCTGGAAAACGTCATTGGCCGCCCGCGTCATCTGGAACTGCACGCTGAAGCCTTTCTGCCGCAGGGCGTTGCGCAGGGACAAGTCCGCCGCGCTCATCGAGGTTTCCGCGAACTCGGTAGCCACCGGCTGGGCGGCCTCCTCGAAGCGCCGCTGCCACTGCTTGGCCAAGCGCCGCATCATCTTGGTCAACGCCATCGCCGGGCTTTCGTCCTGGGCGATCTCCGGCACGTTTCGCCGGTAGGCCGCAGTCAGCCAGTACACGACCGACCGCTGCATCTCGTCGATCAACCGGTCCAGGCGCTTGCGGTAGGCCGCCTCGATCCCCTGGTTGGCATGCACGGGGCGCAGCGGCACCTCGCGGCCAGTCGGGGATACGAGGTCAGGCATAGGCTTGTCCCTGCGGTACGTCTTCCAAGGGTGGCGGCTCGACCGGCACTGCGTCGGGAACGCCGTCTTCGTCCAAGTCGCTCACGTCCAGCGAGTGGTAGCCGTTCGTCTCGTCTGCTGCCACGCGCTCGCGCTCTTCCTGCGGGCTGATGGCGCCGGATTCGATAAGCACTGCTCCGGTGTCGGCGTCGTACTTGCGAATCTCGGCCTGTTCCTTCTCGCTCAGCTGCCACAGCGGCACGAAGCTGAAGGAAATGTCCGGGTCAATCTCCCCGAACTCGCTCAGCTGGATCACCTCCAGGCACTGCTGCAGCGGATCGCGGAACACCGCCTCCTGAACCGAGAGCATTTCGTCGTAGAAGACGCGGATCTCTCCGTCTGCCGTCGAATTCAGGCCGCTGGGCGTGATGCCCGTGTACTTCACCAGCGGGATGCCTGGCACGACGCAAAGCTGCTCCAGCGACTGGTTCTGCAGAGCATCAAGCCCCGACAATGGGACGTTCTCGAAACTGAACTCTTCCGAATCCTTGTCGATAGCCCAGGCACCGCGGTTCGTACGCGTCCGATTGAACATGTCAATGCGGGCGAATACATCATCACCAGGGTCACCCGACAGGACGGACGCCAGGTTGGTCTTCAAGATGCCAACCGAAAAACCGTCGATCAGGTTGGCCACCGCTTGCCGCGTCTTCAGCCAATTGTTGACGTAGGGGATCGTCAGCTGCGTCAGCGACATGCCGCCGAAGTTGTACGACGGCTTCAGCAGGTCCGGCACCTCGCGCGACACGATGTTCAACAGGCGGCTGCTGTGCACCTGGCGCCCCAGTACAAACCAGGAGGTCGGCTTGTAGAAGTCCGGCCGCATCGGGTTGTCACTGTTGTACAGGTACGGCGTGGTCCATACAGGGTCAATGACCTTGAAGCCAACCAGGGAGCCCTTGGTGACCTTCGCCGGGCTCTTGACCAGGATCGATTGCAGCTCGTCGGGGTCGGCCCAGGCCAGAGTGCCGCTGGGCGTCTTCACGTCGATGTAGATCTGCGACCGGCCAAACAGACCATCCTGCAGGGCCGCCAGGCGGAACTTGGCGCGAAGGCGGTGCCGGCGCATGGCCTTCTCGATGACTTCCAGCTTGTCGGCCTTGTCGTCGTCACCCTTGACTTCCAGCTTGATCCATTTCCGAGTCATCTCCTTGGCGATGACGTCGGACATCTTCCGGTACTCAGGGCGCTGGGACAGTTCGGCCAGGTATGGATAGCCAATGAAACCCATCCCAGCGTAGGCTTCGCTCACATAGGCATAGACGGGGCTCATGGCCTCGTCCATCGCCAGCAGGGCCTTTTCCTTGTCCGCCGGGATCACGAACGGGGCGACTGCTGGGCGCTTGAACTCCCCTTTGGGGGCAGGCGGCTCAGCGGGCGGCACGTTGGAACGGCCCAGGGCTTCCGCGCTGATCTTCATCCCCGGCTCGCGGCGCACGGCCGGCTCCGCCGCGGGAGCCGTCTCCGGCTTCCTGCGCAGGATCCAGTCGAGTAATTTCATGCACGCCTCATGGCTGATGGGTTGATCTTCATGGGGCGCTTACCCTGGATGAGAGGACCTAGCGCGTACCGAGTCGCGTCCATGTAGTGGTTGTTCGCGTCAACGATGTCAGTCAGCACGTCGCCAGACAGGCGATCCACCTTGTAGCTATAGAGCCGCGCCTCCCGCAGCGTGTGAGAGCAGCGCGGGTGAATCACGATCTCTTTGTAGGAACGCAGGTGGGCAATGCCGTCTTCTACGCTCCCCTTCCATTTATCGACCCCTACGATGCGGGGCAGCGACAGACGAACACTGTTCCCTGTCGCCTTCACGTGGCTGATCGTCTCCGGCCGCGCCGAATCAGCTCGCACCACGTGGCGCTCGATGTCCGGCAAGCGTTCGATCATGAAGGAGGCGATATCGTCGTTCTCGAGCCCGACCTTCCCCGCCTCGTATTCAATCCAGAGACGACCATCTCCCACCCAGCACTTGACGCCAGCAGTCGGGTCCTGGCTGAAGCCCCAGTCCAGTCCGTAATACGGGCCGTCCCAGTGCGCGGCGGGTTCGAACTCTGCCACGCGATACTTGCCAGCGAGAATCTGGGCTTCGCTGTTCTCGCGATAGGCGCCATCCCAGATCCAGGCATATGTTTGGTCGTCCAACCGCTCCCGGTCCGCCAGACGCTCTTGCTCGAGCACGTCCGGGAACCACGGGTTGTCCGTATAGTTCAGCTCGACAATCTTGGCGCCGGCTGGCGGGCTCTTCACGAATCGCTGATCCGTTGGGCTGCCGTCCACCTCAGGGTTCCAGGTCAGCCAGACTTCGGAGTCGCTTTCCCGGACGGTCGGCAACAGCTTCTGGTATGCCACCTCGCTGATGTTCTCGGCTTCGTCGAGCCACGCGATCAGAATCCGAGCCTTCGACTTGATGCTGTCCAGGTTGTGGCGCAGACCAGCGAAGGTGTAAGACACCCTGCGGTTGCGGGTACGGATGTACCGCTCGCCAATATCGAAATAGGCATCCAGCCAGGGCTCGGCGCGAATGGCCTGTTTGACCTCCTCCATCGAGGAGTCTTCCAGGCTGTTCATGTACTCCCGGCCGCAAAGGATCACGCCGGAGACGCCTGCCTCCGCGAACATGTATGCCCGCACGGCAGTCATCTTGGCGAAGGTGCGCGTCTTTGCTGAACCACGGCCACCCTTTGCCCCCCGGTATCGCGCTGGCCCGGAGAACACCGGGATCAGCTTCGGGGGGATTTCGAGTCTAGCCGTCGTCACCTGGAGCAACCAGTTGGATCGTTGTGGGCATTGTGGGGATCGGTCCGCCGTCAGGGCCGGAGTGTTCCACCCGGTCCTTGAACATGCCAAGATGGCGCCCGATATCCACCAGGGCGCCCTTTTTGTCGTGCAGCTTGACCTTCAGCCCTTCTCGGCCCTCGGAGATTTCAGAGATGGCCGCAGCGGTGTCGTCGTCGATGTCGTCGGCGCTGACCAGTGCAAGGCCGTGATAGGCCTCGGTCACCTCGCCCTCGTCGTCGCCTGCGTCGGTGACTCGCAACTCCGTCTTTCCCCAGCGGACGATCTTGCGAATGTCGCTGAATCCGATCTTGGCCAACTCGCGCAGGACCATGTCCTGGGTGATCTCGGTCCGCTTTGCGCGGGCCGCTTGTGCTTCCTGAACCGCCGCGGCGATTTCAAGTTTCTTCAAGTTCTGCTCGCCTATCTGGCCAGCAGTCTTTTGGCTGTACCCCGCCCTTATCGCCGCTTGCGTGGCGTTGAGGTCAACGAGGTACTCATCCACGAAGCGGCGCTGTTTGTCTGTCAGCGCCATATCTGTTCCTTGGGTTGCGCCCATCCGACTACCCGCCGTAGCGAGCTGGGCGCCGCGGTTCTCGTCGTGCTGGCCACCGGCGACAAGACCGGCAAGAAGTGTCCCGCGCATTTGCCCCTGCGCGGGCGCCAGGCCTGCTGAGGCGACTCATGGGGGGTGTTGTAGAGATATGGGGCCTATCGCCCCGCGCTATGTGCTCGCGGGGAATAGGCCCATACAGAAAGAGCGCTCATCGTTCGAACGCCTTTGTCAAGCTAGGGGAAGCCAGCAATTCTTGCCACTTGTTTTCAACCAGCCCGGCCCCAGTTGATAGCGTCACCACCACCCACCAGCGGCGTTATCCGCTCTTGCATCGCATTCCGGTCATCCGGCTTTGCGATTATCGACACGCGACATTGTCGCAATGCAACTTTGTGAAGGAGTTCTGATGGCTTACTTTGTCTTGGAAGGCGACGTCACTGTGGCAATCACGCGCGAATATGATCTGAACGACGATCTTTCGTATCTGCCGGACGATCACGAAAAGGTGCTTTCACCGGACAAGAAGCGCTTTCTTGTCACCAACGAGGAAGTCGTCACAGCCGACCAGTTCGGCTTGGAGGAGTCCCGGTATCAAGGCACGCCGGGCAGTAGCGAGTTTGTGGCTCAGGAACAGTTCATCGCGTTTTGCGATGGCTTTGACCTGATCACGGAAGCGCCGGAGCTGAAGATTGAAGCCCGCGCTTCTGCAGAAAATGTGGTCAAAATTCTCATCGTTTCCGATGACCTCGACTACACGGAGAATCGCGACGTAGAACTCGAAGACTAGGAAGAGTTCGCAGACGGGGCCTTCTCCTGGAGGGCCCCGTCTGACGGTTCTCTCTGGCCCCTGCTCTCTGAAAACAAAAACCGCCCGAAGGCGGCATTCTTGCTACTACGGTCGATCAGGCAATTCCGTAGGCAGCGTTCGCGTCGTACTTCTCGAGAATAGCCGCTGGGAACGAGCGAGTATTCACTTTGTTCTTCTCATCAAACCAGGTGCAACTTACGTCGTTCCCGGAGATGGAAGTCACGGTCATCAAGGGCCCGCCGCTCTTCAGTTGCACCACATCGCCCTGCTGGAACATTGATATCTCCTACATTGGTTGGACCTTAATCATTGGGGCAACCAACTACTAATCAAGCCCAGGGAAAACCCGCAATACAGATCGACGCAGGTGCCATGTACTCATTTATTCATGGCGCAATAGCCCGCACGTATTGTCCCGCTTCTTGTCCCGCTTTTGTTGGGTCCATGTCCCGGAAGCGGGACACAGAGTATTCAGCCGATGCGCCTGATACCTCCGCCGGCTGGGTGATCGATACCGCGCCGGTCGCGATCAGCGCATCCAGCACGCGCTTCACCGCTTTACGGGCGGCTTCACGCTCTGCCGCGGCAAGCAACCTACCACGCGTGGCATGCCGCACCAACTCTCCCACCCTGAACGACCGCGCCGGATACGCCTCCATCAGGTCCATCACCTCGTGCGCGTACTTCACGCCAGCCTCCTTTCGACCTGGCTGCGGAAGAGCCCCAGGTACAGCTTGTATTCGGTTTCGGTCAGCGCCACGCCGGTGGTGTTGGCGATCCATTCCCGCGCAGCCTTGACCCGGGCCCGGGCGTCAAGGTGGCCGAACATGGCGTTCTTCTGTGGATACTCGGCGATGATCACCATGCGCTCATGCCACGGCAACGCCGCATGCATGCTCTCCACGACCAGGGCATGGTCCGTTAGGATCGGGCGGTGGTCATCTTCCCAGGACACATACGCCTCCATGTTGCCCACCGTGGTCCCCGACCACGTCCAGCGGGCCCAGTTCCAGAGCAGGTCGTCACCTGTCAGGCTATTCATCGGCCACCTCGTACCTGTTGCATTTCTTCCCATAGGGCTTGCCCTTCAGGCAACGCGTGATCGTGTCGCCGAACGGCGTCTCTATGGTCTTGGCATGGGCGCAGCCCTTGCACGAGCGATTCGCCGCAGCCTGCTGTCGGCTCATCACGACCAGCATGGGGTCGCGGAATTCCCACTTCTGCAGGTCTGCCGTCATCGTCCGATCTCCACGAGCACGAAGCCCTTCTTCTCCACGTCCAAGGCGCCATCCAGCGTCATGGGTCTGAACTGGCTGTCATCGATGCCCAGCGCCGCGGCAATTCCGTCCAGCCTGGGCTTCTCGGCATGCAGGAGGCCGTCCAGATCGCGGCGGATCCGGTTGGGCGCTACCCAGGTAATCGACACTGGAAGCCGACCGGCAGAAGCCAGGCTGTTCCGGCCCAGTGCTTCCTTGGCGGCGAAGAATGCGGATTCGCGGGCGCGCACCTTCGCCGCATGAGTTGAGCCCCAGTGCTTCCCGCTCTTGCGGTTCGCCATCAGGCTGGTGTCTGGCCAAGGCAAGCGGATGGTCAGTCGGTCGAGGTTCATGCAGCCGCCTTTGCGAGCAACGCAATCGCCCAGCCCGACATGGTGATGTTGAGCGCGATATCCAAGATCGCGGTGAATTTGCTGGGGCGACTCCATGAGTCGGTCGCCAGCAGCACTAGCTTGCAAAGGATCTCGATCACGGTGAAGGTGAGCACCACCCAAATAAACGTACTCATGCAGCACCTCGCTGAGGCGCTGCGAGCGCGATGTAGTCCCCGGCCGTCATCCGTTCGAAACCGAGCATCGGCTTGTCCGTGCCCCCCACCAAAACCTGCTTGGCCTTGGTCGGGTTGCCGATCAGCACCGGCGCCTGAGACTTGAAGCCGTTTTGGCCGTTTTGGGCCTCGGCGATTCCCACCAGCGCGCGCGGGTACTCCCCGGCCCCTCCCTGCGTCCTGTAGCCGCGGTACCGGTTCTCGAACTCCCTGGCGACAAATGGCCATTCCTTCTCCTGCTTGTCGCCCAACGCCACCCAGCCGCCCATGTCTTGCACCACTCGATGGATGATCGGGTCGTCGAACACCACGGTGCTATACGTGCCGACTTGGCGGATCGCGCGGTCGACCTTCGCCCACGCGACCAGCGCGCCGTCCTGGGACGAGCCCTGCAGCAGCTTCACCACGTCAGCCGGCTTCGGCATGAACTGCCCGTTGTCTGGGTTCACGCAGTGCCGGTTCAGGGCATCACGTACTGCGGCCAGGTCAAAGGGCTTCATGGCCGCCCACCAGACGCCGTTGGCGAAGTCGGAAATCTCCTGGCGGTAAAACGAATGCACGCCGGCGATCAGGCGGAAAAAGTCGGTCTTGTCGGTGTCGATCACTGGATCATCCTTGCGGCGCGTTCAGCGGCCTCGAGGTTGCGGGCCTCCAGGGCTTCCTGGCGGTTCAGTCCGGCTGCTGCAGTCGCGGCGCCGCGGGGCTGCGCCCGGGGCGGGAAAAGCCCCTGGTAGCCCCCGGCGATGCTGTTGCCGATCACCGCGCGGGCCGGATGCCCTTCGGCCCGGTATCCAGCAAGCTGCTCCAGCTGACGCTTGGCGCCTTCTTCCGTCACCGGCTTCTTGCGGGCCTTCCGGTCTGCAACCCAGCTTTCCCAGTCTTCCCGGTCAAGCCAATCCGGCAGCTCGATCGCCGATGCGTCGAATCCTTGCCCCCGCTTGCGGGGGGTAGGGGGTGTTTGTTTTTCTTCTTTATCTTTATCTTCTTCTTTATCTTTATCTGTCGTGACTTCGCGTGACTCGTCGTGACTTGTACGTGACGCGCCCTCAGAGGCAGCTTGTCGCTCTCGTTCGCGCTGATCCCGTTTCCTCTCAGCGGCAGACTTGGCGCGGGTTTCCGGGTTGCCAACGTCTTCCTTCTTGGGCTGGCGCTTTTCCCATCCGGTAAGCCTTTCTCCGTCCAAAACTCGGCCCTGCATCGCATCGAGGATTGCCTGAACATCAGCCTCGGTCACGTCCAATGCGCTGGCGACGTCTTCCGCCGTGACATCAACGTGACCTCGCGTGACGTTGCGTGACGCATCCGTCATGACGTGCAAAGCGACAGACAAGACAAGCGCGATGGGTTGTCCAGATGCTCGTGCGATCGTTCGCCACTTGGGATCGTTCGGCATGTCGTGCCAGAGTCGGAACCATTCATTGGCCATTACGCTACCTCCAGCATTCCTGCGGCCTGCAAGGCACCTTCCGGCACGCTCTGGCCCTGCAATTGCAGTTGCTCAATGCACCACACCAGCAAATCCAGTTGCTTTCCGTAGCGCGTCTCGAACACGGTCTTGCGGGGATGGACAGCGATAGCCAGGCCGTCGTCTTGATGATGACTTCCGCACAGCGGCAAGACCTTCCAGTGGGCGTCTGGCTTCGTGCGACCGTCGATGTGGTGGATCGACACGTAGTCGTTGAAATTGCCGTCCATGCGACACGCCACGCACCCAATTCGGCATGCGAGCTGATCATGGAAAGATTTTTGAGCGGCTGACACCGGAGCGCCCTTCATGCCCTTGGACTTGATGGGGTGGCTGCGGCGGGCGATCACGCCACGCGAACGGAAAGGCGTCGTGCGCTTGAGGGTGCAGTTCCAGGTCATTGTTTGTCTCCGACCTCGACGCACTTGTAGGTCTTATTTCCAACGTAGAACGACCCCAGCCGCTCGCATTCAGCCGCCACAGTTGAATGCGCGAACATCCAGCCGCCATAAAAGGCGATCCAAAGCGAGATGCAGAACAAAATACCTTGCATCATTTCCGCGACTCCATGTAGGGCTTGCGAATGCGCTCATGGAAGAGCTTCGCGGCAGTAGGGTTGTGATCCAGGTCTCGGCGGCTTTGAACGCCGCACACGCGCAGGATCCAGTCGCGGGCTTCGTCGGCGTCGTCAGCGCGGCAGAATTCCCAGAACTCCACTGACTGGCAGAACATTCCAGCCAGCTTTGCCAGCTCTCCACCCTTGGGCTGTTCAGGCTGAGGCTTAGGCTGTTCGTCGTCGCCAATCTCGACCGCCACGACTGCGAGGCGCTGGCCCGCCGTCTTGCCCTTGGCAACCGTCATGGCCTTGAAGGCCGCCAAGTCATCCTCGTCGCTAAGCCAGAACGTGACCTTGGCCCCCCCGTTGTGGGTCTGGGACCAGCCGGCGAGCATGACCTCGCCTTGGAAAGCGACAGGGACGGTCATTACAAGCTCCGATTTTGGTTTTCGACTTCGGCCTGCAGGTACTTCGCCAACATCGTCTTCATGGCGAATAGTTCCTGCCGGCTGATAACCATGGCGTTAGACGGCGACAACTGGAAACCCAGTGCGGCGAGCAATTGGCACATCTGTTCAAGGTCATTTTTCGCCCGGCTAATAGTGCTGGCGGAGGTGCCCATGAAATCGGCTGCACGGTCTTGGGTGACTTCTGCAAGTCGCCGCAAAACTTCACCTTGAATCCGTGCACCGTTCTTGCGTGTGCTTTCAACCTGCTCGGCTGATACTGGTTGCGTGCTCATCGAGTACTTCCTTATGAACAAAGAGCGAGGTGTGTTTCGTGACCGAAACGGAAAAGTTGTTGATCAGCGCCCAGGACTTGGCCCGCCGGGTCTTTGAAGATCCGAGCGAAAAGGCAGTCATGGACTTGTTTCAGGAGCTGTGCGCCGAGCGTGACCGCATGGCTTGGGCGACAGAGGGTCGCGAACAGGCGACGGTGCATTGATGTCATGCCGCCCTCGCCTCTTCGGCCAATTCGGGCCAGATGCGGAGAAAGTCGTCTGGGCGCTGATCCTGACGGCGGATAGCTCCATCCGTAGCCAATTCCAGGCCAACGCAGTTCTCGGGCGACGGAAGGCGGTCCTTGTACCGAGTGCGCCACTGTCGTATCTGGGCGTCATTTTTGACGTCGTAGCCAAGCTCAACCATGCGCGCACGGAGCTGCGCCACAGTCAGGGCGCCAGGGGAAGACAGGTATGAGTTCAGGTCCATGCGCACATACTAGTAGCGTTTGCTACGTTTCGCAAGTAGCAAATGCACCCGTAGCACATGCTACTTTTCCGCCCATGAACGAGATAGAGCTAAACGAGTTCCGGATCGCACGTCTTTCGGCAGCCGTGGACCACGTATCAAAAGGGAATAAGACCGACTTTGGACGCCGCCTTGGCTACAAAGACGGCGCATTCGTTCGTCAAATGCTTTCGGGCATTCGCCCCGTCACAGAAAAGACCATCTGGGCCATTGAGGCGATGCCTGGAATGAAGGGCTGGTTTGATTTGGAGGGGGTTGAGGCGCCAGTTGCGCCCGCTTCTGACCATGCCGACTGGCCCTTTAAGACCATCGCGGCTGCGGATGTCCGAGCCCTTCCGGCCAGCCAGCTCACGGCGCTGGAGGGCGCACTGGCGCTTGCCATCGCACAACTGAAAATCGGCCTGAACGTCTCCCCACCGCCTGCGCCGCAGCACGCAGTTGTCATCCCACTGCGTTCACATAAGCCCGGCGGCTTGGTCGACATGGACCATGCAGACGATGCATTCCCCATGCGAATCCAAGGCCTCCCCCCTGCCCCCTGGGAAGGCGGAAATACAACACACCAGGCAGAAGCCAATCCCAAGATCCGGATTAGCACTCAGACTGGAGTGGTGGCCAATGTCGGCCCTGGCGAGCCATATGCAGCGAACGACAAGTTCGAAAAGGTGCCGGAGATGGCCGACGTTCGCCTAGCTGCGGGCGACGGCATCGAGAACCACCTTGAGGAGCAGACCGGCGTGATGCACTTCCGCCGCTCGTTCCTGCGTGCCGTGGGCGCGGATGCAGGGAAAGCCAGGGTTGTCTACGCCAAAGGCGACAGCATGGAGCCCATCATTCGTGATGGAGCTGCGCTCCTGGTTGTGCCGAATGAGTATCTGACCGTACGCGACCTAGCCGCGGGCGGCGTCTACGCCATCAATTACGACGGCAAGATGATCGTGAAGACGGTGACGCGGGATCGCCTGACCAAGCAATGGGTGGCGCGGTCATTCAATCCGGCTTACCCTGACATCCCGCTCGAGAATGGCACGCCTGTGCGCGTGCTGGGTCAGGTCGTCTGGGCTGGTGCCAGGCTCCGGGATGACGAAGCTGGCCAATGGATACGCCAGTGATGACCACCTGACATCATGTGTCATGGCCACCTGCGGGTGGCCTTTTTATTTGAGCGGCTTCCAGCGCGTGTCAGTTCCGCCCTTCAGGCATGCCTCATAAATGGCCTTGTACAGGGTCATCGGTTGCGCAATTTGGCTCGCGCTGCCGAAGTAGACGTTGTTGACTATCGCCTTCAATTCGCTGTCCGAGAACTTGAACGACTTGTCGCCCTTCATTTGGGCCAGGGCTTGGTCGGGATACAGCTGCGCGTTCCTGGATCCCGCCACGATTTGATGCGCCGCCGCCACGTCAATGCATCTACTGTTGGCGCCAGCTGGCGCTTCCGCTGCCCTCACAGACAACGGCATCAAGACGATCAGCCCCAACACGGCGCTTTGCCAAGCGGTACCCATTGCCAGCTCCCTGTAACTAGACGATTCTCGATCGTAGCCTACCGCTGGAGTCGCGCCACGAATATCTCCAATTGATCATGACTATCCATGTACTAGGTGAACAGTAGCCTAGCTACAGGAGCGTTTGATGACCCGCATCATAATCTGGCTCTTAGTAGTGCTAGTGGCGCTCTGGGCCACACCAGCCTACTAAGTCTTCCCGTCAACCAGCCCGCCTCGAGCGGGCATTTTTTCGCCTGTTACAAAAAAGCGTAGCATTTGCTATTGCTCTGGTGCGTAGCGATTGCTACTATTCTTTCAACGCAGCACAACTCGCACCGCTTAGGCCAAAGGCCAGCACCGCGACGCTGCAGCACCAGCAGTACTGCTCTTTAACAAACCGCAAGAGATAAACAAGCCAATGGCGCGAAAGCGCGTATAGGCCCAGGGCTCAACCCGTTACCCCTGAAGAAGATCGACGGCTACCAGGTCGCGCCTGGCTCCGGGAGTGGAGCTATAGAACGCGGCTTGGTTGAAGAGGCAGCGCACTACCTGGAGCCGCGATGAGCGGGAGTAGCTAGGTGGTGCGTTGCCCCAGATTCATCTGAATGCCAACTCATCCGAGTTCCGGCATTTTCATGAACTTGGAGAAACCATGAGCAATGCATTCGTAATTGGCCAGTACGCCGAAGGCCAAGGCGGTATCTACATCGGCCTGACGGCCCAAGGTCGCCACCTCTTCGCCGCGGTCGCTCCGTTGGATGGTGAATTCGAATTCGGCGGCTACGGCGACAAGCTGGAAGGCTACTCGGATCTGGACGGCGCCGAGAATACCCGCAAGCTGCTGGAGCGTGGCGGCCATCCTGCAGCCCTGGCTGCCTCCGAATACACGGCCGACAGCCACGCCGACTTCTACCTGCCGGCCCATCGTGAGCTGCTGCAAGTGGTAGCTGCGGAAGGCTTCAATGACGACGGCGAATACACCTGGACCTCGACGCCCTATGGCTCCGGCACCGCCTGGGCGGTGTATTTCGAGGACGGCTACGTCAGCCGCTGGGGCCGCTTCCACGAGTTCCGAGTTCGTCCCGTCCGCAGCATCATCGCTTGATCAATTAATCCCTTTGCCCCGGCCTGCCGGGGCGATCTCCCATTGGCTGCTCAGGCCAACGCATCCCTACGGCATCCGCCATGCCACAACCCACTCCGCGAAAAGTGCGTCCCTCCGGCATTGGGGTGCGCTGACTTGAGCATCTACGTCTTACCGCAGCCCTCTCCCGCCTTTCAAGCAATCGGCCTACAGCAATCTGTGCGCACGGAGCGTGACCGGCCGAACGCCGTGAAGGATTGGCCAGAGGGCTGCACCTCTTCCTACGGAGCAGCCATGTTCCACAACTTCAAATACTGGGCGCCCTAACTGCTCGTGCCGTTCGGCGTCCTATTTCTTCTGATCGGGTGGTGATATGGACCGAATCCACGGTGACGAACACCTAGAAGCCTTGACGACTTCGCCTCAAGAGGTTGGCGAGGTCATGCAGTCAATCCATGCCTGGGATTCTGATGGGCATAACTCGCACTGGTGGGCGGCACGGTTGATGGAGACGGACCTGTTCCGAGATCTGGACGTGTACGACGCCGAACACATGCTGCGCGCAGTGATGCGCAGCGGCGATTCGCAGATAGCGCGCCTCCAACGAAAGATTCTAGACGCCGTGCAGATCGAACTGGATGGATGACATGAAGAAACTAATTCGCCGTTTGCTTCAAACCGATGCCCACACCGCCGTGGGCATTTTTTCGATCATCTGCGCCATCGTCGGGGTCATGTCTGTCCTGCAACAGGAAGACGAAGCTGCCCGCCTCGCGGGTGATGGAACAACCAAATACGCAGCCAAGGACTGACATGACCGAAGCGACCCAACTTGCCGAGCTGCCGCCGGCGGAAACTGCGCTGCAGGTTTACTCCAAGCCCGGCGGCCTGGACCCTTGGCTCGACAAGATCCGCGCCGAGGTGACGGGCCACGTTCCGGACCTGAAGACCAAGAAAGGCCGTGACGCGATCGCCAGCTTGGCCTTCAAGGTCCGCAAGGTGAAGACCGCTCTGGATGGCGTCGGCAAGGAGCAGGTCGACCGCCTGAAGGATATCCCGAAGAAGATCGACGCAGAGCGCAAGCGCATGCGCGACGTCCTGGACGCGCTGGCTGATGAGGTCCGCGCACCGCTGGATCAGCGGGCCCAGGCGGAGCGCGACGCCGCCGCGCGCCGAGAAGCTGTTGCGCTGGCTGCTGCCGAGACGGCCCGCCTGGAAGCCGAGCTGGCCGATCAGCGCCGCATCGCCGCCGAGAAACAGGCGGAGATCGACCGCGCGGCCGCGGCGGAACGTGAACGCCTGGCCGCTGAGCAGGCCGAGCGGGACCGGGTCCAGGCCGCCGAGGACGCGCGCCACGCCGAAATCAAGCGCCAGGCCGACGCCAAGGCAGCAGAAGAAGCCGAAATCCGGCGCCGCGAGGAAGACAAGGCGCACAAGGCAAGCATCAACCGCGCCGCCCTGGATGCGTTCGTCGCCGGCGGCGTGCCTGAGGACTGCGCCAAGCAGGCGGTCACCTTGATCGCCAAGGGCCTGATCCCCAACATCCGAATCACCTACTGAGGATGCCATGAACGACGTTATCGAAGCCCCCGCCCGGCAGCCCGGCATCGTCCCGCAGCAGGACGGCCGCAGTTCGGTCGCCGACGTCACGCGCCACGTGATCGCTGTGCAGGAAGTGATGCGTTCGGTGATGAAGCCGAACGTGCACTACGGAGCGATTCCCGGCGCGGGCGAGAAGCCGACACTGCTGAAGCCCGGCGCCGAGGTGCTGTGCATGACCTTCCGCATCGCCGATGAGTACGAGATCGTCGACCTTTCCACGGCCGGCGCGGTGCGGTATCGCGTGAAGTGCATCGGCCGACACCAGGCCACGGGCGTGGCCCTCGGGTCTGGGCTGGGAGAGGCGTCCACCGACGAAGAGAAGTACCGCTGGCGCAAGGCGGTCTGCGACGCGGAGTTCGAAGGCACGCCGGCCGACATGAAGCGCACGAAATACGGGCGCAAGTCGGGCGGACATTACACCGTCCAGCAGATCCGCACCGAGCCCGCAGACCTTGCGAACACCGTCCTGAAGATGGCCTGCAAGCGCGCCAAGATCGCCATGGTTCTGAACGTGACCGCCGCCAGCGACATGTTCAGCCAGGACCTGGAAGACCTGGACGCCGAACTCGTGCGGCACCTGGCCGAAGACGACCGCGAGGCGCACATGCAAGAGGTCCGCACGGAATGGGTCACCCGCGCCCACGCCGCCGCAACCGAAGACGAGCTGCGCGCCACCATGAAGGCTGGGGTGAAGGTGTTCCAGGCCGCGCGCGACCAGGATGGATACAAGCAATTCGCCGCCGCGGTGCAGAAGCGCGGCGCAGAGATCAAGCAACCCCAAGGAGATAGCAATGCGTGATATCAAGTTCCGCTGCTCGAGCATCGGCAAGCTGATGGCTAACCCGACCGCCGCCGCCATCAAGGCGGGTGAAGTCCTCTCGGTCGGCGCCAAGACCTACATCCGCGAGCTGGCCCAGCAGGAGATTCTGGGCATCGACTTCGAATTCTCCAGCAAGGAAATCCAGAAGGGTCTGGAGGTCGAGGACCAGTCGATCGCCCTTCTGAACCGCGTGCGCGGCCTGTCCTTGGTGAAGAATGCCGAGCGCCGCACCAACGACTGGATTACCGGGGAATGCGACCTCTACGACGCCGAGCGCCGGCGCGGTCATGACCTCAAGTCGTCATGGTCAGCGAAGACATTCCCGGGCTGGCTGGTTGACGCGATCGACAGCGGCTACGAGTGGCAGATGCGCGGCTACATGATGCTGTGGGACGCCGATCAGTGGGAGGTGAACTACGCGCTGGTCGACACACCCGAGCGGCTGATCGGCTTCGAGCCGATCCAGATGCACCTGGTGTCGCACATCCCCGAACACCAACGGCTCACGTCCTGGATCATCGAGCGCGACTTCGAGAAAGAGCGCGAGATGATCGCCAAGGTCAAAGCCGCCCGCGACTACTTCGCCGAGGTCATCCAAGACTTCGACCAGGTCCATCCCCAACTGTTCAAGGAAGCCGCGTAATGGCCAGCGTCAACAAAGTCATCCTGGTGGGCAACCTGGGCCGCGACCCCGAGGTCCGTTACAGCACGGACGGCGCGGCCGTCTGCAATCTGTCCGTCGCCACCACGTCGTCCTGGAAGGACAAGACGAGCGGCGAGAAGCGGGACGAAACTGAATGGCATCGAGTCGTCATGTACAGCCGCCTGGCGGAGATCGCCGGCGAGTACTTGAAGAAGGGCCGCTCGGTCTACATCGAGGGCCGGCTCAAGACGCGCAAGTGGCAGGACAAGGACACCGGAGCCGACCGCTATAGCACCGAGGTCATCGCGGACCAGATGCAGATGCTGGGCGGCCGCGATGAGGGCGGCGGCGGTGGCTACGACGACGCGCCACGCCAGCAGCGCGCGCCGGCGCAACGCCCGGTGCCCCAACGCAACGAGTATGCGAGCCAGCGGCGCGGCGCGGCGCCCCAGTCGACGCCGGCAGCCAACCTCGCCGACATGGACGACGACATCCCGTTCTAGTTCCTACCCTTCGAGGAGCATTGCCACTTTAGCAGTGGCATCCTTCGCCCGTTCGTGCGCATTCCTAATGGATGCGCTATAGCGGGTCATTCGCTCTATGACGACTGAGCCCAATGCGTTCGCCTGATTGTGATTCTGCGACATCAGGCGATTAATTTCATTCAACTCGTCCATGGATTTGTTGTTAGATTTATACGCCGTGAACAATGTCTGGAAGCTTGAGTACGCATACACCAACTGCCTACGGAGGTCCGCGTTCGCTATTAGATGCATCTTCCCGGCATAGCCATGAAACATCGGGAACGGATTTTCAGGTGGCAACCAGTAGTTTTTAAAGGCCATCCCCGCGGGATGCCTCTCGATTGCTGCTCCCGCTACATCTTGATAGTGTTTCCAATGGACTGTTAGTTCGGTGGCGAGCGCCTCCGGCGCTCTCCTTCCCTCTTCCTGCTCCGCAAGTGCTGCACGATCCACCGCGTTTCGGTTGTCCCGATGGGATACCCAAACCGCGATGAGAATAGCGCCGATTGAGCCAATAGCCTGAACCCAACTGGCCCACTCACCGCTATTAGTCGGCCAATACCTCGCCAGCACCGAGCAAAAACCAAGAACCAGCACTGCCAAAATGAATTGGTAACGCCTAGGCATGTCCATCTCCTTTACGAGCGCGCATCCTACCTAAAGCTCAAGGCCAAAGCACTAATAAACCGAAGAAAAACATGCCGACTACACGGGGCAATGGGTAATAGCCGTCGGGCATGTCTCAGTAGTCAACAAATGGAAGCTGGCGGATCAGTTCGCGGATGTCGCTCGTACGCTCTTTGCAGTTGCTTGCGAGCGTCACAAAGCTGTCCAAAGTGTCGTACCTAGCGATCCAGTCCTCCAAAGCCAAGCGTAAACGGGGAATCTCACCGCAAAGGAGCGAGACGACGACTGTCTCATCGGCTTCCAGGCTGCTGATCTTGTCGAAGCCACGATCGAGTACCGGTGTATGCAATTTCGCGGCAATCGTGTGTAGGGCGTCGATGTGCAGGTGCTTGTAGTCCGCCATGCCTGCAGTCTGGACTATCTCATTCAGAGCCCTCGGGAAAAAACTCAAGGCAACGTCGATGCTGTGAAGTTCAGGCGCGGCCATAAGACGCAGAACTTTCGCATCAGCCTGCCTTATCTCTTCGCGCCTCCTGGTTTCGGCAAGCCCCAGCCATAGCGCAACGCAGGCGGCAAAAGTAGTGCCAATTGCAGACGCCCACGCAGCGGCGGTCTGGCTAAGAGTCATGAAGTCATGGAACACGGCCTTTGCCCTCAATCTTCGCATTCGGAGGCCGCATCGTATCCCAATATCACCGGAGCCTGAACAATGTCTGAAAAGAACGAATGGAAGCTTGTCCCCGTTGGGCCGACCGACGAAATGGAAACCGCTGCCGAGGACGACTACGAACAGCGAGGCGAAACTTTTCCCGACTGGAAGGCCAACTATCGCGCCATGCTCGCGGCTGCCCCCACCCCTCCCGCCAGCGCACAGGACGATGCGAAGGTCTATCACTTCGAGCAGCGCAGCCGGTTCGGGCCGTGGATCGAAGTCGAGAAGCCCACGGAACGGTCGGTCGAGTTCGTACAGCGCGCTGCCGCTCCCGCTGCTAGCGATGCGCAGGACCTGCCTGAACTGAATGCCGACCTGATCGACATCCTGGGCCGCCCGAACTTCGCCTGCATTCGGATCGCTCAACTGCTGCGGTTGGGCGGCGTCGAGATCGCCAAGAAGGCCGAGGCAGAGCAAGCCACCGTTATCCACTACCTGCTGGGCTTCTACCTCAAGCACGGCAGCCAGTGGGCCGAGAAGGCGGATGAAGACATTGAGCGCCGCCGCCTCGCCGCCCTTTCCGCCTCTCAGCAGCAGGAGGGGTGAGACATGATCCGCTGCATCCCTGTATCGACATGCGCCGATTGCCCTTTCCAGCAACGGCACTACGGCCGCTTCGAGTGCGCCAAGTTCAACTTTCAGCCGCTGCCCGAGCAGAGCACGCAAAACGGCATCGCGTCGGCTGTTCCTGACTGGTGCCCGCTGCCGCCGCATCCTTCGTTCAACAATGCCGCTGGGCAGGAGGGATGATGACAGACACCGCAAAAGTCGTCAGCGAGAAGGAGCTGGAAACCGCGTTTCATGGCACGAACTTCGGCGGCGCTGACCACCGCAAGCTGATCGAAATCGGCGTACTCAAAGCGGCCTGCGGCTACTGCTCCGGGCACACCCTCACGCAAATCATGATTGGCTTGAAGCTTATCGGGGCCAACCACAACGTTCTCAAAAGGGGCCGCGATCTGATGCGCGTGGCCTATCACGAACTCATGCTCAATGGTGGCTGAAATGACCGACAAGACCAATACCCCCGCCGCCCAGGCGGCACCGCACGGAGCCGTGCTGACGGATGCCATGATCCTGCACCGCTGGGCTTGCTATGTCAGCGACCCCAGCGCCGCCTATCCTCTGACCGACGCCGACAAGATCGCGTTCGCCCGCGCCATCGAATCCGCCCTGCTGTCCAAGCTGCGCGCCCCTGTAGCCGATGAGCGGCTTTCTGATATCGAAAGAACCGCCATCACAGGATTGATCTCCGTGGCGCGCGCCGCGTTCAACGTTGCCGACGATGCGGAGGACGATGGCGATTGCGTCAAGGTTGATCGCGCCAACGCCTCGGCGCTGGGTGACGCGCTCGACGCACTCGATGAGTTGCCGGACGACCAGCCGGGGTACTCGATGGGGCCGAGCAACAAAGCGGAATGGGCGTTGCGCCGCGTGCTGGGCTTGGCAAGCGCCCCTGTAGCCGGGGAGGCGCAACAGCCCTACTGCTACGTGTTGGAAACTCGCGACAGGGACGGGCTGCTGCTGGATGTCGAATACAACGGCTCGGACAGCTTCAGCGGTGGCCGCAAGGGCGGGAAGCCGCTTTACGATCATGCCGCGCCCCAGGCCAGCGAGGCGGTGCCTTGGATGGGCATTGACCTCACTGCCAATGGAATCGCGGATGTCCGTAACGCAACGCTGGAGCAAGTTGCAGCTCTGCTCGAAAACCATATACCCGCCACCTACTTCGTCTCTCGCGCATCTGCGGGCCAAATCGCCAACGAATTCATTTCACGACCAGGCAAAGAGGTTCTATCCGAGGCCGTCTTATTCATCCGCGCACTCAAGACGCAGCCTAGTGCCGCCCTGTCCGCGCAACCGGAGCAATCATGACTGCACTCTATGCACTCGCGGTCCCGCTCGCAATCATCATAGGCATCGCCGTAGGGCTGATGATGCCGAACAGGGCGAAGCGCCCCCAACGCAATTAGGAGGTAAGGCGCATGACCATGCAAGCGACCACTCTCGACCACTCCAAGGCGTACAGCGATTTACAGGTCGCGATGCGCGCCGTTGAGCTTTACGCGCAGCGCCACCCCCGCCCCGTACAAGTCAACATCACGCAGGCCGCCGAAATGCTCGGGCTGAGCCGCCCGACCGTGAGGAAGCTCATGCAATCGGGTAAGCTGCGCCTCAACAGCTGCGGTTTGATCCCCATCGAGCAAGTGGATGCTCTCCTGCTCGCAGACTCCCCATAATTTCCCCACACCAGCCCGAGACCCGCATTATTATTGAGTCTGCGATTCCGGTCTCGGGCACCACCCCGCCACAGGCCAGGCGTCCATCCTTCGTCGCAAACCGGCGAACGCCTGCCTCGTCAAACTGAAGCGCGCAAAATTGCCCCCGCCGATCTAATCTAGTCCGGTAACCAGGGAGCGCGCCATGATCACCCTCTACTCGTACCCCGGACTCTATGGGCTGGAAGACAACAACCCTTACGGCCTGAAGATCTACGCCTTCCTGAAGCTCTGCCGGCTGCCGTTCGACCACCGGCATACGCTGGACGTGCAGTCCGCCCCGCGTGGCCAGCTGCCCTACATCGCCGACGGCGATCTGCGCATCGGCGACAGCGACGCCATCATCGCCTACCTGAAGCGCCAGTACGAACTGACCATCGACGATTCCCTCACGCCCGAGCAGCAGCGCCAGGACTTGCTGGTGCGCCGCGCGCTGGACGACCTGTACTGGGTCATGTCCTATTCGCGCTGGCGCGATGACCGCTATTGGCCGACCTTCCGCCGCGCGCTGCTGGACGCCCACCCGGACGTCACGCCCGAGCAGCTGGAAGCCGCCCGCCAATACAACTTCCAGCGCTACCACTACCAAGGCATAGGCCGCTACGCCCCCGAAGACGCCTATGCGCGCGGGATCGCCGACCTGGAGGCCGTCTCCAGCCTGCTGGGCGACAACGGCTTCATGTTCGGCCCCAATCCGGGTAGCGTGGACGCGGGGCTCTACGGCTTTCTCGCCAATATCTATTTCTACGCCATCGACACGCCGCTCAAACAGTGCCTGGTATCGCGGCGCAACCTGGTGAGCCTGTGCAATGCCGTGCGCGCCGAACTCGGTTAAGGCCTGACGCCCTTCCCGCGCGCGGCCGCCCGCCCCGGACGGCTTCCAAAAACGTTATTCTTGCGCCTCGTTTTCCACGTTTTCGCCCTGCCCGCCATGCGCCGGCGGGGCTTCAGACCTCACTTGACCGCCGCTTCCTCCTCCCCGCCCTTCATCGTCCTCGACGCCTGCGTCCTCATGTCAGGCATCCTGCGCCGCCTGCTGCTCAGGCTGGCCGAGGCCGGCGTGTACACGCCGGTCTGGACCGACCGCATCGGCGAGGAATGGCGCCGCAACGCCTCGCGCATCTGGGAGATCCCGCCCGAGGTGATGATGGAGATGTGGGACGACATGAACGCGCGCTTTCCCGGCGCCCGCGAGACGGACACCCAGGTCTACGAGGCCTCCTTGCGCTACAGCGACCCCAAGGACTTCCACGTGATCGCGGCCGGCCTGGCGCGGCGCGCGCGCTGCGGTCTGCAACAGCCGCCGGTGGTGCAGGTGCTGACCTGGAATCTGAAGGATTTCAACCGTTCCGAACTGCGGCGCCAGGGGCTGGACGTCTACAACCCCGACCGCATGCTGACGCAATGGTGGCAGGCCGCGCCCGACGCCATCCGTGCGGCGGCGGCACAGGTGCCCGCGGACTATGTGGCGTTGGGGCGTGAGCCCGAGCCGCTGTTGGCGACCCTGCACCGCGAGCGCCTGTATGGCCTGAAGAACCTGCTGGCGCGCGACGCCGCGCAGAACGGCGGCGCCTGAACCGCGCCAGCGTGCTCAGTGGTCGTGGTTGCTGGCGGCAAAGCCCGCCGCGTTCAGTATGTCGATCACTTCCTGGATGTGCTCGTGGCCGCGCGTCTGCAGCACGAAATCCACCTCGACATTGCGCACCGGCAATGACGTGAACGCACGCTGGTGGTGCACTTCGGTGATGTTGGCCTGCGCGTCGGCGATGAGCTTGGTGGCGTGTGCCAGCGCGCCCGGCAGATCGCGCAGGTCCACGCGGATGCGCGCCAGGCGGCCGGCGCGCACCATGCCGCGCTCGATCAGTTCGCCCAGCATCAGCGGGTCGATGTTGCCGCCCGTCAGCACCAGGCCGATGCGCTTGCCCTTGTAGCGGTCGCTGCCCTCTTCCTGCGCGCGCAGCAGCGCGGCCAGGCCGGCGGCCCCCGCGCCTTCGACCACCGATTTCTCGATCTCCAGCAGCACCACGATGGCGTGCTCGATATCGCTTTCGCTGACCAGCTCCAGTCGATCGACCAGCTGGGTGACGATGGGCTGGGTCAGCGCGCCCGGCGACTTCACCGCGATGCCTTCGGCGATGGTGTAGGCGCCCTGCGGCATGGACACGCCCTTGACGGCGGCGTACATGGACGGAAAGCGCTCGGTCTGCACGCCGATGATCTCGATGCCGGGCTTGAGCGCCTTGGCCGCGGTGGCAATGCCGGAGATCAGGCCGCCGCCGCCGATGGCGACGACCAGGGTGTCCAGCTGCGGCTGGTCTTCCAGCATCTCCAGCGCCACCGTGCCCTGCCCCGATATGACCGCCTCGTCATCGTACGGGTGGATCATGATCAGGCCGCGCTCCTGCGCCAACTCGTAGCCGCGCGCCTTGGCGTCGTCGAAGGTGTCGCCGGCCAGCACCACCTCGGCGCCGAAGCGGCGCGTGTTGGCGATCTTGACGGTGGGGGTGAACCGCGGCATCACGATCACGGCCGGCACGCCCATGCGCTGGGCATGGTAGGCCACGCCCTGCGCGTGGTTGCCGGCGGACACGGCGATCACGCCCTTGGCGCGTTCTGCTTCCGACAGCGTCAGCATGCGGTTGAGCGCGCCGCGCTCCTTGAACGAAGCCGTGAACTGCAGGTTCTCAAACTTCAGCCAGATCTCCGCGCCGAAGATGTCGGACAGCGTGCGGGACAGGGTAAACGGGGTCTTCAGCACCTGGCCGCGCAGGTTCTCGCGGGCGGTCTGAATGGAGGCGATATCGATCACGATGGAAATCCTGTTAGCGCACCGGCAGGAAATTGAACAGCAGCAGGCCCTGCGCGTAGTTGATCCCGATGCGCCGCGTGTTCTCGCCCAGCAGGTTCGCGATCAGATCCAGGCGGCCGATGATGGCGCCGAATTCGCGTTCAAAGCTGAGGTTGGTGGCGTTCTGGGACATTTCGTTGGCCAGCAGCAAGGGTTCGCCCTGGGTATTGCGGCGCGACGCCAGCAGCCAGGCGGCTGCCTCGACGTTCCGTGCGGCATTGTAGACCCGCTGCCCGTCCAGCGCGTCGGTGGCGTACAGGCGGGTTTTGCCGTTGTGGGCGGCGATGATGGTGTCGGCCAGGCCGTAGATGAAAGCGCCGACCCGGTCGCCCGAATAGTTGGGGTCCAGGGACACGGCCAGGATCTGGATGTCGCGCAGTCCCGCCAGGTCCTTGGGCGGGATGCGGACTTCGATGGAATGCTTGACCAGCGACACCGCCTTGGCCAGGTCGGGCGCGCCGGACTTGCGCCATTCGCGCGGATTGCGGCGGTAGAGCTTGTCCAGCAGGACATACAGGCTGGCCAGGTTGTCGCGCACCTCCAGCGTGACGGTGCGGTTGAAGTCGGTCTGGCCGAACTGGTCGGCGGACATGTCCTCGCTCTTGGGACCGCCCTTGCCCGGCGCGGGGCTGCTCATGCAGCCGCTCAGCACGGCCGCAAGCAGCGCCGCGGCACTGGCGGATCTGGCCCACGCCGTCATGCCTTGCCCATCCGTTTCCCCCTTCTTTGCCACGTCGCGCAGGCCATCCTCCGTGGTCGGGGGGCCTTGCTCTCGCGCAAGACTTTACAGGAAGGTAAGCGCAGTTGGGAGATGTCCGGGGTCTGAAGAAGCAAGAAGATGAATCATGCCGGCCCCAAGCGCGCGCGCCGGCCCATGAAAAACGGCGCCCGCAGGCGCCGTTTCATGCTACCGGTCAAGCAGGCTTATTCAGCTTGCGGTTCCGATTGCGGGGCAGCTTCGGGAGCCGCAGCGGCTTGCTGCTGCTCGATGCCGCCAATCGCCTTGATGGACAGGCGCAGGCGGCCCTTGTCGTCGGCCTCGATGACCTTGACGCGGACTTGCTGGCCGACCTTCAGCACATCGTTGATGTTGGCGATGCGGTAGTTGGCGATTTCCGAGATGTGCAGCAGGCCGTCACGGCCCGGCAGCACTTGCACGATGGCGCCGAAATCCAGCAGGCGCAGCACGGCGCCTTCGTAGATCTGGCCCACTTCGACGTCGGCGGTCAGTTCGACGATGCGGCGCTGGGCTTCCTTGGCCTGCGCTTCGTCGACGCTGGCGATCACGATCGTGCCGTCGTCCGAGATGTCGATCTGCGTGCCGGTTTCTTCGGTCAGCGCGCGGATGGTGGCGCCGCCCTTGCCGATCACGTCGCGGATCTTCTCGGGGTTGATCTTGATGGTCAGCATGCGCGGAGCGAAAGCCGACAGCTCGCCGCGCGAACCGTCCAGCGCTTCCTTCATCTTGCCCAGGATGTGCAGGCGGCCTTCGCGGGCCTGAGCCAGCGCCACTTGCATGATTTCCTTGGTGATGCCCTGGATCTTGATGTCCATCTGCAGTGCGGTGACGCCGTTCTCGGTGCCCGCAACCTTGAAGTCCATGTCGCCCAGGTGATCTTCGTCGCCCAGGATGTCCGTCAGCACGGCGAACTTGCCGCCGTCCAGGATCAGGCCCATGGCCACGCCGGCCACGTGATCCTTGACCGGCACGCCGGCGTCCATCATGGCCAGCGAGCCGCCGCAGACCGAAGCCATCGACGACGAGCCGTTGGACTCGGTGATTTCCGACACGATGCGGATGGTGTACTGGAAGTCTTCCGGAGCCGGCAGCAGCGGGATCAGCGCGCGCTTGGCCAGGCGGCCGTGGCCGATTTCGCGGCGCTTGGGCACACCGATGCGGCCCGTTTCACCGGTGGCGAACGGAGGCATGTTGTAGTGCAGCATGAAGCGGTCGCGGTATTCGCCCATGAGCGCGTCGATGATCTGCTCGTCCTGCTTGGTGCCCAGCGTGGCCACGACCAGCGCCTGGGTTTCACCGCGGGTGAACAGCGCGCTGCCGTGTGCGCGGGGCAGCACGCCCAGACGCACGCTGATGGGGCGCACGGTGCGGGTATCGCGGCCGTCGATGCGCGGCTCGCCGTTCAGGATCTGGCCGCGCACGATGGCGGATTCCAGCGAGAACATGATGTTGTCGACAGCGACGGCGTCCGGCAGCGCTTCGCCCTTTTCGGCGGCGGCGGCGGCCAGCTTGGCCGACACGTCAGCCGACACTTCGCGCAGCTTGGTCGTACGGGCCTGCTTTTCGCGGATCTGGTAGGCGGCGTTCAGGCCTTCCTGGGCAGCTGCGGTGACCGCGGCGATCAGGGCTTCGTCCTTGGCGGGCGCTTGCCAGTCCCAATCGGGCTTGCCGGCGTCCTTCACCAGTTCGTGAATGGCGTTGATGACGGCCTGCATTTGCTGGTGGCCGTAGACCACGCCGCCCAGCATGATTTCTTCGGACAGCTGGTCGGCTTCGGATTCCACCATCAGCACGGCGTTTTCGGTGCCGGCGACGACCAGGTCCAGCTTGGACGACTTCAGCTGCGAGGCGGTCGGGTTGATGGCGTACTGGCCATCGATGTAACCCACGCGCGCGGCGCCGATGGGGCCGTTGAACGGGATGCCCGAGATGGCCAGCGCGGCCGAGGCGCCGATCATGGCGGGAATGTCGGGATCGATTTCAGGATTGACCGACAGCGTGTGGATGACCACCTGGACTTCGTTGTAGAAGTCTTCGGGGAACAGCGGACGCAGGGGACGGTCGATCAGGCGCGAGGTCAGCGTTTCCTTCTCGGAGGGCTTGCCTTCGCGCTTGAAGAAGCCACCCGGGATGCGGCCGGCGGCGTAGGTCTTCTCGATGTAGTCAACGGTCAGCGGGAAAAACGTTTGACCCGGCTTGGCCTTCTTGGAAGCCACGACGGTGGCCAGGACGACGGTGTCCTCGATCGACACCACAACGGCGCCGGAGGCCTGGCGAGCGATCTCGCCAGTTTCCAGGACGACCGTGTGCTGGCCGTACTGGAACGATTTTGTCACTTTGTTGAACATGACGATTATTCCTTACAAATGAAAAACCGTGGCCGTCGCGACATACGTCGCACCGACCACGGTTGCGTCATGGGGAGCCAGCCCCGTCGATCACTTGCGCAGACCGAGTTTTTCGATCAGTGCGCGGTACGAATCGGGATTGCGGCCCTTGAGATAGTCGAGCAGCTTGCGGCGACGGCTGACCATACGGAGCAGACCGCGGCGCGAGTGATGGTCCTTCATGTGTTCTTTGAAGTGACCGGTCAGTTCGTTGATGCGGGCGGTGAGCAGAGCCACCTGAACTTCGGGGGAGCCGGTATCGCCTTGAGCGCGTTGGAATTGCGCGACGATATCGGATTTCTTGATGTCAGCTACAGACATTTATGACCTCTTCGGACATGCGACAGGGCCGAGGCGCCCTGACGTGGTTTGGAAAAAATTTGCGCGAACCTGGCGGAATTCGCTTTCTCACTGCTGCCATTGATGACTCAAACAGAAGCCTGGAATCCGGGTGTTGGACGCGGTGTTTCGACACCGGGGCCTGGCACCTGGACCAGCTCTGCGGCCAGCGCAAAGGATGTTGCAAGATCAATACACTTGATAAAGCTCGATGATTATAGCCGATTCGCTAGAATTACCCCAATGAGGGCCGCCTGCCCCGCCGCAGGCCGCGATGCCACGTAAGGAGAAGATATGTCCAAATATTACAGAAGCGCGCGCCTGGCACTGGCTGCCGCCGCGTTGGCCGGCCTGGCCGCCTGCGCAAACATGGCCCAGATTCCTCCCGGCACGCCCTACGCCGACGTGCAAGCCCAGTTCGGCCGGCCCAACTTCGAATGCCCGCAAGCCAATGGCGGGCGGCGCGTGATCTGGACCCAGCAGCCCATGGGCCAGTACGCCTGGGGCACCAACGTCGGCGCCGACGGACGCGTGGGCCAGGTGGTGCCGCTGCTGACGGACGAACACTTCAAGGTGCTGAGCGAAGGCGTATGGGGTCCCGACCGCGTGCGCTGCGAATTCGGCCCGCCCGCCAAGATCGAGGAAGCCGGCCTGGGAGAAAAGCGCGAGGTGGTCTGGTCGTACCGCTACAAGGAAAACGGCGTCTGGAACTCGCTGATGTATGTCTACATGAGCCGCGACGGCAGCAAGCTGACGCACTTCCATCCCGGCCCGGATCCCATGTACGACGACGACCGGTTCATGTGGCGCTGATTCCCCCGCCTCTCTAAAAAACAAAACCCGCCATCAGGCGGGTTTTGTTTTCAAGGCGTTCACCAATCAGGACGATTGGTTGCGGCGTTCCTGCGTCAGGCGGCGCGCGCGGTTCCAGCGCCAGGCCCACATGATCCAGCCCGACAGGCCGTACAGCACGAACAGGCCGAACAACACGACCGGAGGATCGCTGGACACGAACACGAACACGGCCACCACCAGCAGGATGCCCCAGAACGGCACGCTGCGGCCCAGGGCGAAGCTCTTGCCGCTGAAGAACGGCGCATTCGACACCATGGAAATGCCCGCGTACATGGTCAGCGTGAACGCCGCCCAGGCCATCAGGCTGTCATGGATGGGCAGCTTGTTGTCCACGGCCAGCCAGACGAAACCCGCCACCAGCGCGCCGGCAGCCGGGCTGGGCAAGCCCTGGAAGTAGCGCTTGTCGACCACGGCGATGTTGGTGTTGAAACGCGCCAGGCGCAGCGCGGCGCCGGCGACATAGACGAACGCGGCCAGCCAGCCCCAGCGGCCCAGGTCGTTCAGGATCCATTCGTACATGACCAGCGCGGGCGCAACGCCGAAGGAGGTCATGTCGGACAGCGAGTCGTACTGCTCGCCGAAGGCGGACTGGGTGTTGGTCAGGCGGGCAACCCGGCCATCCATGCCGTCCAGCACCATCGCCGCGAAAATGGCGATGGCGGCCACTTCGAAGCGGTCGTTCATGGCCTGCACGACGGCGTAGAACCCCGCGAACAGTGCCGCGGTGGTGAACGCGTTGGGCAGCAGGTAGATGCTGCGGTGGCGGTTCTCGGAATCGCGCATGGAAAAATTGGGCATGGTCTCAATAACTTACAACGAACATTGAAAGGTTAACCCATCTGGCCCCGCTTGCGGGGCGGAGCAAGCCGCGTGCCTGGCCAATCGAGGGGAAGCCTGCAAAAAAAGCGGCATGCCCTCGCAGGCATGCCGCTTCGACCCTGATTGCGCGGGGCAGGCCCCGCGCAATGGCATGGATCAGTTCTTGGACTTGTCCACCAGCTTGTTGGCGGCGATCCAGGGCATCATGGCGCGCAGCTTGCCGCCCACTTGCTCGATCTGCGATTCCGCGTTGATGCGGCGGCGCGAGGTCAGCGTCGGAGCGCCGGCGGTGTTTTCCAGGATGAACTTCTTGGCGTATTCGCCGGTCTGGATATCCGTCAGGCACTGGCGCATGGCCTTGCGGGTTTCGTCGGTGACGATCTTCGGGCCGGTTTCGTACTCGCCGAACTCGGCGTTGTTCGAGATCGAGTAGTTCATGTTGGCGATGCCGCCTTCATAGATCAGGTCGACGATCAGCTTCAGTTCGTGCAGGCATTCGAAGTACGCCATTTCGGGCGCGTAGCCGGCTTCCACCAGCGTGTCGAAACCGGCCTTGATCAGTTCGACGGTACCGCCGCACAGCACGGCCTGTTCGCCGAACAGGTCGGTTTCGGTTTCTTCGCGGAAGTTGGTTTCGATGATGCCGGCACGGCCGCCGCCGTTGGCGCTGGCGTACGACAGGGCCACGTCACGCGCGGCGCCCGACTTGTCCTGGTACACGGCCACCAGATGGGGCACGCCGCCGCCTTGCTTGTAGGTGTTGCGCACGGTGTGGCCCGGGGCCTTCGGGGCGATCATGATGACGTCGATGTCTTCACGCGGCACGACCTGGCCGTAGTGCACGTTGAAGCCGTGGGCGAACGCCAGGGCGGCGCCGGGCTTGATGTTGGCGTGCACTTCCTTGTTGTAGACCGAGGCGATGTTCTCGTCGGGCAGCAGCATCATGACGATGTCGGCGGACTTGACCGCGTCGGCGACTTCCTTGACTTCCAGGCCGGCGTTGGCGGCCTTGTTCCACGAGGCGCCGCCCTTGCGCAGGCCGACCACGACCTTCACGCCGGACTCATGCAGGTTCTGCGCGTGCGCGTGTCCTTGCGAGCCGTAGCCGATGATGGCAACAGTCTTGCCCTTGACCAGGGAGAGATCGCAGTCTTTGTCGTAGAAAACTTTCATGGTTGTGCTCCAGATTCCAGTATTTTGGATATTTGTTTAATTCAGATGTAGGGTGCGGCTTGGCCTGGAAGGCCGGTCAAATCTTCAAAATCCGTTCACCGCGTCCGATGCCGGACACGCCGGTGCGCACGGTTTCAAGGATTGCACTGCGGTCCAGGGCCTCCAGGAAGGCCTGTACTTTTTCCTGCACCCCGGTCAATTCGATGGTGTAGGACTTGTCGGTCACGTCGATGATGCGGCCGCGGAAGATATCCGCCATGCGCTTCATTTCCTCGCGCTCCTTGCCGACCGCGCGCACCTTCACGAGCATCAGCTCACGCTCGATGTGCGCGCCTTCGGTCAGGTCGACCACCTTGACCACATCCACCAGGCGGTTCAGGTGCTTGGTGATCTGCTCGATGATTTCATCGGAACCGGTGGTCACGATGGTCATGCGCGACAGCGTGGAGTCCTCGGTGGGCGCCACGGTCAAGGTCTCGATGTTGTAGCCCCGCGCGGAAAACAGGCCCACCACGCGCGACAGCGCGCCGGGTTCGTTCTCGAGGAGGACGGAAATCACGTGCTTCATGGGTGGCCTCCTTACAGGTCTTCAGAGCCGAGCAGCATTTCGGTCAGCCCGCGGCCGGCCTTGACCATCGGCCACACGTTTTCGGTGCGGTCGGTGATGAAGTCCAGGAAAACCAGGCGATCCTTGTGCTTCTTGAACGCTTCGCGCAGCGCCGGCTCGACGTCCGCCGGTCGTTCGATGCGCAGACCCACGTGGCCATAGGCCTCGGCCACCTTGACGAAATCGGGCAGCGAATCCATGTAGGACTCGGAATAGCGCGAACCGTAGTCGATCTGCTGCCACTGCCGGACCATGCCCAGGAAGCGGTTGTTCAGGCAGATGATCTTCGGCGTCAGGCGGTACTGGTGGCAGGTCGACAGTTCCTGGATGTTCATCTGGATCGACCCTTCGCCCGTGATGACGGCGACGTCGTGCCCAGGATTGGCCATCTGCACGCCCATGGCGTACGGCAGGCCCACGCCCATGGTGCCCAGGCCGCCGGAGTTGATCCAGCGGCGCGGCTTGTCGAACTTGTAGTACTGCGCGGCCCACATCTGGTGCTGGCCCACGTCGGAAGTCACGAAGGCGTCGCCGCCAGTCACTTCCCAGAGCTTTTCCACCACGAACTGCGGCTTGATGACCTCGTCCGAGTTGGCGAACTTCAGGCATTCCTTGCCGCGCCAGGACTCGACCTGCTCCCACCACTTGGCGATCGGAGCAGGCTTGTGCTCGGCCGCGGCGATGTCGTACTGCGCGCTGAGGTCGGCCAGGACGTCCTTGACGTTACCGACGATCGGGACGTCCACGCGCACGCGCTTGGAGATCGACGAGGGATCGATATCGATATGGATGATCTTGCGGGCGTTCTGGGCGAAGTGCTTGGGGTTGCCGATCACGCGGTCGTCGAAACGGGCGCCGATGGCCAGCAGCACGTCGCAGTGCTGCATCGCCATATTGGCCTCGTACGTGCCGTGCATGCCGGGCATGCCGACGAACTGGCCGCTGCTGGCCGGGTAGCCGCCCAGACCCATCAGGGTGCTGGTGCAGGGCGCGCCCAGTTGCGACACGAGCTTGTTCAGCTCGGGCGCGGCGTTCGACAGGATGACCCCGCCGCCCGTGTAGATCATGGGCCGCTCGGCGGCCAGCAGCATCTGCACGGCTTTCTTGATCTGCCCCTGGTGGCCCTTGTTGACGGGCGCATAGGAGCGCATCGAGATCTCGCCCTTGGGCGGCGTGTACTTGCACTGCGCGATGGTGATGTCCTTGGGGATATCCACCAGCACCGGGCCGGGACGGCCGGTGCGCGCGATGTAGAACGCGCGGCGCATGGTTTCGGCCAGGTCCTTGACGTCGCGCACAAGGAAGTTGTGCTTGACGCAGGGACGCGTAATGCCGACGGTGTCGCATTCCTGGAAGGCGTCCTCGCCAATGGCCGCAGTGGGCACCTGCCCGCTGATGATGACCATGGGGATGGAATCCATGTAGGCGGTGGCGATGCCGGTGACGGCATTGGTCACGCCCGGTCCGCTGGTCACGAGGCAGACGCCGACCTTTTGCGACGAGCGCGAATAGGCATCGGCGGCGTGCACGGCGGCCTGCTCGTGACGAACCAGGATATGCTGGAATTTGTCTTGCTTGAAAATCGCGTCGTAGATGTAAAGCACCGCGCCGCCGGGGTAGCCGAAAACGTGTTCCACGCCTTCATCGGCCAGGCAGCGCACGACGATATCGGCGCCATTCAGTTCCATGTTGTCATTCCTTTCAGTACCGGCCCTGCAACCCTGACTGCTGCTCGCCCGGATACGGCGGCAACTGAACCCATACCGGTCCCGACAACATGATCCGGCGCTTTGCGGCTCACGGAGCCACGCCACCCGGACACCTTGCCGACCCGGCACACGCTCGACAGAACGCAGTGCAAACGCCCCTGGGGGACGCTGGAGGTCGAAATGGAAGCCTTGGCAACACACGCTTGTGGCGCGGCCAACGGCAGGTGTAACTGCTGCGGGATGGCTGGGAGGTGACCCTGGCAATCCGCCTCAACGCACCGGTTTCGGATAGGCAGACCGATGCAAGTGGAGCAATTTACCGCGTTGCGTCAAAGGTAGCAAATCGACTTTTCTTCGACCGTTGCTTGGAAGGTTCGGTAACTATCCGACCCCAAAAATTTAGGCAGTCTCTCTATACTTGTTTCGTCATCCGAAACCGAGCCGCCGCCTCATGGATTTGCGCATTGCCAGCATCCGCCGCTTCCTCTACAGCCACTACTTCTTCGGAGGGGTGCGCCAGGGGGTGGGGATGCTGTTGCCCGTGCTGGTGCTGGGCGGCCTGTTCGGCAACTACACCACGGGTCTGGTTGCAACGTTCGGGGCGCAATGCCTGGCCATCATCGACCAGCCGGGCGGGCCGCAGCGCCACCGCACCAACGAGATGCTGGGCGGCGCCGCGCTGGGCACGCTGACGGTCATCATCACAGGGCTGGCGTCATCGCACCCCGTGCTGATCTGGCTGGCGGTCATCGCGCAGTGCTTCGTCTATTCGATGTTCACGGTGTTCGGCAAACGCGGCGGGCTGATCGGCTTTGCCGGCCTGTTGCTGATGACCCTGACCATGCATTCGCCGCTGGCGCCCCATGAGGTGCTGGCGCACGCCGCGGCCACGCTGGGCGGGGCGCTGTTCTACGTCGCATTCAGCCTGGGGTTCTCGCGCCTGTTCTGGCTGCGCGAGGAGCAGCAGGCCATGTCGGTGGCGCTCTTCGCCACCGCCGACTACGTGGCGGCGCGCGCCACCTTCTACGATGAAACCGCCGATCTGGACGACGCCTACCGCGAGCTGATCCAGCGCCAATCCGTCATGACGGAAAAGCACCAGGCGGCGCGCGACATGGTGCTGCGCGCCCTGCCCCGCGGCAAAGGCCTGGGCGACCGCCAGCGCGTGATGATCTGGAACATGTTCGTCGATATGCTGCAGCTGCTGGATACGCTGGTGGCCACGCATACCGACTACGCGGCGTTGCGCCGCGCGCTGGCCGGCAGCGACTGCCTGATGTTCATGCGCGATGCGCTGGTGAAGATGTCGCTGGAGCTCAACCGCATCGCGCTGGACGTGTCGCGCGGGCGCAAGGTGCAGTACCGCAGCAGCGCCAAGGCCGAACTGCGCGCCATCGAATACGAGATCGAACAGCTCAAGCAGCAGGGCCTGGGCGAGCGCGAGCCCGAGATGCTGGCGCTGATCGTCCAGGTGCTGCGCCGGCTGCGCAATTCGGCGCGCATCGTCGACCGCCTGGCCGACCACACCGCGGCTTCGCCCGACGCCAAGCCCACCGACGTGCTGCGCATCAACAAGTCGCTGACGCGCTTCATTTCGCGGCAGGAATTCCGCGTGGGGCTCCTGACCAGCAACCTGCGCCTGGATTCGCCGCACTTCCGCTATGCGCTGCGCGTCACCGCGGCCGCGGCCATCGCCATGACGCTGGCCAGCCAATGGCTTTCGCCGGCGTTTTCCGCGCACAACTACTGGATCATGCTGACCATCGTCATCATCATGAAGCCGGGTTTCGCGCTGACCCGCCAGCGCAATAGCTGGCGCCTGACGGGCACGCTGATCGGCTGCATCCTGGCCCTGCTGCTGTTCAACCTGACCGACCGGCCCGAACTGCTGTTCGCCGCGCTGCTGGGCGCCTGCATCATGGGCAACAGCCTGGTGCAGCTGAACTACATGGCCAGCGCCACCTTCAACACGCTGTTCGTGGTGCTGGTGTTCCACTTCGTGTCGCCGGGCACGGTGTCCATGTCGGTGATCGGCGAACGCGCCATCGACACGTTGATCGGCTGCGCGCTGGCGCTGATCTGCAGCTACATCCTGCCCTGGTGGGAGGCCCGCTACCTGAAACCGCTGGCGGCCGCGGCCACGCGCGCCAACCGCGAATACCTGATCGCCGGCCTGCGCTACGTCGAGGCCATGCAGGCCCACGGCGCGCCCGTGGGCGCCGCCGCCGGCGAGACTCCGGCGGTCACGGACGCCGACCTGGCCTGGCGGCTGGCGCGCAAGAACGTGCACATCTCCTTCAGCAATTTCGCCGAGGCTTTCTACCGGATGATGAGCGAGCCCACGTCGCATCAGGTAAGCGTGCCGGAGCTGAACAACCTGCTGATCCAGAACCACATCCTGGCTTCGCAGATCACAGCGGCCATCCCCATTCTGGCCAGCCTGCCGGCTACGCCCGAAGCGGTACAGCGGGCGCTGACCGGCATGGTGGACCTGTTGGATGAGAACCGCGCACAGGCGCCGGCCGGCCTGCCGACCCAGTTCGACACGGAAGGCGAACAGGCGGCGCTGGTCTATCCGGTCAAGCAGATGCTGAAGGCGGCGCACATGATCCGCCAGGAACTGCACGCGCTGGCCGATCCCACGCACGCGCCGCCGGTGGCGGCGGCAGCATGACCGGCGTGGATGGCTCTGACGGGAATGGGGAGTCCCGGGCGCAAGGCCCGGGACCGGATCAGACCTTGCGGCGGAACACCAGCTTATCTTCCGACGAGGCAGAGGCGTCGAACTTGTAGCCTTCCAGGTCGAAGCCTTGCAGGCCTTCGGGCTTGGACACTTTGTGCAGGATCGCGTAGCGCGCCATCAGGCCGCGCGCGCGCTTGGCGTGGAAGCTGATGACCTTCCAGGCGCCGTTCTTCCAGTCCTGGAATACGCATTGCACGACGCGCGCCTTCAGCGTCTTCAGGTCGACCGACTTGAAGTATTCCTCGGACGCCAGGTTGACGATCACGGGCGCCTTCTGGCCGGCCTGCCGTTCGTTGAGATAGTCAGCGATGGCCGGGCCCCAGTACTCGTACAGGTTCTTGCCCTTGGGCGTGGCCAGGCGCGTGCCCATTTCCAGGCGGTAGGGCTGCATCAGGTCCAGCGGGCGCAGCACGCCATACAGGCCGCTCAGGATGGCCACGTGCTCTTGCGCCCAGTCCAGCTGCTTGGCCGACAGGGTCGCGGCCTCCAGCCCTTCGTAGACGTCGCCGTTGAAGGCCAGCACCGCCTGGCGCGAGTTGGCCTGCGTGAAGCTGCGCTTCCAGTGGGCATAGCGCTGCACGTTGAGTTCGGACAGCGCCGGGCTCAAGCTCATGAGCTCGGAGATGTCCTCGGCCGACTTGGTCTTCAGCACCTTGATGAGGCCGGCGGCCTGGTCCACGAACAGCGGCTGGGTATGCGTCTCGATGTGCAGCGGCGAGTCGTAATCCAGCTTCTTGGCGGGAGAAAGCAAAAACAGCATTCGGGAATTCCTTTTTTAGCGTGCCGTCCAGCCGCCATCGACCGAGACGGACGTACCTGTGATTTGCGCGGCGGCGTCCGAGGCCAGGAACACGGCGGTGCCCCCCAGTTGCTCCGGCGTCACGAATTGCAGCGACGGTTGCTTTTCGCTCAGCAGTTCGCGCGCGGCGGTTTCCTGGTCCACGCCATCCTTTTCCGCCAGCGCGGTGATCTGCTTTTCGACCAGCGGAGTGCGTACCCAGCCCGGGCAGATGGCGTTGGCCGTGATGCCCTGGCCGGCCGTTTCCAGCGCGGTGACCTTGGTGAAGCCGACCACGCCGTGCTTGGCGGCGACATAGGCCGACTTGTTCGCCGAAGCCACCAGGCCATGGGCCGAGGCGATGTTGATGATGCGGCCGAAGCCCTGCTTCTTCATGTGCGGCAAGGCGGCGGCGGTGCCGTGGAACACTGCCGACAGGTTCAGCGCCAGGATCGCGTCCCATTTTTCAGCGGGGAAATCCTCGATCAGCGCGGTGTGCTGGATGCCGGCGTTATTGACCAGGATGTCGATGCGGCCCAACTGGCGCACCGCGTTCTCGACCAGCTCGCGCACGGCCGCGCCCTTGGACAGGTCGGCGCCGTCGTAGATGACCCTCACGCCATGCTTGTCGGCCAGGCCGGCGCGGAGCTTTTCGATTTCGGCCGCATCGCCGAAGCCGTTCAAGACGATATCGGCGCCTTGCTGGGCGAAGGCAGTGGCGATACCCAGGCCGATGCCGCTGGTGGAACCGGTGACAAGGGCGACTTTTCCTTTAAGCATGAGCATTCTCCTGTGGTCGGGCACATTGGACGGGCCAAGCAAGGGTCAAGTGTAGCTGCCCGGCATGACGGCAATCATGCCATGCCCGTACGGCCCGCAGGGTCAAGCAGCGGGAGGAGGATCGCGCGGCGCAGGAGGTTTCGGCGCCTCGTCCTGGACCGGTTCCGCTGCCGGCAGATCGGCCATGCCGCCCCGGTTCTCGGGTATGCGTTCCAGCAGCTTGATGAGCATCGGCACCACGCCCATCGAAATCGCCACGATGACGGACAGCAAGTCGCGCTGTTCCAGGTTCATCAGATTGTTGTCCCAGGCTTCGTTGAAGATGGCGAAGCTGAACTCCCCGCCCTGCGCCAGCGCCAGCGCGAATAGCAGGCGGTGATAGCGCGGCAGGCCCAGAAAGCGCGAAAAGCCGTACAGAATCAAGGCCTTGACCAGCAGCAGCGCGAATACGCCTACAAGAATGAAGGGCCAGTGGTTGGCCACCACCTTCAGATTCACGGACATGCCGATGGCTACGAAGAACAGGCCCAGCAGCAGCCCCTTGAACGGGTCGATGGCCTTTTCCAGGTCATCCCGATAGCGCGACTCGGCCATCAGCACGCCCACCAGGAACCCGCCCAGGCCCGCGGACAGGCCGGCGTAGTCGAACAGTTGAGCAGCGCCCACCACCATCAGCAGGGCGGCGGCCGTGAACAATTCATTCAACTGCGCCTTGGCAGCCCAGCCCAGCAGCCGCAGCCGGTACGCCGCCGCGACCACCACCACGGCGATCAGCGCCTCCTTGAAGGAAGGCGCCGAGGCGCCATCCGAACCCAGCAGGCCCGCCGCCACCAGCATCGGGATCGCCGCCATGTCCTGGAACAGCAGTATTCCCAGCGCCGACCTGCCCAGCGGCGTGCGCGTCAGCACGCGTTCGTCCAGCAGCCGCAAGGCCACCGCCGTGGACGACAGGGCCAGCGACAGCCCGCAAAGGATTGCCGCCTGCCATTCCATGCCGGCCAGATGCCGCAGCGCCGCGCCGAACACCACCGCCAGCAGCAGCCCGCAGGCCAGCATCTGCAAGGAACCCAGCACGAAGACTTCGTTGCGCATGGCCCACAGGCGTTTGGGCGAGAGCTCCAGCCCGATGATGAACAGCATCATCACCACGCCCCACTGGGACACATTGATCATGGTGTCCACATTGGTGACGAGCCTGAGGCAGGACGGCCCCACCAGCACGCCGGCCAGCAGATAGCCCGGGATCGCGCCCAGGCCCAGCAGCTGGGTCAGGGGCACGCACAGCACCGCCGCAAGCAAAAGGATAAGGATGAGATCCATGGGACTAGCGGTTCCGGGATGAGCGCCGAGAAGAGAAGAGTGCCGGGCAGGGACGCCGGGCATGTCGGAATTCTGGGCAAAGATCGCCGCCGCTGAAAGTCGGTTGAAACCCGCTGTGGGGGACTTTCAACCACCCCCTTTACACAAACAAAAAAAATCCTGTAGAATTGCGGGCTTCGCTGCTTCGACAACGAGATCCTTCCGACCAGGGATCTTTAGTGGAAGACCCGGCTCTTGGGGTAACCCAGGCCAGCCAGGGACACCACCGTTACGAAACCCAGCCACGGAGAGGTGGCAGAGTGGTCGAATGTACCTGACTCGAAATCAGGCGTACGGTATCCCCGTACCGTGGGTTCGAATCCCACCCTCTCCGCCAAGTATTGCAAAAAAGGCCAATCCCTCGGGATTGGCCTTTTTCTTTTTCCTTCGGACTTCATAAAAACTAAAAACGCACAGGCTCGGCGCGCGCCGGCTTGCGTGTAGGCAAGCCCTGCGCCATTCCGATGCTCGCCCCGGTGGGGCTGCGCTTCGGATGGCTCCGGGGGTCCTCGGCTGGTAGGCGCCTAATGCGTTGGTTTTGGATCCCGTAATGGGCAGATGCCGCGAGCCGGTGGCCGGACGGAGGGATCCGAAGCGCAGCCCCACTGGGGCGAGCATCGGAATCCCGCAGTCCGGACGGCGGCGACTCAAGAACGCTGCCTCACAAAACCGAAGTGCGGGGCGGTAGGGCTTCGAGCTTGCGGATGCCAGAGTCCTTTAGCCGCCGAGGCTGCCCTGCGCCATTCCGATGCTCGCCCCGGTGGGGCTGCGCTTCGGATGGCTCCGGGGTCCTCGGCTGGCAGTTGCCTAATGCGTTGGGTTTGGACCCCGTTCATGGGTAGATGCCTTGAGCCGGTGGCCGGACGGAGGGATCCGAAGTGCAGCCCCACCGGGGCGAGCATCGAAATGCCCGACAGCGCCCCATCGCCAGATATGGACCCATGTCACTTTGGCACCATATGGCAAGCCGCAGACTCGAGCCCCCCATCGGCGCGCCAGGAGTATTCAGAGCGAGGCAATACCTGTCAAGACAGGAAGATCGGCGTCTCCCATGCCTTTTCGAGACCGGCTTGAACGGCTGCTTCGTACTTGGCATCGAATGGCAAGACCCGGCTGCGGCATTCTCCTAACCTAGGCCGACGCCCAGTTCTTTCGACGCCCGCAATCCCTCCAACAGCTAGAGAGGGCCCATGTATCACCATGCTGCCATTCAGTCATTCCATGCGCTGCAGGATGCGTTGAGCAATGCGCTGGTGCACGATGAGTTGTTTCTGCAATATCAACCCATTGTGGATCGATGACAGAAGATCATAGGCATGGAGGCCCTGATGCGCTGGAACTCGGCGGAATACGGCCAGGTTCCGCCCTCGGATTTCGTGCCGCTGGCGGAGCGAACCGGCGCCATCATGAGCATGGGCGCCTGGGCCCTGGCAACAGGCTGCCAGCAGTAGGAGCGATGGTCCACACATCCGACAACCTCCGAATGGACGTTGAGCGTCAATGTCAGCGCGCATCAGTTCAATCATCCGAATTTCGCCGGCGATGTCCTCAACCTGCTGAAGCGCTATCGGATTGCAGCAAGCGAAGGCGGGGCCGCCCCGCCTGACTATCACAAGGGCGCCGTTGGCCGCGCCAATTGGAACAGGTCCGTGCTGCGCGCGTACCAGCCGCCGCCGTGCATGCGCGCGATCAGCCCCATGGCCGGCGTGTCCATGTAGCCGCGCTCGGCGTCCTGCACATAGGCATCGTCGACGTGCGCGCCCAGCACCCGGCCGATCACCACGAGCTGGCGCGGGCCGGTCACGATGGTTGCCTGGCTGACGCATTCCAGCGACACCGGACTGCCCTTGATCAGCGGGGGACGCACGTGTGTCGCCGGCAGCGCGGTCAGGCCGGCCGCCGCCATCTCGTCCACGTCCGCCGGGTAATCGGCGCAGGTCTGGTTCATCTGCGCAACCAGCGACTCCGGCACCAGGTTCACCACGAACTCGCCGTTCTCGATGATGTTGGCGCCGGAATCCTTCAGTTCGCCGCTGGCATGGCGCATCAGGCCGATGGCGACCGTCGGCGGCTGAGGCCCCATGACATTGAAGAAGCTGAAGGGAGCCGCGTTGACAACGCCTTTGTCCGAAATGGTGGTAAGCCACGCGATCGGGCGCGGGGTGACGGTCGAGGTCAGCACGTTGTAGACCGTCTGCGTCGGCAAGGCGCTGAAATCAAAATGCATGATTCAAGCCTCCCCGGCATTCAGCGCCGAGACGGCCCGCTTTTCACGGGTGTCGACCTGCAGCTGGAACACGTCGGGGCGTGCGTAGTGGCCCGAGACGTCGAAGTCGTACTTGCCGCGCAGGATCTGGTTGGGGTTGATGTCGGCGTACAGGATGGTCTCGGCTGAGAAATCCGGCCCTGCCAGCACTTCGCCCAGCGGATCGATGATGGCGCTGCCGCCGCGCATCAGCACGGTGTCGGGCGCGTCGCCCAGTGCGCATTCGAAATCGTCGGGATAGGCATCGCGGCGCAGATGCTGGCAGGCCGTGAGCACATAGCAGCGCCCCTCCAGCGCGATGTGGCGCATGCTGGGAATCCAGGAATCGCGGTCGTCGGCGGTGGGCGCGCAATACAGCGCCACGCCCTGGCTGTACATGTACATGCGCAGCATGGGCATGTAGTTTTCCCAGCAGATGACCGCGCCGATCTTGCCGTAGGGCGTGTCGAAGACGGGCATGGTGGAACCATCGCCGAAGCCCCAGATCAGGCGTTCGCCGGCGGTGGGCATGAGCTTGCGGTGTTTGCCCGCCAGCCCTTCACGGCCATTGAAGTACAGCACCGTGCAGTACAGCGTGCCGCCATCGGCTTCGATGCAGCCCATGACCACGAAGCTGTCGGTGTCGGCCGCGGCCTGGGCCACTAGCGCGACCTCTTCGCCATCCAGCCGGATGGCTTGGTTGTGATAGCTGGCGAAGGCGTCGCGGCCTTCGGGCTTGCGCATGCCGATGGGCGCGCCGAAGGAGTTGCCCTTGGGATAGCCGCCCAGGAACGCCTCGGGGAACACCAGCACGCGGGCGCCCTGCTCGGCCGCCTGGCGGATGAGCGATGCCGCCTTTTCGGCGCAGGCGACGCTGTCGGTGGGAATGGAGGCCGCCTGGATGACGGCAGCCTTGAAGCTCTGTTGCGTGGACATGTCTCTCCTCTTTCTCAGTGTGCAGCGTCTTCGTCGATGGCGCGGGCGCGGGTGTTCGGCAGGAACAGGCTGCCGATGACGCCGACCACCGCGGTCACGACGACCGGATACATCAGACCGCCAAAGATATTGCCGCTGGCCTGAGCCAGGTAGGTGGCGGTAAAGGGCACGATGCCGCCGAAGATGCCGGCGCCGATGTGGTACGGGAAGGATAGCGCCGTATAGCGGATGCGGGCCGGGAACAGTTCGACCAGATAGGACGCCACCGGGCCGTAGACCATGGCGACCACGGCCGTCATCAGCACCAGGATCAGGATGATGGTCGTGCGGTCGACGCGTGCGGGGTCGGCCCGCTCCGGATAGCCCGCGGCCGTCAGCGCGCTGGTGTAGGCGGCGCGGTCAAAGCCGTTGACGGTCGTGCCGCCCACGCTCATGGCGATGCTCTGCCCGGGCAGCGGCGCGGCGTATTCGAAGTTGATGCCCTTGCCGACCAGGAATTTCTTGGCCTGCACGCAGACCTTCTTGTGGTCGGCATGGCTGCCGATCATGGCGGCCTGCAGTCCGAAATCGCAGGCGCCGCCGCTGGTGTCGGCATGCACGCGCACCGGGGTGGTCTGCATGGCTTGCGCCAGGGCCGGGTTGCCAGCCTTGAGCAGCACGTCGAACATGGAGTGGTAGCCGATGGCCGCCACGAACAGGCCGACCATCATGATCCACTTGCGGCCAATGCGGTCCGACAGCCAGCCGAACAGCACGAAGGTCGGCGCGCCGATGATGAAACCGATCAGGATCAGCGTGTAGACGCTGGTCTGGTCCAGTTGCACGGCCTGCTGCATGAAGATCATGACGTAGAACTGGCCGGTGAAATAGGTAGCGCCCTGGCCGGCGGTGACGCCGATCAGCGCCAGCAGCACCAGCCGCAGGCTGGACCATTGGCCGAAGGTCTCCTTGACCGGGTTCTTGGACAGGCGGTTCTGCTGCTTCATGCGCGTGAACACGGGCGACTCGTGCAGCTTGGCGCGCACGTAGATCGAAATCGCCAGCATCACGATCGACAGGATGAACGGCAGGCGCCAGCCCCACTGGCGGAAATCCTCGGCGCTCATGGACGCCTGGGTGCACAGGATCACGATCAGCGACAGGATCAGGCCCGCCGAGGACGTGATCTGGATCCAGCCCGTCAGCAGCCCGCGGCGCTTGGGCTCGCAGTGCTCGGCCACATAGATGACCGCGCCGCCGTACTCGCCGCCCACCGCCAGGCCCTGCACCACGCGCAGGGTCAGCAGCAGGATCCACGACAGGTGGCCGGCCGATTCATAGGTGGGCAGGCAGCCGATCAGGACGGTCGCGCCGCCCATCATCACCACGGTGATGAGGAAGGTGTACTTGCGGCCCAGCTTGTCGCCCAGGTAGCCGAACATCACGGCACCCAGGGGCCGGATGATGAAGCCCACCGCCAACGCGCCCAGCGCGGCCAGCAGTGCCACCGTGGGGTTGTCCTGCGGGAACAGCACCTGGCTCATGAAGACGGCCAGGGTCCCGTAGATGAAAAAGTCGTACCACTCGAACAAGGTGCCCAGGGTCGAGGCCACCACCACCTGGCGTTCCTCTTTCCTGCTGAGCGTCGGACCGGCGTCGATCCGCGGCATTGCCACATTCGCTTCCATGCTTGCTTTCCCCAATCGCTTTAGATTGATAATGCTGTATTCATTAACTATTATCAAACTTAACCCAGGACCTGAAAAACTAGGGGAAACCCGGCGAAGCCGCCCGCGCGCCCGGGCGGCAAGGGTCCGCCCCGCTGCTACACTCCCGCCAGAAAAACAGTGGAGGCAGCAATGGCAAGGCCCGCCGGCAAGATGGAAAAGAACGCGGAACAGGCGCCTGCCGCCGCGCGCAGGGGCATCCAGTCGATCGAAGTGGGATTCCGGATCCTGGACGTCATCCGCAAGGCCGGCCGCCCCCTGCCCCTGAAGGAAATCGCGGATGCCTGTGAACTGACGGTACCCAACGTCCACTACTACCTGGTCAGCTTTCAGAAGGTGGGCGTGGTGCAGCAGCACGCGGATACGGGCCATTACGGCCTGGGTCCCTATGCCCTGCGGCTGGGCCTGGCGGCCCTGGAACAGTTCGACGTATTCACCACCGCCCGGCCCATCATGGCCGAAGTGGCCGCGGTCACCGGCCACACCGTGTTCCTGGGCGTGTGGGGCAACAAGGGCCCGACCATCGTCTACCGCGTCGAAGGCGCCCGCAGCCGCCCCCTGCTGGAACTGCGCGTGGGCAGCGTGCTGCCGCTGCTGTCCTCGGCGCTGGGCCGCAACTTCCTGGCGCACCTGCCGGAAGCCAGCACGCGCGAACTGCTGGAACAGGAAATGGCCTCGGCCGGTTCGGACGGATATGGCGGCAAGTCCTACACGCAAAAGGACGTGCAGGCCATCCGCGAGGAAGTGCTCGAACACCACCTCAGCCGTTGCCGCGACGCGCTGCTGCCGCACTTCACGTCGCTGTCCGCGCCCATTTTCGACATGCTGGGCGAGATGAAGGCGGCCATCACGCTGATGGGCCCGGTGGGCGCCATCGACGACGACCTGCAATCCGACACGGCGCGGCTGCTCAGTGAAAAAGCCCGCTCGATCTCGGCAACGGCAGGCTGGGTGGAGCCGCAGGCGCGCTAGGCGCTTCTGCCGCCCTCACCTCCGCGCGTCGGGCAGCCGGCTGGGCGGCGGCGTGCTGGCCACGTTTTTCTTGTAGTAAGCGATGAACTCCGGCGCCGGCATGGGCTTGCCGTACAGCCAGCCCTGGCCGAAATCCACCTCGCGCGCTTTCAGGTGGTCTTCCTGTTCCTGACGTTCGATGCCTTCGGCCACGGTCAGCAGGTTCAGCGACTTGGCCATGTCGATGATGTGGTCCGTGACCTTGTGGGTCGCGGAATCGGTGCCGATGGTGTCGACGAAGGACTTGTCGATCTTCAGCGAGTCGAGCGGCAGCCGCTGCAGATAGGACAGGCTGGAGTAACCCGTGCCGAAGTCGTCGATGGCCACGGCATGGCCTTGCGCCCGGGCCTGTTCGATCACGCTGCAGGCCTTGTCCACGTCCATGAAGCCGCGTTCGGTGGCTTCCAGCCAAATCTGCCGGGGATCGATGACCGTGCCTTCCAGCATGCGCTGCAACACCCGCAACGCCCCGCCATCCTTGAGATCGCTGGCGCTCAGGTTGACCGAGATGTGCGCTCCCCGGTCCTCGCCCAGCAGATCCTCCATATCCCGGATCACCAGGCGAAACACCTCTTCGGTGATGCGGGCCATCAGGCCGTTGTCCTCGGCGATCGAGATGAACAGATCAGGTCTCAGGGTCTTGCCGCCGCGCCTGATCCAACGCACCAGCGCCTCCGCGCCGATGCAGCGGCCAGTGCGCAGGTCGATGATGGGCTGGTAGTGGACGACGAATTCCCGCCGCCTGATGCCGGCGGCCAATTCGCCCGCGATCGACAGGCGCCGGCGCGACAGCCAGACGACCAGCGCGATCATGGCCGCCGCGACCAGCGTCCCCATGGGCAACCAGAACAGGCGTTCGCGCGGCAGCATGTCCAGCGCTTCGGTTTGAGGTTCGAGCAGGACGACGGCCAGGTCCGCATTGCGGGCGACGGCGCTGAGATAGGCCTCGTCGATGTCCAGTTTGCCGCCATTCAGCGCCTGCGATACCAGCACGAGATCGGGGTCGTTGCGGGTGCCCAGCATGCCCACGCCCGGCAGGACCACGGCAAGTTGCGCGCCGTCCGTGAGCGCCTTTTCGGTGAACCGGCCTGGTTCGAACAAGGCGCTGTAATCGCCGTGGCGCACGGCCACCATCCTGATGCCGGGGCTCAAGACGGGCACTGCGTCCAGCAACAGGCGTCCACCATTGGCCAGTTCGACCTGGGCCGGAACCAGCGGCTCTTCGTAGCTGGGCACGCCCCAGGTGGTGCACTGGACGATGCCGCCCGCCACGTAGGCCAGATCGTCCACAGCCCGGTCCCTCAGGGCCAGGGCCCGCATATGGCGGATGTGCTGGGGTGAACAGGGTTCGAATGCCAGCCCGTCCAGATCGCGCAGCGTGGTCACGGTCTGGTCCAGCAAGTCCTGCGTGTCCCTCAGGATGCGCTGGGCCTGGTCGTCCAGATAGCGCTGTTCGCCCGCGACGGCGCGGGACCAGGACATGTGCAGCGCGAAGCCGATGGGCAACAGCGCCGCGGCGGCGGCGAGAGCGATGGCGATGCCGATTACAAACTTGCGCGGCATCGAGGCCGTCCCCAGGGATCGCCGGCTGGCGAGGTTATATCTTTTTACACTTTTTGAGGGGGCAGTGTCTCCATCAATTTCCGCTCGCAGCCGCCGTTTCAGCCTTCCGCCACGATCTTCGCGTCGCGGATGGTCTGGGCGTACTTCTGCTGCTCCTGCTTCATGAAGTCGGCAAAGCGCTGGACGCTGCCGCCGCCATCCTCCGCGCCCACCTGCGCCAGTTTTTCCTGCACATCCGGCATCGCCAGCGCCCGGTCGATGTCCTGGTTCATGCGCTGGACCATGGCGGCGGGCATCTTGCCCGGACCGACCATGCCGAACCAGATGCTGGCCTCGAAGCCGGGATAGCCCTGTTCGGCCACGGTCGGCACATTGGGGTGGCTCTTGGAGCGCTGCAGCAGAGTCTGCGCCAACGCGATCACCTTGCCGGACTGCACCAGCGGCGTGGCGGTGGTCATGCCTTCGAAGCAGTACTGCACGTGGCCGCCCAGCAGGTCGTTCATCAAGGGAGCCGAACCCTTGTAGGGCACGTGCAGCACGTCAATCCCGGCGCGGGCCTTGAAGATCTCCAGCGCCAGGTGCTGCGCCGAACCGCTGCCGGCCGAACCGAACACGATCTTGCCCGGCTGCGCCTTGCACAGCGCGACCAGCTCGGGCAGCGTCCTGGCGGGCTGAGAGGCGCCGCCGATCAGGATGGTGGGCGTCTTTCCGACCAGCGCGATGGGCGTGAAGTCGCGGTCCACCGAATAGGCCAGCTTGGGCTGCAGGCCCGGCGCGATGCCGTGGCTGTTGACGTGCGCCATCAACAGCGTGTTGCCGTCGTTGGGCTGGCGCGCCACCTGTTCGGCGGCAATGATGCCGGCCGCGCCCGCGCGGTTTTCGACGATGACGGGAATATTCCACATCACGCCCAGCTTCTGCCCCAGCAGGCGCGCCAGCACGTCGGTGCCGCCGCCGGCGGGAAAGCCCACCACGATCTTCACCGGCCCCTGCGGCAGGTCTTGCGCCCGCGCCGCCGCCGGCAGGGCCAGCGCGGCTCCCAGCGCCGCGGCGCCGGTCATGAATTGCCTACGTTGCATTGCTGTCTCCTCGCGCGCCGGTCCGATGGCCGGCGACTGGTTCTCGAAACTCTGTCACCGCTCACCGCAAGCGGCCGTCTGGCGCGGCCTGGCTGCGATGCTCCTGCGCTGCTGCGCGCGGCCGGCAGGCCGCGCGCCCTGCCCTCAACCAGCGACCCGGCTCCACTTGCCGTAGCGCTCGACCATGCGCTCGTCGAAGCCGAAGCCCAGGCCGGGCTCCTGATGCAACACCACGCGCCCCTGCTTGTGCGTCAACTGGCGGTCGACCAGCCTGCGGAAGTTCAGGACCTGATCGTCCCAGAAAAATTCGACGTAGCGTGCATTCGGCGTCGCGGCGACCAGCGGCGCATGCACGTCATGGAACCAGTGCGGGCAAACCACGACGCCGTAGCTGGCAGCGGTAGCGGCGATGCGCTTCCATTCGGTGATGCCGCCGCAGACGGCGGCGTCGGTCTGCAGGATGCCGGCTGCGCCCTTGTCCAGCAGCTCCTTGTGATACCAGCGGCCATAGCCGATCTCGGCGGTGGCGATGGGCAGGCGCGTCAGGCGCGCGAGCTTGGCGTGGCTGTCGATGTCGTCGGGGCCGAAGGGTTCTTCGATGAAGTACGGATCGTACTGTTCGAAGCGGCGGATGTACTGCATGGCCTGGGTCACGTCCTGCCAGGCGTTGTTGCAGTCCATCATCAGCTCGACGTCGGGGCCGATGGCCTCGCGCGCCGCCTTCAGGCGCGCCTCTTCCTCGGCCGGGGAAAGGCGCCCGGTCTTCATCTTCACGGCGCGAAAGCCCTTGTCCACGTAGCTCGCCATTTCCTCGCCCAGGTGCTGGGGCGTCTTGCCGTCGAGGTAATAGCCGCCGCTGGCATAGGCCGGCACGGTTTCGAGCTCGACCGCGCCCAGGTACTTGTGCAGCGGCAGGCCGACGGTCTTGGCGTTCAGGTCCCACAGCGCGATGTCCAGGGCGCTCAATGCGCGCATTACCGTGCCTTGCCTGCCTTGCAGCAGGGCTTCCTGGTACATCGCCTGCCACAGGCCTTCGACGGCGAGCGAATCCTTGCCCAGCAGCACGGGGCCCAGCAGGTTCTGCACCGCGGCTTCGAAGATGGCGCCGCCGGCGCTGCCCACGTAGCAGAAGCCGATGCCTTCCACGCCGTCGGAGGAACGAACCTTCACCAGGCCGTAGTGCCGCGTGGACACGGTGCGGTTCGAAAACGAGGTGACCTTGTCCAGGGGCACCGCGGCGGCGCACACGTCTATGGATTCAATGATGGGCACAACTGGCTCCTTGGTAATCGGGATGGTCGGGCGGGGCCTGCGCGGCTTGCGGGGCCTCAACGCTCTGAACGTATTCTTGCCGCGGCAAAAGAAAACAACAATTATCTTCATCCATCTTTAGAATATGGAAAAAACATCTTTTCAGGAGAAGCTGGTTCGTGGATTCGCGCTTTCTGCAAACCTATGTGCACGTGGTGGAGCTGGGTTCCATCGCCCAGGCCGCGCGCCACCAGGGGCTGACGCCCGCCACGGTGCAGCAGCGCCTGCGCGCGCTGGAAGCGGACATGGGCAGCGCCCTGATCGCGCGCTCCGGCCGCACCGTGAAGCCCACCCAGGCCGGCATGCGGATCCTGGAGCGCGCCCGCGCCATCCTGCGCGACGTGCGCGACCTGCGTTCGGCCGCGTCCGACACCGAACTGCCGGCGGGCCCTTTGCGCCTGGGCGCCACGCCCACCGCGCTGACCGGCATCATGCCGCCCGTGCTGCGCGCCTGGACCGCGCGCCATCCCCACATTGAAATCTACATAGAACCCGCGCCCACCACCCTGCTCTACGGCAAGGTGCTGTCCGGCGAACTGGACGGCGCGCTGCTGGTGCATCCGCTATTCGCCATCCCCAAGACCTGCGCCTGGCGCGACCTGCGGCAAGAACCGCTGGTGCTGGTCACGCCGGCCGACATGAAGGTGCGCGATCCGCTGGAAGTCATCGCTCGCGAACCCTATATCTGCTATGACCGCAGCGTGGTGGGCGGCAAGATGGCCGACGACTACCTGCGTGCGCGCAGCCTGCGGCCGCACGTGCGCTTCGAGCTGGATGGAATCGATTCCATTGCCAAACTGGTGTCGGAAGGATTGGGCGTGGCGCTGCTGCCGGATTGGGCGACCACCGGTGAACCGTCAGCCCGCGTCAGGCGCTGGCCCTTGCCGCCGCCCTGCCCGGTGCGCACCGTGGGCGCGGTCTGGCTGCGCTCCGGCGTGCGTTCGGCGCTGATGCAGGCCTTCGTGGAAATGGCCGAGACCCAGCTCGGCCTGGACTGAGCGCGGAAGATCAGCCCTGTGCGTTTGCGTCGCGGCCGTCGCGCGCCACGACCACGCCGCCCGACACCACCAGGCGGCGCGGCGCGCGCGTTGCCACGGCTTGCGCAATACAGCTGGCGTCGACCAGCACCAGGTCGGCGCGCGCGCCCGGCGCCAGGCCATAGTCCCTGAAACCACAGGCGCGGGCCGCGGCGGCGGTCACGCAATCGAACGCCCATTCGACCTCGTCGTCGCGCCGCAGGTCGTTGCGCAGCCCGATCAGCATGGCGCGCGCCAGCATGTCGGGACTGCCGTAAGGCGTCCAGGTATCGCGGATGCCATCGTTGCCGCCGAAGATCGTCACCCCCGCCTCGCGACAGGCGCGCACGGCCGGCACGGGCCGCGACGGCGGCGCGGTCGTCAGCAAGGCCACGTCCAGCGCGGCCAGCCGCCGCAGCAGGCCGTCCAGCCGCTTGGCGTCGACGCCTCCCAGACAGAAGGCGTGGCTGATGACAACCTTGCCCTGCATACCCAGCGCCTGGACGCGGTCCAGGATCAGGTCCAGGGTAAAGGCGCCCAGTTCGCCCGGCTCGTGCAGATGGATATCGACGGGCTTGTGATGCTTGTCCGCCAGGCCGAACAGCACGTCGAGCGACCTCGCCGGATCCCGGTCGATGGCCGAGGGATCCAGCCCGCCCAGCACATCCGCGCCCTGCGCCAGCGCCTGGTCCAGCAGCTCGGCCGTGCCGGGCCGGACCAGCAGGCCCGACTGGGGAAAGGCCACGGTCTGGATCTCGACGCGTCCGGCCAGCTCCTGGCGCGTGGCGTGCACACCCTCCAGATGGCGCAGCCCGGCGTCGGTATCGATGTCCACGTGCGTGCGGATGCGGGTCGTGCCTTCGCGCAGGAAGGCCAGCGCCAGGGCGCGCGAATGGCTGGCCGCGTCATGGCCGCTGCGGGCGCGCCAGACGCGTTCGTTCTCGATGCGGTCGGTCAGCGCCGGGCCCACTTCGTTCACGTACCAGGGCGAATCCCAGGTGGTCTTGTCGAGGTGAGTATGGCCTTCGACCAGGCCAGGCAGCAGCAAGGCGCCTGCGCCGTCCTCGACAGGCATGCCGGGCGCGGCGGCGAGGCCCGGCCCGATACCCTGAATGCGCCCGTCGCGCACCAGCACGTCCACCGGGCCTCCTTGCGGGGCGCGGACATTCTTCAAAAACAGATTGGTCATGGCAGGATTCCAGGCGCCGCGCGTGGCGGCCGGCCTTGCGCAGACCAGGCGGCACGCGCCATCAAGCTCAGGCTTGGGGCGGTTCTATCCAGAAGAAACGTTCACCCTGGCGGACCATGTCGGCCACGCCTTCGGCGCCGATGCGGTAATCCGTACCCATCAGCGTGGCGCCGCCATCCTCATGGATATGAATGATGGCGAGCGGGTCATTTGCCATGGTGTACCAGTAGTAACCCGGCTTGAGATCATGCAGGTTCGTAGTCATGTTTCGAGTATACAAACATCCCCGCGCCGTATTCAAAAAGACACATAAATCCAGCTCATGCCTGACATGATGGCCTTGAGGCGGCATACTTCCCGATTCCAGGCCCAAACCGCCCGCACAGTAGGCATGCGTCGACCAGGCTGTCGCCGCATTGGCGCATATGCTTTGACCGTTGGAGGAACCGCGAGCGTATGAAAAGGCAGTCTCTTCAATTCAGCGAGCCGCTTAAACAAGCTGTTTTGGACGGCCGTAAAGTGCAGAGCCGGCGCATCCTGAAGCCGCAACCGACCAAACTGACCACGGTCTGGTATGCGGACGCCGCGGATTCCGGCAGATGGGTGGCCATGGGCCCATCGCTGGATAATCCATCCGAATTGCGCAAGACCTCAAGCTGGGTCAGGTGCCCATTTGGAAAATCCGGCGACAGTATCGAATTGACCGACGAAGCGGGCAATACCTTCGCCACCGCCGTTATCGTGGGGGTGCGCGTCCAGCGCCTGCAAACGCTGTCCGAAGCCGATGCCCGCGCCGAAGGCACGCAAGCCCTGTACCAAAGCTCCGCCCTGTTGCCGGGCGTGCCGCTGCAGACCGCCTTCGCCTTGACCTGGTGCGAGCGTTACGGCTCGCACGCCTGGGCAGCGAACCCCTGGGTCTGGGTGGTCGAATTCCGTCGCCAACAGGCCGATGGGGAGCTGGACGCCTAGCTCCGGCCCCAAAAAACTGGTGCGCCCGCGCAACGTCGTTACGCGGAAACAGGGGCGGATGGTGACTGCCTGTAACCTGGCCACTCGGCTTCACCTGATTCCAGGCGATTTCAATCCATTTCAATCGCGGCCGCATCAGAGCGGACTCACGCTGTTGCGTAGCAGCAAGCCGCATGCCATATGGGCGGGGACGGTTGCGGATTGTCGCGATTGACGCGGGCCCGCTTACGTCTGCCTGATCGAAAAGCCCGAAAATGGCATCAACGAATACTCAACTTTGCTGCGTCAAGCGGCAGGCAGGTGCAAGATGAAAAAATGGCTTATCGCTGGTGCTGGTGCCGCTGGTCTGCTGATCTCCAGCGTCGCCCTGGCTCGCGTGGACGTCGGCATCTCGATCGGCATACCGGGGATCGTATACCCCGCGCCGGTCTACGTCGCGCCGCAGCCCGTGTATGTGCCGCCCCCGCCGCCCGTCTATTACCGCCCCGCGCCGGTGTATGTCGCGCCGCCGGTGGTCTACCCGGCGCCGGTGTATTACCGCGGCGGCGGCCGCTATTACGACCGCGGCTATTACTATGGCCGCGGACGCGGACATGACCACCACCACGGCCGCGGCCGCGGACATGACCGCGATTAACGCGTGACGGCCGCCAGGCGCCGGAAAAAGCAAAGGCCACTCTTGCGAGTGGCCTTTTTTTCTGCGGGGCAATGTCCGGTGCCGCGCGGAAAGCACCTCAGGCCGCAGGAGCCTGCACGGGTTTGCCGACCAACACCACCGGTTGCTGCGGAGCCTTGCTGGCTTTGGCATCGCTCCACCGCGGCGTTTCCTGAACGAGATCGATCCAACGGCGGGGCTCGCTCGACGACCGCCACCAACCATTATGCGGACGCATGGGCAAACTCCGGTTCACCGTTGAAACGCACGCCGTTGATGCCCTGGAACAGTTGCAGGCTTTCCTGCTCGGCTTCGTGCAGGCTCGAAAACGGCGCCTGTCCGGGCACGGTCCAGCACTTTTCCGGCGCGGTGCCGCCAACCCGGCGCGTCCATATCTGCACACGGTAGCCCTGCTCGTCTTCCTGAGCCACGGAGCATCTCACACGAAAATCTCCAATCATTCTTGAAGTCATGGGCAACTCCTTGTTATTTAAGTGAATGAAGCGTGTAGCACACGGGGCATATTGTGCCGTAACTATCCGGCCCTTTTATTGGAATACACAATTGCTCACATCATAATCAAACACTCGCGCAGGCAGCTTAAAGGCCCGAGGCGACAGGAATATGTACAGATAATAAAAAAAAACGGAGCCCGAAGGCTCCGTCTTTTACTCCGCCAAATGACGGATGGACAGCTGAAAAGCGTCAGGCTTTCGGTGCCGGATTCAGCACCGTCAGGCCGCCCATATAAGGCTGCAGCGCCTCCGGAATCAGCACGCTGCCGTCTGCCTGCTGGTGGTTTTCCAGCACGGCGACCAGCGCGCGGCCCACGGCCAGGCCCGAACCGTTGAGCGTGTGCACGTATTCCGGCTTGCCCTGGGCATTGCGGAAGCGCGCCTGCATGCGGCGGGCCTGGAAGGTTTCGCAGTTCGACACCGAGGAAATCTCGCGCCAGGTGTTCTGCGCGGGAAGCCACACTTCCAGGTCATAGGTCTTGGCCGAACCGAAGCCCATGTCGCCCGTGCACAGCAGCACAACGCGGTAGGGCAGGCCCAGCAGTTGCAGCACGCGCTCGGCATGGCCCACCATGTCTTCCAGCGCCTCGTAGGACTGATCGGGCTGGGTGATCTGCACCATTTCGACCTTGTCGAACTGGTGTTGGCGGATCATGCCGCGGGTATCGCGGCCGCCGCTGCCGGCTTCCGAGCGGAAGCACGGCGTGTGCGCCGTGAGCTTGAGCGGCAGGTCGGAGGCGGCCTGGATGGTGTCGCGCGCCACGCTGGTCAAGGTGATTTCCGAGGTGGAGATCAGGTACTGGTCTTCACGCACGTACGGCTTGCCCTGGTCATCGACCTTGGGATCGTCGTCGCCGCCGCCCTTGGACACGGCGAACATATCGTCCTTGAACTTCGGCAGCTGGCCCGTGCCGTACAGCGTCGAGGCATTGACGATGTAGGGGGTGTAGCACTCGGTGTAGCCGTGCGTGCCCGTCTGCAGGTCCAGCATGAACTGCGACAGCGCACGGTGCAGGCGCGCAATCGGGCCGCGCATGAACGAGAAGCGGGCGCCGGACAGCTTGGCGGCCATGTCGAAGTCCAGCCCCAGGGGCTCGCCGATGGCGACGTGGTCGCGGGCCTCGAACGCCAGGGCCGGCGGATTGCCGTCGGCGCCGGCCGCGCCCGGCAGCCAGCGGCGCACTTCGACGTTGTCGTCGGCGGATTCGCCCAGCGGCACGCTGGCGTGCGGCAGGTTGGGCACCGACATCAGCAGTTCATTGAGCGGCTGCTGCAAGGCGGCCAGCTCGTCTTCCAGCTGCTTCAGGCGCACGGGCACGGCCTGCGATTCGGCCATGACGGCGCTGGCGTCCTCGCCCTTGGCCTTGAGCTGGCCGATCTGCTTGGCCAGCGCGTTGCGGCGGGCTTGCAGGGACTCGGTTTCAGTCTGGACGGCCTTGCGGCGGGATTCCAGCTCATTGAACCGTTCCGTGTCGAAGGACACGCCACGGCTTTTGAGGCGGTCTACGACGGTTTGCAGGTCTTTGCGCAGCAGTATCGGGTCTAGCATGGTGATATCGGTGAGGTTGCGTGAAGCAACGGGCGGCGCCCGTTACCGTTTCTTGGCGCGTTCCTGTGCGTCCAGCTCGCGCAGGAATGCCAGCTTTTGCTGGATTTTAGCCTCCAGGCCGCGATCGGTCGGCCGATAGAAGGAGGGGTTGAGTCCATCGGGGAAATATTGCTCGGCGGCGGCGTAGCCGTGCGGCTCGTCGTGCGCGTAGCGGTAGGCCTTGCCATGGCCCAGCTGCTTCATCAATTTGGTGGGCGCATTGCGAAGGTGGATCGGCACCGGCGCGCTGCCGTGCTCGGCCGCGAACTTGCGCGCCTGGTTGTAGGCGTTGTAGACGGCGTTCGACTTGGCCGCGCAGGCCATGTAGACCACCGCCTGCGCCAGCGCCAGTTCGCCTTCCGGCGAGCCCAGGCGTTCGTAGATATCGGCGCCGTTCACGGCCAGGTCGGTGGCGCGGGGATCGGCCAGGCCGATGTCTTCCACCGCCATGCGCACCAGCCGGCGCGACAGGTATTTGGGATCGGCGCCGCCGTCGATCATGCGGCAGAACCAGTACAGCGCGGCGTCTGGGTTGGAGCCGCGCACCGACTTGTGCAGTGCGCTGATCTGGTCGTAGAACGCGTCGCCGCCCTTGTCGAAGCGGCGCAGGTTCTGCGACAGCGAGATCTCCAGCCAGGCCGCGTCCACCGTATCGCGGCCGGCGGCCTGGGCCGACTCGGCCACCACTTCCACGGCGCTGATCAGGCGGCGCGCGTCACCGTCGGCCCAGGCCGCCAGCTGTTCGCGCGCGTCGGCCTCGACATGGATGCGCTCGCCCTCTTCCAGCCCGTCGTTCAGGGCCTGCACGGCGCGGTCGACCAGCTGTTGCAGCTCCTCGGCGGTAAGCGATTGCAGCACGTACACCCGCGCCCGCGACAACAGCGCCGAATTGACCTCGAACGAGGGGTTTTCGGTGGTGGCGCCGATAAAGGTGAACAGCCCGCTTTCCACATAGGGCAGGAAGGCATCCTGCTGCGCCTTGTTGAAGCGGTGCACCTCGTCGACGAAGAGGATGGTGCGGCGTCCCTGGCCCTGCGCCACCTGCGCCACGGTGACCGCGTCGCGGATGTCCTTGACCCCGCCCAGCACCGCCGAGATGGCGATGAACTGCGCGTCGAAGCCGTCCGCCATCAGGCGCGCCAGCGTGGTCTTGCCCACGCCTGGCGGCCCCCAGAAGATCATGGAATGCGGCCGGCCCGAGTCGAAGGCGACGCGCAGGGGCTTGTCGGGCCCCAGCAGATGCGACTGTCCGACCACGTCGGACAGGGTCCGCGGGCGCAGCCGCTCGGCCAGGGGCACATAGGGCCGATGCGCAGGATCGGCCGCGAAGAGATCGTTGCTCATTGGCAGAAGATGAGGGGAGACAGCAAGTAATTCAAGCCAGCATTACACCATGGCGCGGGCCTGCCTCCCTTAGCGGTCCTAGGCCAGTCCCGGCGGCGCGAAGCGGCGGTTCGCCAGCACCGGCAATACCTTGCGGGCATGGGCCAGGCGTTCGGGGTCGATATCGGCGAAAACCAGAGCCGGGGCTTCGCCCGCCCGCGCCGTCACCACACCAAGCGGATCCACCACCATGCTGCAGCCAATGTTGCGTTCGCCGCATTCGCCGGTGGCAGCCACATAGCAGGTATTTTCCAGCGCGCGCGCCGTGACCAGCACTTCCCAGTGCATTTCCTTCAACGGGCCGCGAACCCAGGCCGCCGGCAGCACCAGCAGGTCGGCGCCGTCCAGCGCCAGGCGCCGCGCCAGTTCGGGGAAGCGCACGTCGTAGCAGGTCATCAGGCCCACGCGCAGGCCGCCGATGTCCAGCAGCGGCGGGATGTCGACGCCGGGCGTGACGTTGGTGGATTCCTTCATGTTGAAGGCGTCGTACAGGTGCAGCTTGCGGTATTGCGACAGGATCTTGCCGTCTTGCAGCGTCACCAGCGTGTTCCAGACCCGCCCTTCCCCGGTCGGCACATGCACGCACATCATGGTCGCCAACTGCGAGCCGCGGCTGGCTTCCAGCAGGCGGCTCATGAAGGGACCGTCCAGCGGCTGGGCAGCCTTCAGGACGATCTGCGGATCGGTGATGTCGCGGGCCAGGATGCCTTCGGGCAAGACCAGCAGGCCGGCGCCGCCGGCGCGGGCGCGCTCCATCAAGTCTATGCAGACCTGGGCGTTTTCTTCCCAGACGCGGCTGACGGCGAACTGGCCCAAAGCAACTTTCAGCATGACGCTTCCTTGTGTCGGAGGTTTTTCCTATTGTCGCGCCAACCGCCGGCCAGCGCCGACTACGGGAAACTCCTAACTCCCGCTTGTAAATTTTTTTCACGATAATGAAAAAAACCAGGTTTGACGTAAATATTTTCCATAGCAGGCGCCCCATGACGAACTCCTCCTTCCCCGCAGCCCCCCTGGACGTGAACGGCAAAGGCCTGGGCGCCTTTCCGGAATCCTGTACCACCGCCGGCGTGGCGGCGCTGAACTGGAACCTGCTCAATGAGGACGTCAGCCTGCCCGTGGCGGTGCTGTACGAAGCCCGCGTGCGCCACAACCTGCAATGGATGCAGCGCTTCATGGAAGCGTACAAGGTCAAGCTGGCGCCGCACGGCAAGACCACCATGAGCCCGGCTCTGTTCCAGCGCCAGATCGCCGGCGGCGCCTGGGGCATCACGCTGGCAACCGCCCCGCAGGTCCGGGCCGCCTACCAGCACGGCGTGCGCCGGATCCTGATGGCCAACCAGTTGGTGGGCCGCGCCAACATGGCCATCATCGCGCACCTGCTGCGCGACCCGGCCTTCACCTTTTTCTGCATAGTGGACTCCCCGGCCAACGCGGCCCAGCTGGGCGCCTACTTCGGCGAACAGGGCCTGACCCTGCCGGTGCTGATCGAGCTGGGCCCGCAGGGTGGCCGCACCGGCGTGCGCGACGACGCCCAATTGCGGGCGCTGGTCGACGAAATCGGCAAATGGCCCGGCCTGGCCCTGGCCGGCATCGAAGTCTACGAAGGCGTGCTGCAGGAAGAAGACGTCATCCGCGCCTTCCTGCGCCGCGCCGCCGACGCCCTGCGCGGCCTCGCCGCCGCCGGCCGCCTGCGCAAGAACGGCCCCGCCCTGATCTCTGGCGCCGGCTCCGCCTGGTTCGACGTGGTGGCCGAGGAATTCTCGCAACTGGACATCGGCGCGCCGCTGGAAATCGTGCTGCGCCCTGGCTGCTACCTGTCGCACGACGTCGGCATCTACCGCTCGGCCGCCGAGCGCATCAACGCCCACAATCCGGTCGCGCAAAAGATGGAACCCGGCCTGCAGCCGGCCTTGCAGGTCTGGGCCTACGTACAGTCTCTGCCCGAACCGGGCCGCGCCATCGTCGCCATGGGCAAGCGCGACGCCGCCTTCGACGCCGGCCTGCCCACGCCCGCCGCGCTGTACCGCCCCGGCCGTGACGCCGCGCCCGGCCAGGCTCCCGGCCACTGGAAGCTGAGCGCGATGATGGACCAGCACGCCTTCATGCAGATCGGCGCAGGCGACGACATCCAGGTCGGCGACATGATCGCCTTCGATATTTCCCACCCGTGCCTGACCTTCGACAAGTGGCGCCAGGTGCTGCTGGTGGACGAGCAATACCGCGTTACCGACGTGGCCGAAACCTTCTTCTGAACGGCCCTGCCCGCCGCACCGCGCCGGTACCCGGCGGGCAGGAGGAATCGCGGGATTCCGGCGCAAACCTCTAATTACTACAAGCAAAACCCGTTTTTGACCCTCTGGAGAGAGAATCATGAACTTCCGTACCTCCCGGCGAGGCGGTGGGCTCAATAGCCTGCTGCTGGCCGGCGCAATTGGCTTGACCGCATTGTCGACCCCCGCCCTCTGTGCCACGCCGATCAAGGGAGGCACGATTTCGGTTGCCACCATAGGCGAGCCGCCCACGCTGGATCCGATGACCAGCACGGCCGACCTGGTGGGCATCCTGACCCAGCACTTCTTCGAAACGCTGTACACCTTCGACGGCAAGTGGAACCTGACCCCGCTCCTGGCCGACAAGCTGCCGGAAGTCTCCGCCGACGGGCTGACCTACACGATCCCGCTGCGCCAGGGCATCACCTTCCATGACGGATCCAAGATGGATTCGTCCGACGTGCTGGCCTCGCTCAAGCGCTGGACCGAGACCGCCACGCGCGGCAAGATGGCCGCCAAGATCATCACCGGCATGGAAGCGCCGGACGCCAACACCATCCGCATCACGCTCAAGCAGCCCTATGCGCCCCTGACCGCGCTGCTGGCCATGAACAACAGCGCCGCCGTCATCATGCCCAAGGGCAAGATCGCTCCGGCCCTGACCGAATTCGTCGGTACCGGCCCCTACCAACTGAAGGCGCGCGTGCCCGACCAGTACATCCAGCTGGTCCGCTTCGAAGGCTACAAGCAGCGCGAAGGCGAGCCTGACGGCTTTGGCGGCGCGCGCAAGCAGTACCTGGACGAGATCCGCTTCGTACCGGTCAGCAACGCCAACACCCGCGTCGAAAGCGCGGTGGCAGGCCAGTTCGACTACGTCGACTCGCTGCCGGTGGAATCGCTGCCCAAGCTCAAGAACGGCCGCTCCGACCCCGTCATGCTCAAGCCCTTCGGCTGGCCGCGCCTGGTGCTCAATACCAAGCAAGGCATCATGTCGAACCTGGCGGTCCGCCAGGCCGTGCAGCTGGCGCTGAACGAAGAAGACATGCTGTACGCCGCCTTCGGCGACAAGAACTTCTACAAGCTCAACGGCGACCTGTATCCCGAGGGCTATCCCTGGGCCACGTCCCTGGGCGGCAAGGTCTACAACAAGGGCGACGCCGCCGGCGCCAAGAAGCTGGTGGATGGCGCCAACGTGCAGGACCGCAAGATCCGCATCCTGACCAGCCAGCAGTACGAGTTCCACTACAAGATGGCGCTGGTCGCCGCCGAATACCTGAAGGCCGCGGGCTTCACCGTGGACATGCAGGTGGTGGACTGGGCCACGCTGACGCAGCGCCGCCAGGACCCGGCCCTGTGGGACGTCTTCATCACGCACAGCCCCTTCCTGCCTGAACCCGCCCTGATCGACTTCCCGTCCAAGGACGCGCCGGGCTGGTGGGACACCCCCCGCCGCAACCAGGCGCTGGACGCCTTCAACCAGGCCAGCAACCAGGAAGAGCGCATCAAGCGCTGGGCCGATGTGCAGCAGGCCGTGTACGACGAAGTGCCCTTCATCAAGGTCGGCGACTTCAACGCCCAGGCCGCGCGCTCGCCGTCGCTGCAAGGCACCAAGGCCGTGCCGTGGCCCTACTTCTGGAACGCCTGGAAGTCCAAGTAATGGCGTAGCGCGGCAGGGCAAAGGCGCACACAAGACCTCCTGCCGCGCTCCACGCATCAATGCATGACCCGCAGAGCGCGCCCTTCCAACAAGCGCGCCGCCCCTCCCCACGATACGACGCTTTTTTAGGACATCCATCGTGTTGCGTTATCTCTTAAACCGGCTGGTCGGGCTGGTGGCCGTGATGTTCATCGTCGCGACCATCGTGTTCGTGATCATCCGCGTCACGCCAGGCGATCCCGCCGCCGTGATGCTGGGTCCGCAGGCCAGCCAGCAGGACATCGCCGCCCTGCGCACCCAGCTCGGGCTGGACCAGCCGATGGCCGTGCAGTACGTTTCGTGGCTGGGCAAGCTGGCCCAAGGCGACCTGGGCCAATCCATCTTCATGAACAAGCCGGTGCTGTCGGCCTTGGCCGACCGCGCCGAACCCACCATCCTGCTGACGCTCATGTCGCTGCTGATCGCCAGCGCCATCGCGCTGCCGGTGGGGATACTGTCCGCGGTCAAACGCGGCACCACGCTGGACCAGTCGGTACTGTCGTTCTCGATGTTCACCTCCAGCGTGCCCAGCTTCTGGCTCGGGCTGCTGCTGATGCAGGTGTTCTCGGTCAAGCTGGGCTGGCTGCCCGTGGCCGGCTACGGCGGCCCCGACGCCTCGCTCATGACCCGGCTGTCGCACCTGATCCTGCCCGCCGTGGTGCTGGGCCTGGTGAACTCGGCGCTGATCACCCGCTTCATCCGCGCCAGCATGCTGGACGTGCTGCGCGACGACTATGTGCGCACCGCGCGCGCCAAGGGCCTGCCCGAAAGCAAGGTGATCCTGAAGCACGCCGTGCGCAATGCGCTGATCCCGATCCTGACGGTGCTGGGCCTGACCACGGCGCTGCTGATCAGCGGCGCGGTCGTGACCGAAACCGTGTTCGGCCTGCCCGGCGTGGGCAGCCTGGTGGTGTCGGCCGTGCTGCGCCGCGACTACCCCGTCATCCAGGGCGCGCTGCTGATCATCGCGGCCATCTACGTCCTGATCAATCTCTTCATCGATCTGCTGTACCTGCTGGTCGATCCCCGGGTCCGCTACTGATATGGCTATCGCAACTACCGCTAATTCCGGCGCGGGCGCCGACCGCTGGCAGGTCCTGCGCCTGCTGGTGTCGCGCAAGACCGTGCTGATCAGCCTGATCGTGATCGTCGTGCTGGTCCTGGCTGCGCTGCTGGCGCCCTGGATCAGCCCCTACGATCCGTTCAAACTGTCCATCATGAACCGGTTGAAAGCGCCGGGCGCCGCGCACTGGTTCGGCACCGACGACTTCGGCCGCGACGTGTTCAGCCGCGTCATCCACGGCGGCCGCCTGTCGCTGATGGTGGGCTTCTCCGTCGTGATCGTGTCCAGCATCCTGGGCATCGCGCTGGGCCTGATCGCGGGCTTCTTCCGCACGGCGGACAAGTTCGTGTCGCGCCTGATCGACGCCATGATGGCCTTTCCCGACATCCTGCTGGCGATCTCGCTGGTGGCCGCGCTGGGGCCGTCGCTGGTCAACGTGGTGATCGCGCTGGGCATCGTCTACACGCCGCGCCTGGCGCGCATCGTGCGCGCCTCGACCCTGGTGATCCGCGAACTGCCCTTCGTCGAAGCCGCCCGCGCGCTGGGCGTGCCGACCTGGCGCATCGTCACCGTGCACGTGCTGCGCAACCTGGTGTCTCCCATCCTGGTGCAGGGCACGTTCATCTTCGCCTACGCGATCCTGGCCGAAGCCGGCCTGTCGTTCCTGGGCGTGGGCGTGTCGCCCGACATCCCCACCTGGGGCACCATGATCAACGCCGGCCAGCAGTACATGGGCTCGGCCGACTGGATCATGATCTTCCCCGGCATCGCCATCGTCCTGTCCGTGCTGTCGCTGCAACTGGTCGGCGACGGCCTGCGCGACGTCCTCGATCCGCGCCTGCGCAAGGAGCTGTAATCATGACCGCAAGCACCCGAGACGTCGTGCTTTCCGTGGAAGGGTTGAAGACCTGGTTCCACAGCCGCGACGGCATCGCCAAATCCGTGGACGGCGTCACCTTCGACCTGGCCCGCGGCGAAACGCTGGCCATCGTCGGCGAGTCCGGCTCCGGCAAGTCCGTGACCAGCCTGTCCATCATGGGCCTGCTGCCCAAGCCGGCGGGTCGCATCGAGGCCGGCAAGATCCTGTTCCGCGACCGCCAAGGCGCGCGGCACGACCTGGCCCAGGCCTCGCCCGCCACCCTGCGCAAGATCCGCGGCGCCGAAATCGCCATGATCTTCCAGGAGCCCATGACCAGCCTGAATCCGCTGTACACGGTGGGCGACCAGATCGCCGAAGCCGTGCTGCAGCACGAGGGCGGCTCCCGCGACGCGGCCATGCGGCGCGCCCGTGAAATGCTGGAGCGCGTCGAAATCCCGGCGGCCGAGCGGCGCATCAACGAGTACCCGCACCAGATGTCGGGCGGCATGCGCCAGCGCGTGATGATCGCGCTGGCCCTGGCGTGCAACCCCGCCGTGCTGATCGCGGACGAGCCGACCACCGCGCTGGACGTGACCGTGCAGGCGCAGATCCTGGACCTGCTGCGCCGGCTGCAGGCCGAGATGAACATGAGCATCCTGTTCATCACGCACAACCTGGGCGTGGTGGCCGAGATCGCGCATCGCGTGGCGGTCATGTACGCGGGCCGCGTGGTCGAGGACGCCCGCGTCTACGACCTGTTCGAAAAGCCCACGCACCCCTACACCCGCGGTCTGCTGTCCTGCATCCCCACGGCCGCCCTGCTGGCCTCCGGCGAACGGCTGCGCGCCATCCCGGGCAACGTGCCCAGCGTGCTGTCGCTGCCGGCCGGCTGTACCTTCGCGCCGCGCTGCCCGCTGGCTGCCGACGACTGCCGCGCCGCCGTACCCGAACTCATGCCGGTGCAGACCGACCACCGCGCGCGCTGCATCAAGGTGAATCCGATATGACGAGTAGCCCCATTCCCATCCGCGCCGAGGAGCCGCTGGTGCGGATCCAGGACCTCAAGGTCCACTTCCCCACCTCGCAGGCGCGCCATGCGCCGGTCGTGAAGGCCGTGGACGGCGTCAGCTTCGACGTGCCGCGCAACACCATCGTCGGCCTGGTCGGCGAATCCGGCTCGGGCAAGACCACCACCGGCCGCGCCCTGCTGCGCCTGTTCGCGCCCACCGCCGGCCGCATCCTGTTCGACGGCCAGGACATCACCAAGCTGTCCGAAAAGCAGATGCTGCCCTGGCGCCGCCGCATGCAGATCGTGTTCCAGGATCCCTACGCCAGCCTCAACCCCCGCATGACGGTGGCCGAGATCCTGGGCGAAGCGCTGGACACCCACCGGCTTGCCCAGAACCGCCGCATGGCCCGCATCGGCGAGCTGCTGGAACGCGTGGGCCTGAACGCCGACCACAGCCGCCGCTATCCGCACGAGTTCTCCGGCGGCCAGCGCCAGCGCATCGGCATCGCCCGCGCGCTGGCAGTCGAGCCCGATTTCATCGTGGCCGACGAGCCGGTGTCCGCGCTGGACGTGTCGGTGCAGGCGCAGGTGCTGAACCTGCTGCAGGACCTGCAGCGCGACCTGGGCCTGACCATGCTGTTCGTGGCCCACGACCTGGCGGTGGTGGACTACCTGTGCGACGAGGTCGTGGTGATGTACCTGGGCCGTGTCATGGAACGCGGCCCGACCAGTGAGGTCTACGCCCGCCCCCGCCATCCCTATACCCGCGCGCTGCTGTCCGCCGCGCCGGTGCCGGACCCGCGCGCGCCGCGCTCGCGTATCCTGTTGAAGGGCGACATCCCCAGCCCGGTCAACCCGCCTTCCGGCTGCGTGTTCCGCACCCGCTGTCCCTACGCCATCGAAAGCTGCGCAACCACCGAGGCGCAGGCCGCCAATGTCGGCCCGGGCCACTATGTGGCGTGTTCGCGCATCGGCGACGCCGAGCTGGCCGCCTGATAACCGCCCAGTCCAGAACAGATCCAGGAAGCCCACATGAACATCATCCGCGACATCGTCTTCCAGATACGCAGTCGGCGGGACTCGCTGAGCGTGACCGAACGCAAGGTCGCCGACGCCATCCTGGACGACATCATCTGGGGCGCCAGCGCCACCGTCGACCAGCTGGCGGCCAAGGCCGGCGTCAGCATCGCAACCATCTCGCGCTTCGCGCGCACGGTCGGCTGCGACGACACCCGCGACCTGAAGCTCAAGCTGGCCCAGGCCAGCACAGTGGGCAGCCGCTTCCTGGACCCCAGCGCGCCAACCGAGGAAAGCACCTTCTACGCCCGCATCTACGCCGACATCGAAAGCACGCTGCGCGCCCACCTGCCCAACTTCACCGAGCAACTGTTCGAGGCGGCCGCCGGCATTGTCGACGGCGCGCGCATGATCTATGTCTTCGGCATGGGCGGCGCGTCGGCCGTGCTGGCGCAGGAAGTGCAGTCGCGCCTGGTTCGCCTGGGCTATCCCATTGCCGTGTACAGCGATGCGGTGCTGCTGCGCATGGTCGCGGCCACGCTGGACGAACGCGACGCGGTGCTGATCCTGTCGGCCTCGGGCCTCACGCCGGAAATCGTGGGCGCGGCCCGCATCGTCAAGCAGTACCAGGCGCGCATCGTCGCCATCACCGACGCCACCTCCGCCCTGGCTGAACTGGCCGACGTGGTGCTGCCCATCCGCACCGACGAAACCGACTTCATCTACAAGCCCTCGGCATCGCGCTACGCGATGATGCTGGCCATAGACCTGCTCTCGACCGAACTGGCCATGCTGAACCAGGAAGAAAACCGGGAGCGCCTGCGCCGCATCAAGCTGGCGCTGGACGAACACCGCGGCGGTCCGAACCGCCTGCCGCTGGGCGATTGAACTGGAACACAAGATGTACGACACCCTCATAGGCAATGTGCTGGTCCTGGACGGCACCGGCGAACCCGCCTACCGCGCCAGCGTGGCGCTGGCCGACGGCCGCATCGCGGCCATCGGCGACCTGCCCGGCGCGGCGGCGCGCCAGATCATCGATGGCACCCGCCTGGCGCTGGCCCCGGGTTTCATCGACGTGCACACGCATGACGACACCAACGTCATCCGCACGCCGGACATGCTGCCCAAGCTGTCCCAGGGCGTGACCACCGTGGTGGTGGGCAATTGCGGCATCAGCGCGTCGCCCGTGGCCCTGCGCGGCGAACCGCCGGACCCGATGAACCTGCTGGGCGCCCGCGCGGACTTCAGCTACCCCACCTTCGCGGACTACACCCGCGCCATCGAGGCCGCGCGCCCCGCCGTGAACGTGGCCGCGCTGGTCGGCCACACCGCCCTGCGCAGCAACCACATGGACCGGCTCGACCGCGCCGCCACTCGCGAGGAAGTGCTGGCCATGCGCGAGCAGCTGCGCGACGCGCTGGCCCATGGCGCCATCGGCCTGAGCACCGGCCTGGCCTATGCCTCCGCGTTCGACGCGGACACCGAAGAGGTCAAGCTGCTTGCCGAGGCGCTGGATGAATTCGGCGCGCTCTACACCACCCATCTGCGCTCGGAGTTCGCCGCCATCCTGGAGGCCATGCAGGAAGCCTTCGACATCGGCCAGCATGCCCGCGTGCCGGTGGTGGTGTCGCACCTGAAATGCGCCGGCGCCGGCAACTGGGGCCGCACGAAAGAAGTGCTGTCCGCGCTCGAGACCGCCGGCCGCCTGCAACACGTGGGCTGCGACTGCTACCCCTACTCCGCCAGCTCCTCGACCCTGGACCTGAAGCAGGTCACGGACGAGTTCGACATCGACATCACCTGGTCCGTGCCGCATCCGGAGCAGGCCCGCCGCAAGCTGGCCGACATTGCCTCCGACTGGGGCCTGAGCCTGCTCGAAACGGCCGCGCGCCTGCAGCCGGCCGGCGCCGTGTACCACAACATGCATGAAGACGACGTGCGCCGCGTGCTGTCGCACCGGCTCACCATGGTGGGCTCCGACGGCCTGCCCAACGATCCCATGCCTCACCCCCGGCTCTGGGGCGCATTCCCGCGCGTGCTCGGCCACTACAGCCGCGACGTGGGGCTGTTCCCGCTGACGGAGGCCGTGCACAAGATGACGGGCCTGTCCGCCGCCCGCTTCGGCCTGGCCGAGCGCGGATTGGTGCGCGAGGGCTACCACGCGGACCTGGTGCTGTTCGATCCGGCCACGGTCATCGACCGCGCCACCTTCGCCGCGCCGGTGCAGACTGCCGCTGGCATCGAGGCGGTGTGGGTCAATGGCGCCCTGTCCTATCGCCAGGGCGAGGCCACCGGCGACCGCGCCGGCCGCTGGCTGCCGCGCAGCGGCGACCTGCGCAAGAACTTCCAGTAAGCAACGGGCGAAATCCCGGCGCAAAACCGGCCATTCATTTCAAGGAGAGAACCATGAGCAATGCTCCCACCGCCGACAGCAACGGCATCACCCGCTACGGCGTCGCCGGCGGCACGGGCCAGGGTGGCTCGCACATGCCCTTTGCCCGCGCGGTCGCGGCCGACGGCTGGCTGCACGTGTCCGGCCAGGTGCCGATGGACAACGGCGAAGTCGTCGAAGGCGGCATCGTGACCCAATCGCACAAGGCCATCCAGCAGGTGCTGGCCATCCTGAAGGAAGCCGGCTACGGTCCCGAACACGTCGTGCGCTGCGGCGTGTGGCTGGACGACGCGCGCGACTTCGCGTCGTTCAACAAGGTGTTCAAGGAATACTTCGGCGAGAACCCGCCGGCGCGGGCCTGCGTGCAGTCGTCGCTGGTGGTCGACGCCAAGGTCGAGGTAGACTGCATCGCGTATAAGCGTCCCTAAGCGGACACCACACAAGAAAAAGCCTGGCGTTGCCAGGCTTTTTTCACATCTTCACGACGTCAACACCCTTGGGCGCGACGAACTGGAATTCCTTGGCCGGCAGCTGCGGATTGGCGGCAATGCCGGACAAATCCACGCGGGTGGTCTGGCCAAATGAATCCAGCAGCTCCACGCGCACCGGCAGGTTGTCCTTCATGCCGATGTCCACGCGCGAAAAGCCCGCATCGGCGGTGCGCGGCTTGGCCCGCAGCCAATCGATCCCATCCTTGGACGGCAGGGCCGAAACGTCGAACGACTGCTCCAGCGACCCCGAGCCGAACAGGATGGCGGCGGGCGAGGTGCCGATGGCGGCATCGACCTTGCGTTCGGTCACCTGGGCCAGGTCCGGATCGAACTGGAATACCTGGCGGCCATCCGAGATCACCAGTTGCTCATAGGGCTTCTGCACCGCCCACTTGAACTTGCCGGGACGCTGGAACGAGAACACACCGGTCTGGGCGGGCTGCGTGCGGCCCTGATTGTTCACCGTGTACTGCGAGAACGAGCCGGTGGCCGAGGTCACCGTGGCCACGAAAGCGCGCAGCTGCTCCTGCGCGCTGGCGGCAAACACCATGGCGGGCGCCAGGCTCAGGGCCGCCACGGCGGCCAGTCGGCGGAACATCTTCATCAAGCTTCCTCTCGGGCGGCGGCGGCTGCGGGAACCAGGATCTCGCGGTTGCCATTGGACTGCATCGCCGACACCATACCCGATTGCTCCATCTGCTCCAGTAACCGGGCCGCACGGTTGTAACCAATGCGCAGGTGGCGCTGCACCAGCGAAATGGACGCGCGGCGGTGCTTGAGCACCACTTCGCAAGCCTGGTCGTACATCGGGTCGGATTCGGCGTCGCCGCCGATGCCGGTGACGCTGCTGGCGCCTTCGCCCGCATCCCCGTCCAGGCCGCCTTCCAGCAGGCCTTCGATGTAGTTGGGTTCGCCCTGCGCCTTGAGGCTTTCCACCACGCGGTGCACTTCGTCATCGCTGCAGAACGCGCCGTGCACGCGTACCGGCAGGCCGGTGCCCGGCGGCATGTAAAGCATGTCGCCCTGGCCCAGCAGGGTTTCGGCGCCCATCTGATCCAGAATGGTGCGCGAGTCGATCTTGGACGACACCTGGAACGCGATGCGCGTCGGGATGTTGGCCTTGATCAGGCCGGTGATGACGTCGACGCTGGGACGCTGCGTGGCCAGGATGAGGTGGATGCCGGCGGCGCGCGCCTTCTGCGCCAGGCGGGCGATCAGCTCTTCGATCTTCTTGCCCACCACCATCATCAGGTCGGCGAGTTCGTCGATGACCACCACGATGGTGGGCAGCGGCGACAGCGGCTCCGGCGCGTCCGGCGTCAGCGAGAACGGATTCGGAATGGGTTCCTCACGCTTGATGGCGTCGCGGATCTTGGTGTTGTAGCCCGCCAGGTTGCGCACGCCCATCTTGCTCATCAGGCGGTAGCGCTTTTCCATTTCGCCCACGCACCAGTTCAGCGCGTTGGAGGCCTGGCGCATGTCGGTGACCACCGGCGCCAGCAGATGCGGAATGCCTTCGTAGACGCTCATTTCGAGCATCTTCGGATCGATCAGGATCAGCCGGGTGTGGGACGCGTCCGCCTTGTACAGCAGCGACAGGATCATGGCGTTGATCCCCACGGACTTGCCCGAACCGGTCGTGCCCGCCACCAGCAGGTGGGGCATCTTGGCCAGGTCGGCCACCACCGGATTGCCGGCGATGTCCTTGCCCAGCGCCATCGTCACGACGGAATGGCTGGCGTGGTAGGTCTGCGAACCCAGGATCTCGGACAGGCGCACCATCTGGCGGCGCGGGTTGGGCAGTTCCAGGCCCATCAGGTTCTTGCCCGGAATGGTTTCCACCACCCGGATGCTGACCAGGCTGAGCGCGCGCGCCAGGTCCTTGGCCAGGTTGACGATCTGGCTGCCCTTCACGCCCGTGGCGGGCTCGATTTCGTAGCGCGTGATGACCGGGCCGGCCTGCGCCGCCACCACGGTGACCGACACGCCAAAGTCGGCCAGCTTCTTTTCGATCAGGCGCGAAGTGAATTCAATGGTTTCGGCCGACACCGTTTCCTGGTTGGCCAGGGGTGGATCCAGCAGGCTGATCGCGGGCAGATCGCCTTCCGCGCCGCCCGAGGGCGCGAAGAACAGCGATTGCTGCTTTTCCTTTTCAACGCGTTCGGACTTGGGCACCACGGTAATGGCGGGTTCGATCCGCACCGGCTGCTCGTGGACCAGCTTTTCCTGCTTGGCCACGACCTGTTCGGTGCGCACGGCCTTGGCGACCTCGCCGACCTTGCGGTCTTCGCGGGCGGCGTAGGAGTCGCGCACGCGACGCACCAGGCCCTCCAGCCACGAGCCCACGCGTTCGGCGATGGACAGCCAGGAAAACGAGAAGAACAGGCTCAGGCCGATGGCCAGCATGACCAGAAAGGCCAGCGTGCTGCCAGTGAAACCGATGCTGCGGCCGATCAGGTCGGCCAGCGTCTGGCCGATCACGCCGCCGGCGCCGCTGGTGTTCTCGGAGGCGCCGGGCAGATGCGTGCCGCGGCTGGCCAGGCGCAGGGCTTCCATGCCCAGCGACCCCACCAGCAGCAGAAAGAAACCGATGCCCTCTTCCCAGTGGACGCGGGGCAACACTTCCGGCTGCTTACTATTGGTAACGCGAAGATGGCTGGCCAGGCGGCGGTAGCCCGCGCGCACCCGGTGCAGCAGCAAAATTACCCACCACCAGGCGGAAAAGCCGAACAGATAGAGCAGGATGTCCGCCAGATAGGCGCCCAGGGTCCCGCCCTTGTTGTGGATGGCGCCGGCGGGGACGGAATGCGACCAGCCAGGGTCGGCCGCATTCCAGGTGGCCAGCACCAGCGTCAGCCAGGCCGCCAGGGCGGCGAAGAGGATCCAGCGGGCTTCGCGCAGCAGGGCGGACAAGCGCGTCTGCAGGGGGGAAGGCCCGTTACGGGTATTGCGCGAGGCGCGCGGAGAAGCAGTCGAGATACGCGGCATGCGGCTCATTATAATTGGGCGTTAACCTAAAGATACCCGCCCATGTCCACGCCTACGCACGCTAAAGTTTTGATACTCGGTTCCGGCCCCGCCGGTTACACGGCGGCCGTCTATGCGGCACGCGCCAATCTGAGCCCTGTTCTTGTTACAGGTCTGGCCCAAGGCGGCCAGCTCATGACCACCACGGACGTCGACAATTGGCCGGCCGATGCCGATGGCGTGCAGGGTCCGGACCTGATGCAGCGCTTCCAGAAGCACGCCGAACGTTTCAACACCGAAATGATCTTCGACCACATTGCCAAGGTCGATGTGTCCAAGCGCCCGTTCACCCTCACGGGCGACACCGGCAAGATCTACACCTGCGACGCCCTCATCATCGCCACCGGCGCCTCGGCCAAGTACCTCGGCCTGCCGTCTGAAGAGGCCTTCATGGGCCGCGGCGTGTCCGGCTGCGCCACCTGCGACGGCTTCTTCTACCGCAACCAGGACGTCGTCGTCGTCGGCGGCGGCAATACCGCCGTGGAAGAAGCGCTGTACCTGTCGAACATCTGCCGCAAGGTCACCCTGATCCATCGCCGCGACAAGTTCCGCGCCGAGCCCATCCTGGTCGACAAGCTCATGAGCAAGGTCGAGAACGGCAACATGGAACTCAAGCTGTTCCATACCCTGGAAGAAGTGCTGGGCGACGACAGCGGCGTCACCGGCGTGCGCGTGCGCCACGTCGACACCGGCGTCACCGAAGACATGGCGGCCACCGGCGCCTTCATCGCCATCGGCCACCAGCCCAACACCGAAATCTTCCAGGGCCAACTGGAAATGAAGGACGGCTACATCGTCACCAAGAGCGGCCTGTCCGGCATGGCCACGATGACCTCGGTCCCGGGCGTGTTCGCGGCCGGCGACGTGCAGGACCACGTCTACCGCCAGGCCATCACCAGCGCCGGCACCGGCTGCATGGCCGCGCTGGACGCACAACGGTGGCTGGAGAATGCGGGGCAGTAAGGTCGGCCTGGCCGACCTGAAACGCCTGAAGAAAGACCTGCAGGCCGAGCGCGAACGCGCCGCCCTGGCCCAGCGGGTGGCGGTGCTGAAAAAAGCCGACACCGCCCCCGTGGACGACATGGCGGCGTTCAAGCGCACGATGCAGTCGGTCACGCCCATCAAGCAGGCCGCCCGGGTGGAGCACAAGCCCGTGGCACAGCCTGCGCCCGCGCTGCGCCGCGCCAACGCGCTGGGCGAAACGCCCACGCGCGCCGACGCCGGCGTCTCAGACGGCGGCGAAATCACGCATCTGCTGTCCGAAGGCGGCACCGCCTTCGTACGCAGCGACGCCGCGCCCGACACCGCGCGCAACCTGCGCCGCGGCCAATGGCGCGCAGGCGCCGAACTGGACCTGCACGGTCTGCGGGTGGAACAGGCCCGCCACGCCCTGCTATCGTTCCTGGACGAATGCCAGGAGCACGGCATCCGTTGCGTGCGCATCGTGCACGGCAAGGGCTATGGCTCACAGGGGCTGGAACCGGTGCTCAAGGACAAGGCCCGCACCTGGCTGGTGCAGAAAAACGAGGTGCTGGCGTTTTCCGAGGCGCCCGAGCGCGAAGGCGGCGCGGGCGCCCTGCTGGTGCTGCTGCGACAAGCCGAAGGAACGCGCAAATGAAGTGGCTCTATCTGGGCATAGCGATCATCGCCGAGATCTTCGCGACCAGCGCGCTCAAGGGGTCCGAAGGCTTCACCCGCCTGGCGCCGTCCATCGTGACGGTGTTCGGCTATCTGATCTCGTTCTACTTCCTGTCGCTGACCCTGCGCGAGATACCGGTGGGCATCGCCTACGCCATCTGGTCCGGCGTGGGTATCGTGCTGATATCCATCGTGGGCGCGGTGCTGTTCAAGCAGCACCTGGACACGCCCGCGCTCATCGGCATCGGCCTCATCATCGCCGGCGTGGTGGTGATGAACGTGTTCTCGAAATCCGTTTCGCATTGAAGCCCCGCGACGGGTCCACGGCGAGTTCCCGGATCCGCCGCTGGCTGGCGGCCTGGCTGTGCCTGGGCTGTCTGGGCTTGCTGCCGGCCGGCAATGCCTGGGCCCAGGAGTTCAACCGCGCGGCTGAGCTCGTGCGCTACCGCACCTGGCTGAGCGCTTTCAAGCAGGACCTGGACCAGTTGTCCGCTACGCCCGGCCCCTTGTCGCAAGCCCAGTTGGAGGCGATGTTCGCCCGCACGGTGGTGCCCGGCTCACGCGGCGCGGGATTCATCCGCCAGGCGTTCACGCAGCGCGGCGGTGAAGGCGCAAACTTTCCGAAGCCTGGCCCGCGCGCCGTGCTCATGGCCGTGCTGGACAGTGCCATCCCCGCCGGCCAGGGCGGCCTATATCCGGAAGCGGATGCTGCCCTGAACGTCGCGGAGCTGACCGTCTGGTACCTGCATGTGGATGTCGGCGACATGACCAATACCTACCTGCTGTCGGGCGAGCACTTCACGCCTTACCGACTACCTCCTCCGGGCAAGCTGGAACGCAACGCCTACCCCTTCCTGCTGATGGACACCCGCGACAACGCCTTGCGCCTGGGCGGCGTCAGCAGCGAACTCTGGGGGCTGATCGCCTACCTGCACAATGCCGCGCTTTGATTGCTCTCTGCGTCTGCTTGCGCTGACGGCACTTTCCATGGCGCCGGGGCTGGCCAGCGCGCTCTGCGAGCCACTGGCGGCGTCCGCGCAGCGCCACACCAGGGTGATGGACATTTCCCTGGACGACACGAATACCTTGCTGGCGCTGGACGGCTCGCGCATCCGGTCATGGCTGCCTGGCGTCGCCATAGACACGGACGGACGCGCCTCCCCCGCCATCTGGGCCGAACAGGTGGACTGGTCCGTCTACGCCGCCGCGCCGCACGCCCGCATCGGCGTCACGATGCTGCGCTGGGAAAGCGCCCCCGACGGCCGCCAGCATTTGTGCGGCATCGCCCGTTACAGTGCCAACGCAGTCCACGAAACCCGCGCATCGGGCAAGGCCGAGCTGCCCCCGCCAGACGCTGAAACGCGCTTCTACTATGACGCCGCCGGTCGGCTGACTGGCTACGAGGAGCGCTCGCGCGCATGGGACGGCCGCCGCAACCGGCCGGCGCGCTACTGCCTGCGCTACGACGCCCACGGCTGGCTGGCCGAGCTGGGCGCCAACGATTGCTCGGCGCGCTCCCGGCCCATGGCCCGCTACGTGCATGACGCGGCGGGCCGGCTGTTGCGCACGATTTCCTATCAAGACAGATCCGAAGACGCGTTCGAAGTCGTGACGTATGACGCTCAGGGCCGCAGGGCGCAGCGCTACTTGCGCCAGCGGACGGCGTGGGCGGACGAGCCCGCCGTTCTGGGACTGCCCTACCGCGAAAGTCCGGGCCACTATGCCGTACTAGTGTTGCCCGGTCCGGCCTGGAAAGCGCCAGCGCTGGATTCGTACAACTACGACTGGACCATCGTGCAACCCAAGCAGACCGCCGCAGGCATGGTCAGCATCTATGACGCCAAGCGGGACCCCGCCCAGGTGCTGGCAAAAGGCAAAAGCGGCGACGATGGACAGTTCCCCATGACCAGCGCGCAACGCAAACGGGTCTGGGAGGCCGCCGGCCAGACGCCTGGCGGCGTGCAATGGCTATGGGCGCCCGGCCAGACCTATACCCTGCTGCAAACGATGCCCGCGGCGGCGTGGGCTTCCTGCGTCGATCCGGAAAACCGGAAGGCCGACGCCTGCGCAGCGCCTTAGGCGCGTTCGCCCTGCGGTTTGGGTGCGCCCGGATGCCGCAGGTAGTCCACCAGCGCCAGCGTGGCCCGGTCGGGAGGCGGCGTCAGCAGGGACACCACAATGATCGTCAGGAATGCCACCGGCGCGCCGAACACGCCCGCCGCGATCGGCTGGATGCCCCACCACAGGTCCACGGGCTGGGTGCGTGAAATGCCCAGCACCCATTCGCGCAGCCACGGATGCGTGTGCGTCATGTAGGCGAACGTCGCCGCTAGCCCCGCCGCCATGCCCAGCGTCGCCCCCCATTTGTTGGCCCGGCGCCAGAACACGCCCATGACCAGCGCCGGGAAAAACGACGAAGCCGCGAAGGAAAACGCGGCCGACACCATGAACAGGATGTCCGCCGGCTTGCGCGCCGCCACCCAGGCCGCACCGAACGCCACCAGCAGCAACAGGATCTTGGACACCATCACGCGGCGCGCCGCCGACATGCGCGGCGACACCATGCGGTACCACATGTCGTGCGACAGGGAGTTGGACAGGGTCAGCAACAGGCCATCGGCGGTGGACAGCGCCGCAGCCAGCCCGCCCGCCGCCACCAGGGCCGATATGACGTAGGGCAGCCCGCCGATTTCCGGCATGGCCAGCACCACCACGTCGGCGCCCATGCTGATTTCGCTCAACTGCACGATGCCGTCGCGGTTGACGTCGGACACGTCCAGCAGATTGCTGTCGACGGCGCTCCAGGCATGCACCCAGTTGGGCAGGCTGAGAAAGCTGGACCCCACCACCTGTGTATAGACCTCGTACTTCACAAGCAGCGCCAGCGCCGGCGCCATGAAATACAGCAGCAGGATGAACAGTAGCGACCAGCACACCGATTTGCGCGCCTCGATGACTGAAGGCGTGGTGTATGAACGCATCAGGATGTGCGGCATGCCGGCGGTGCCCAGCATCAGGCATAGCACCAGCGCCAGGAAGTTGACGCGCATATTGCGCTGCTCTTCCGGATCCTTGGACGGGAACGGTTCCGCATGCGGTGTGGCGGGCGCCGCCCGCGCCTCGAAGGCGGCCTTGGCCTGCGCCCATGCGACACGCGCCTCCTCCACGCTGGGGGGATAGCCGGCCAGCTCGCGTTCGGCCGAGCGGATCTCGACCATGGGCGCATCGTTCGCCGTCAACTGCGCCAGCCGGCTGCGCAGCTTGTCCTTTTCCAGTGTCCAGGATTCTGGCAATGCCGCCATCCGGCGGCCCATTTCGTCGGCGCGCTCCTGCCAAAGCCTGCGCACCTCGATTTCGGACGGGTCGTTCTGCAGGTAGATTTCTTTTTCAGTGACCTGCTGCAGCACCACCCCGGCCGACAACTGCGGCACGGGCATGTTGGTGTGCTTGATGGACAGCCAGACCACCGGCACCAGATAGGCAATGACCAGGATGATGTACTGCCCCACCTGCGTCCAGGTGACCGCGCGCATGCCGCCCAGGAACGAACAGACCAGCATGCCGCCCAGCGCCACGAAGATGCCGAGCTCGAAGGAAATGCCGGTCATGCGCGTGGTGATGATGCCCACGCCGTAGATCTGCGCCACCAGGTAGGTGAAGGAACAGAGTATGGCGCAGGCCACGCCCGCCAGGCGCGGCATGTTGCCGCCATAGCGCGCACCCATGAAGTCGGGGATGGTGTATTGGCCGAAGCGGCGCAGATAAGGCGCCAGCAGCATCGCCACCAGTACGTAGCCGCCGGTCCAGCCCATGATGTAGGCCAGCCCACCGTAGCCCGTCAGGTAGAGCGTGCCGGCCACCCCGATGAAGGAAGCCACCGACATCCAGTCGGCGGCGGTGGCCATGCCGTTGTAGATCGCCGGCACCCGCCGGCCGGCCACGTAGTATTCCACCTGATCCGAGGTCCGGCAGACGATGCCAATACCGGCGTACAGGCTGACCGTGACCAGCAGGAATACATAGCCGATCCAGTTGCGCGGCATGCCCAGGATCTCGGCCAGCGCCATCAACAGGATCATCAACGCGAAGCCCGCCGTGTACAGCACGTAGATGCGGCGCAGCCGGACTCTGAATTGCTGGGGCGTGTCTCCGCTGAAAAACGGCATCAGCGGTGCCCTCCCGTGTCGTCGGAGCGCTCATCGGCGCGATTCATGATCCGGGCGTAGATGCCGATGATGACCAGGTAGGCCAGCGGCGCGCCATAGGCCGCCATCCAGAACGCGAACGGCCAGCCGATGAAATCGAAGTTCAGGCTGCGGGCAAAAAAAGCGGGAATGAAGGTCAGCGCGGCCCAGGCGACGAGCAACACCAGGATCAGCCACAAGTTGCGGCGCCAATAGGGAGTCGTGGCGGGTGCCGAGGATGAAAGGCGCGATTCCGACATAGCTGGGATGAGCGAACCCTGTCTGATTATCGCGAAACGCGGCGCTTGAAAAGCCTTTGCGCTTGAAATGCCGGCTTTTTATGCGACAACGGCCGGCACTACCTGGTGCCAGCCGTTGTGCGTTTTGCTTTTTTTGGGTACTGCTTTACTTTTTTTATGTACCGGTGCCGCCGGTATTTGCCCATGCAGGGCTTTGTCTCCTCACCTGCATGGGAAGAGATTCTGCACCAGATGCGGGATTGTCACACTAGGGGAATGCCCTAAGAAGGAGCATTCATTTACATATTCCATGCACCAACTTGGTGCAATTCGGTGTTCCCGTACTGAATATTGGGATTTTACGTTTCATTTACACCCCCCTCCCAAACGTATACCCCGTTTTTACCCCCCGCTCCGTAACCTGCCGATGTCCTGATTGGTCACTACGCCTGCCCGGCGCGCATCCCTATTCGCCGAGCAGGCCCGTCGTTCGAAGGGAGCGCGGCTCCCGGGAGGAAAAACGTGGATGCCTTCTATATCGCCATCTTTGCCGTCATGGCCGGGCTGACTTTCGCCCTGTTGCGGTTCTGCGAAACCTTGTCTGCGGGAGAGCAGCCATGAACTGGCTCTATTGGCTGAGCGGCCTGACGGCCGCCTTGTTGTTCGTGTACCTGCTGGTCGCGCTGTTCAAACCGGAGAAATTCTGATGACCGCCGAATTCGTCGGATTGCTGGTCGCGTACCTGGCAGTCCTGCTTGCGATCGCGCCCCTGCTCGGGCGTTACATCCGCATCGCCATGGAAAACGGGCAATCCCGGTTAACCGCCTGGGGCCGTCCAATCGAGCGCGGCATCTACCGGCTGGCGGGCATAGACCCGCAGGCCGAAATGGGCTGGAAGCGCTACGCCGTGGCGGTGCTGGCCTTCAATATCATCGGCATCGCGGCCGTCTACGCCTTGCAGCGCCTGCAGGGCATGCTGCCGCTCAATCCCGCCGGCATGGGCGCGGTGTCACCGGACTCAGCCCTGAACACCGCCATCAGCTTCGTGGCCAATACCAACTGGCAGGGCTATGGCGGCGAATCGACGATGAGCTACCTGACGCAGATGCTGGCGCTGACGGTGCAGAATTTCGTCTCGGCCGCCACCGGCATCGCCGTGCTGTTCGCGCTGATCCGCGGCCTGTCGCGCCATTGCTCGGCCACGGTGGGCAACTTCTGGACCGACATGGTGCGTAGCACGCTGTACGTGCTGCTGCCGCTGTCCCTGGTCCTGGCGCTGGCGCTGGTCAGCCAGGGGGTGATCCAGAATTTCAGCCCCTATCAGGAAGTCCAGACGATCGAGGCGGTGCATTACGAGCAGCCCCGCGTGGACGCCCAAGGCCAGCCCGTGCTGGACGCCCAGGGACAGGCCGTGACCGATCCCGCCGTCAGCAAGACCCAGACCCTGGCCATGGGTCCGGTCGCTTCGCAGGAATCGATCAAGCTGCTGGGGACCAACGGCGGCGGCTTCTTCAACGCCAACTCCGCGCATCCCTTTGAGAACCCCACGCCGCTGGCGAACTTCCTGGAGATGTTGGCCATCCTGGCCATTCCCGCCGCGCTGTGCTTCTCGTTCGGCGAAATGGTGGGCAACCGGCGCCAGGGCATCGCGATCCTGGCGGCCATGACCGTGCTGTTCGCGGTGTTTGCGCTATCCGCCGCCTACTTCGAGCAGCAGCCCAATCCGATGGCGGCCCAGGCCGGCGCCGACAGCGCGCTCAGCGCGTTCTCGCCGGGCGGCAACATGGAAGGCAAGGAAACCCGCTTCGGCATCGCCGCCACCTCGCTGTTCGCCACCGTCACCACGGCGGCGTCCTGCGGCGCAGTCAACGGCATGCACGATTCGCTCAACGCCATGGGTGGCCTGACGCCGATGCTGTTGATGCAATTGGGCGAGGTGGTCTTCGGCGGCGTGGGTTCGGGCCTGTACGGCATGCTGGCCTTCGCCATCCTGGGCGTATTCATCGCCGGACTGATGATAGGCCGCACCCCGGAATACCTGGGCAAGAAGATCGAAGCCTATGACATGAAGATGGTCTCCATCGTCATCCTGGCTACCCCGCTGCTGGTGCTGGTCGGCACGGCGCTGGCGGTCTCGGTGCCGGCCGGCCAGGCTGGCGTGCTGAATCCGGGCATCCACGGTTTCTCCGAAATCCTCTATGGCCTGACGTCGGCCGCCAACAACAACGGCAGCGCCTTCGCCGGATTGTCGGCCAACACGCCCTTCTACAACGTGCTGCTGGGCGTCGCCATGTGGTTCGGCCGCTTCGCCATCATCGTCGCCATCCTGGCGATGGCCGGCTCGCTGGCCGCCAAGCGCCGGCTGCCCGCCGGTCCCGGCAGCATGCCCACCACCGGCCCGCTGTTCGTGGTGCTGTTGATCGGCGCGGTGCTGCTGGTAGGCGCTTTGACGTACGTGCCCGCACTGGCCTTGGGCCCGGTGGCGGAACACCTGCAAATTAAAGGCTAGGAATGAAAATGGCCAAGATTGAAACTTCTACTACCGGCGCCGGCGGCGGCGCCGCCCGCGCCGCGACTGACGTTGCGCGTGAACGCCAGTTCGGCATGTGGTCGCGCGCCCTGATCGGTCCGGCGGTGCTGGACAGCCTGCGCAAGCTATCGCCCGCCGCGCAGTTGAAGAACCCCGTGATGTTCGTGGTCTACGTCGGCAGCATCCTGACCACGGTGCTGTGGGTCATGGCCCTGCGCGGCCGGGCCGAAGCGCCCGCCGGGTTCATCCTGGCGATCGCCGTGTGGCTATGGTTCACCGTGCTGTTCGCGAACTTCGCCGAAGCCCTGGCCGAAGGCCGCGGCAAGCAGCAGGCGGCCACCCTGCGCGGCCTGCGCACCACCATCGACGCCCGTCTGCTGAAGGGCTTTCGCGATGCCGACGCCAGCCTGGCTGCGCCCGGCGCCTGGCGCAACCAGGCAGTCAGCCAGCCTTCGGGCCTGCTGCGCCGGGGCGACGTAGTGCTGGTCGAAGCGGGCGACATCATCCCTGGCGACGGCCAGGTCATCGCCGGCGTGGCGTCAGTGGACGAAAGCGCCATCACCGGCGAATCCGCGCCCGTGATCCGCGAGTCCGGTGGCGACTTCTCGTCGGTCACCGGCGGCACCCGGGTGCTGTCTGACTGGATCTTCGTGCGCATCGCCGCCGACCCCGGCGAGAGCTTCCTGGACCGCATGATCACCATGGTCGAAGGCGCCAAGCGCCAGAAGACGCCCAATGAGCTCGCCCTCACCATCCTGCTGGTGGGCCTGACCGTGGTGTTCCTGCTGGTGGTCGTGACCCTGATGCCGTTCTCGATCTACGCGGTCAACGCCGCTGGCGGCGGTTCTGTGGTGACGGTCACGGTGCTGGTCGCGCTGCTGGTCTGCCTGATCCCCACCACCATCGGCGGCCTGCTGTCGGCCATCGGCGTGGCCGGCATGAGCCGCATGATGGGCGCGAACGTCATCGCGACGTCCGGCCGCGCCGTGGAAGCCGCTGGCGACGTGGACGTGCTGCTGCTGGACAAGACCGGCACCATCACCTTCGGCAACCGCCAGGCCTCGACCTTTCTGCCTGCCCCCGGCGTGTCCGCGCGCGAACTGGCCGAGGCCGCGCGCCTGGCCTCGCTGGCCGATGAAACGCCGGAAGGCCGCAGCATCGTGGCGCTGGCCGACAAGTCCATCCACGCCCCGGCCGCGCCCATGGCGCATGCCGAATTCGTGCCCTTCACCGCGCAATCGCGCATGAGCGGCGTGAACCTTAATGGCCGCATGATCCGCAAGGGCGCGGTCGACGCCGTGCAGGCCTGGCTGGCCGAGCAGGACTCTACCGTGCCGGAACAGGCCCTGCGCCTGGCCGAAGACGTGGCCCGCCGCGGCAGCACGCCGCTGATGGTCAGCGACGGTAATCGGGCGCTGGGCGTGGTCGAGCTGAAGGACATCGTCAAGCCGGACATCCAATCGCGGTTCGCGGAGCTGCGTCGCATGGGCATCAAGACCGTGATGATCACGGGCGACAACAAGCTTACGGCCGCATCCATCGCCGCCGAGGCGGGCGTGGACGACTTCCTCGCGGAAGCCACGCCCGAGGCCAAGCTCAAGCTGATCCGCGCCTACCAGGCGGAGGGCCGGCTGGTAGCGATGACGGGCGACGGCACCAACGATGCGCCTGCGCTGGCGCAGGCCGACGTGGCGGTGGCGATGAATTCGGGCACCCAGGCCGCCAAGGAGGCCGGCAATATGGTGGACCTGGATTCCAACCCCACCAAGCTGATCGAGATCGTCGAGATCGGCAAGCAGATGCTGATGACCCGCGGCGCGCTCACTACCTTCAGCGTGGCCAACGACGTGGCCAAGTACTTCGCCATCATTCCGGCCGCCTTCGCCACCGTCTATCCGCAGTTGAACGTGCTGAACATCATGGGCCTGGCCACACCGGCCTCGGCCATTCTGTCTGCCGTGATCTTCAACGCGCTGATCATCGTGGTGCTGATCCCGTTGGCGCTCAAGGGCGTGCGCTATCGCGCGCTGGGCGCGGCCGTGCTGTTGCGCCGCAATCTGCTCATCTATGGCCTGGGCGGTCTGCTGGTGCCGTTTGCCGGCATCAAGCTGGTCGACATGGTCCTGGCCGCCCTGGGCTGGGCCTGAGCCCCGAAACCGCAAGGAACCCATCATGAAAAATTCCGCCACACTGCCGCGCCAAGGCGGCATCCTGCGTCCCGCGCTGGTCGTCTTCGCCGCGCTGTCGCTGGTGACCGGCCTGGCCTATCCCTTCCTGACCACGGGCATCGCCGCCGCCGTCTTCCCGCACGAAGCGGCCGGCTCGTTGATCAAGCAAGGCGACCGCGTCGTCGGCTCCGAACTGATCGGCCAGTCGTTCAGTTCGCCTGCCTACTTCTGGGGCCGCCCGTCGGCCACCGCACCCATGCCGTACAACGGCGCCGGCTCCGGCGGTTCGAACCTGGGGCCGCGCAATCCGGCGCTGGCCGATGCCATCCAGGCGCGCATCGCTGCCCTGAAGGCGGCCGATCCGGACAACCCGGTCCCGGTGCCGGTGGACCTGGTCACCGCATCAGGCAGCGGCCTGGATCCGCACATCAGCCCGGCCGCCGCTGCCTACCAGGCGGCGCGCGTGGCGCGCGCCCGCGACCTGCCGCGCGCGCAGGTCGACGCGCTGATCCAGGCCCATACCGAGAAGCCCTGGCTGGGCGTGCTGGGCGACCCCGCGGTCAACGTGCTGACGCTGAACCTGGCGCTGGACCAATTGCGTCCAGCCCGCTGATGCCGCGGCGTATAGTATTGCCAGCCGTTCCCTCACACCTACTGCGCGTTCATGGCTGATATCGCTGGCGAGCGTCCCGACCCCGACGCGCTCTTGAAGACCCTGGACGACGCCGCGCGCCAGGCGGTGCGCGGCAAGCTGCGCGTCTACTTCGGGTCGTCGGCAGGCGTGGGCAAGACCTACGCCATGCTGGAGGCGGCGCGCGCGCAGGCCGCCCAGGGCGCCAACGTGCTGGCCGGCATCGTCGAGACCCACGGCCGGCGCGAAACCGCCACGCTGCTGGAAGGCCTGCCTGTCCTGCCGCTCAAGGACGTGCCGTACCGCGGCCACGTGCTGAAGGAATTTGATTTGGACGGCGCACTGGCCCGCCATCCCAACCTGGTGTTGGTGGACGAGCTGGCGCATTCGAACGCGCCAGGCTCGCGCCATGCCAAGCGCTGGCAGGACATCCAGGAACTCCTGACGGCGGGCATCGACGTCTGGACCACGCTGAACGTGCAGCACCTGGACAGCCTGAACGAAGCCGTGGGCAGCATCACCGGCGTGCGCGTCTGGGAAACCGTGCCGGACGAGGTCTTCGATGCGGCCGACGAAGTCATTCTGGTGGACCTGTCGGCCGACGAGCTGCTGCGCCGACTGAAGGAAGGCAAGGTCTATCTGCCGGAACAGGCCCGCCACGCCACCCGCAATTTCTTTCGCAAGGGCAACCTGATAGCGCTGCGCGAGCTGGCGCTGCGCCGCACCGCCGACCACGTCGACGACGACGTCCAGGCCTACCGCCGCGACCGCGCCATCGAACCCGTGTGGCGTACGCGCGAAGCCGTGGTCGCGTGTATCGGTCCGGACGTGGACGCCGAGTACGTCATCCGTAGCGCACACCGCCTGAGCCAGCAGCTGGAATGCGATCTGCACGTGGTCACCATCGACACACCGCGCGCGGCCCCGCCGCCCCAGGCCGAACAGGAGCGCATCCAGCGCAGCCTGGCCCTGGCGGATGCATTGGGCGCGCGCAGCGAAGTCCTGGCCGGCGGCGACATGGTCGACGCCGTGGTGCGCTATGTGCGCCGCCACAACATCACCAAGGCCATCATCGGCCGCACCCGCGCCAGCGGCCTGCAGCGCCTGCGCCTGTCGCTGTCCGCGCTGCTGACCGCGGCCATCTCGCCGGGCTGGCTGTGGCGCCGCCACAGCTTTGCCGACATGCTGGCCGCGGGCTGCCCCGAAATCGACATCATCCGCCTGGGCGCGCCGCCGCTGCCGGCCGCATCCGCGCCGGGGCGCGATCCGCTCACGCTGGGACCACGTACGCGCCAGGCCGCCGACGAGCGCAATCCGCGGCCGCTGGCGGGCTACGCCTGGGCGCTGTGCTATTGCGCCGCGGCCACCGCGCTGTCCATGCTGGCCTTCCCGGCGCTGCACCAGACCAACATCGTCATGCTGTTCCTGCTGGCGGTGGTGGCCGTTGCGCTGCGCCACGGGCGCGGACCGGCGGCGCTGGCCTCGGTCATCAGCGTAGGGCTGTTCGATTTCTTCTTCGTGCAACCGCTGGCATCCTTCGCCGTATCGGACGTGCAGTATCTGCTGACCTTCGGCGTGCTGCTGTCGGTGGGCCTGCTGATCGGCCAGTTGACGGCCGGCCTGCGCTTGCAGGCGCAGGCTTCGGTCAAGCGCGAAGCCGATGCGCGCAGCCTCTACGAATTCGCGCGCGAATTGTCGTCCGCGCTGCTGCCCGAGCAGATCGTCACCCTGGCGGGCGCCTTCGTGCATGCCACCTTCGGTTCGCGCTGCGCGCTATACATCCTGGGCATGGACGACCGCCTGAAGCTGGCGTCTCCCGCCGCGGACGACATGCCGCCGCTGGAATCCGCGCTGGCCCAATGGGTCTACGACCACGGACAGCCGGCCGGCGCAGGCACCTCCACCCTGTCCAACAGCGAACTGCTGTACCTGCCGCTGAAGGCGCCGATGCGCACCCGCGGCGTGCTGGCGCTGGCCGCTCCGCGCCGCAGCCTGTTCCTGAATCCCGACTCGCGCCGCCAGATCGAGGCCTACGCCACCCTGATCGCCATCGCGCTGGAACGCCTGCACTACGTGGAAGTGGCGCAGCAGGCGCTGGTCAGCATGGAATCCGAAAAGCTGCGCAACTCGCTGCTGGCGGCCGTGTCGCACGATCTGCGCACCCCGCTGACCAGCCTGGTCGGCATGACGGACACGCTGATGCGCCAGCAGGCGACGCTGCCGCCCGACATCCACGACACCGTCCGCGCCATGCGCGACCAGGCCCAGCGCATGCACGCGCTGGTGGTCAATCTGCTGGACATGGCGCGGCTGCAGAACCGCGACACGCCGCTGCGCCTGGAATGGCAATCCATCGAAGAACTGGTCGGCGCTTCGCTTGCCGCCATGCGCGAACCGCTGGCCGCGCACCGCGTCACCGTGGACAGCCTGTCGCATCTGCCGCTGGTGGAATGCGACGGCGTACTGATCGAACGCGTGCTCTGCAATCTGCTGGAGAACGCGGCCAAGTACACGCCTGCCGGCAGCGCCCTGCGTCTGCATGCGGACGTACACGAGGGCGAACTGCGCGTGGCGGTCAGCGACAACGGCCCGGGCGTGCCGCCGGGCGCTGAGCGCCGCATCTTCGAAAAATTCACGCGCGGCGACCGCGAGTCCGCCACCCCGGGCGTCGGCCTGGGCCTGGCCGTGTGCGAGGCCATCATCGCCGCCCACCATGGGAAAATCTGGGTCGAACACGCGCCGGGCCAGGAATCCGGCGCCCAGTTCGTCTTTACGCTGCCCCTGGGCGCGCCGCCTCCGATCCAATCCGAAACCCCTTGAACGCCGCAACGCATGTTCGATTACCAGCCTACCGTCCTGATCATTGAAGACGACGCCAACATCCGGCGCTTCGTGCGCCAGGCCCTGGAAAGCGAGGGCTGCGTCGTCCACGAAGCCGAAACCGTCAAGCGCGGCCTGATCGAAGCCGGCACCCGGCAGCCCGACGCGGTGGTGCTGGACCTGGGCCTGCCCGACGAAGACGGCATGATCCTGATCCGAGAACTGCGCGGCTGGACCGAGGTGCCGGTACTGGTGCTGTCCGCCCGCAGCGCCGAGGCCGACAAGGTCGCCGCGCTGGACGCCGGGGCCGATGACTACCTCACCAAGCCGTTCGGCGTCAGCGAACTGCTGGCGCGCCTGCGCGTGCTGCTGCGGCGGCACGCAAGAGGCGGCGCGGGCAATGCTTCCGAGATCAGCTTCGGCGACGTGCGCGTGGACTTCGCCAAACGCGTGGTGGAGCGCAGCGGCCAGCACGTGCACCTGACTGCGATGGAATACCGCCTGCTGGCGGCGCTGCTGGCGCATCGCGGCAAGGTCATGACGCACCGCGAACTGCTGCGCGAGGTGTGGGGTCCGTCGCACGTGGAAAGCAACCACTACCTGCGCATCTACATGGGCCATCTGCGCCAGAAGCTGGAAGCGGATCCCGCCCAGCCGGTTTACCTGCTCACCGAGATCGGCGTGGGCTACCGCTTCGCCGGCTGAGGCGCGCGCCCCGGACGCGCATTGACGCCGCGTTTACGCGCAACCCGCAAGTCTTGTCTCGGCCTTTACGCGCTTGCTCCTATTGTTGCGGTCCCATCCAACAGTAGGAGCAATTCCATGCCCCGCCACACCTTGGCCGCGCTCGCGCTGCTGACCCTGGCCGCCTCGCAAGCCGGCAACGCACTGGCCGCCGACGCGCCCGCCGACGCAGCGCCTGCCGCGTCCGACCTCACGTTGACGGCCAACGTCACCCTGGCCAGCCAATACCGCTATCGCGGCCTGATGCAAAGCAATAACAAGCCGGCCATCCAGGGCGGATTCGACCTGGCCCACTCCAGCGGCTTTTACCTGGGCAACTGGAACTCCAGCATCAGCTGGCTCGACGACAGCAACAGCGACGTGTCCGCGCCCGTGGAAATGGACTTCTACGGCGGCTACAAGGGCAATCTCGCGCAGGACGTGCCCGTCGACCTGGGCGTCCTGCAGTACTACTACCCTGGCGACTATCCGTCCGGCTACACCAGTCCCGACACCACCGAGCTGTATGCCGGCATCGGCTATGGACCTCTGATGTTCAAGTACTCCCTCTCCCTGACCAACCTGTTCGGCTTCGCCGACAGCAAGCACAGCCAGTACTTCGACCTGTCCGGCAACTTCGATACGGGCGTCTGGGGCCTGACCGTCAACGCGCACGTCGGCCGGCAACTGGTGCGCAACGTCGACAACGGCAACTACACGGACTGGAAGCTGGGGCTGACGAAGGACTTCGGCCGGGGCCTGTCGGTCTCGTTGGCCTATCTGGACACCAACGCGGACCGCGCCGTCTACACCAATACGCGCGGCCGCGACATGGGCCGCGCAACGGGCTTGCTGTCGCTGACCAAGACGTTCTGAGCGCCCCGGACGTTGACGCGTTTTTTACGCGCTGCGTCCGCTTTTATCGGCAGGATTTACGGCGCGCTTCCTATAGTGGAACCGTCATTAACCAACCGGATCCCCGGAACGCCGCAAGCGGCGCCTCCGGTCCCGCTACCCGCCATGATCCCCCGACTTCAAGCCTGCCTCGCCCCCATGTCCGACATCCTGCCCGCGCAGCGTACGCACGCCCGCGTCGAACGAGTCGCGCTGACCATCAGGATAGACACGCTGGACGCACTGAACGTGCGGCTGGCGCTGCATCGCGCATTGGGCGAACGCATCGGCGTCTACGTGCTGTCGGTGGATCACGTCCATGCGCAAAGCGTGCTGCAACTGCAGTGCGAACGCGGACAGCTGGATGCGCTGATGCACGCGGTGATGTCGGGCCTGCCCCGCGCCGAGTTCGGTCCGGTGCTTCCCGCATACGCGATGACGGGGCAGTAAGCCATGGACACGCCACGCAAGACCGCGTTTGAAGGCATCTGGCTGCCCATGGTCACGCCGATGCGCGGCGGCTATGTGGACCTGGACGCCGCGCAGGCGCTGGCCCGCTATTACCGCAACGCGGGTATCGCCGGCCTGGTGCTGTTTGGCTCCACCGGCGAGGGCAATCTGCTGAGCGTGCCGGAAAAGGTCGACATGATAGAAGCCATATCGAGCGATCCGCACGCGCTGCCGCTGGTGTTCGGCGCGGGCGGCGTGGACACGCGCGGCGTCGCAACCGCCATCCGGCGCCTCGACAAGTACCAGCCGGCCGGCTACCTGGTGCCGCCGCCTTACTACCTGGGCCCTTCGCAGGCCGGCATCCTGTGGCACTACCGCCAGATTGCCTGGGCCACGCAGCGGCCCATCATCCTGTACAACATCCCCAAGCGCACCGGCGTCACCATGACGGTCGAAACCATGGAAGCGCTGGCCGCGCTGCCCAACTTCAGCGCCGTCAAGGAATGCAATCCCGCGGTACTGGCGGCCTTGAACCGGCGCGGCACGCTGACGCCGCTATGCGGGGAAGATATGGCCCTGCTGGACCACTTCCTGGCCGGCGGCCTCGGCGCCATCCCGGCCGCCGCGCATGTCTATCCCGAGCGCTATGTCGAGGTCATGCAGCTGGCCCGCGACGGCCACGCGGAGGCCGCGCGCGAACTCTTCGAGCCCCTGCGCGGCCTGATCCGCCTGCTGTTTACCGAACCCAATCCTGCTCCGATCAAGCGCGCCCTCTCGATGCAGGGCCTGATCACCGATGAGCTTCGCATGCCCATGACCAGCGCCAGCCGAGAGCTTGGGCAGCGCCTGCAGCGGGCCATGAACGTGGTGCAGGGCTCGCCTAGGCGGCTGCAGACAGCCTGAAGACGGACACCGCATTCGCCAGCTCGGCCGCCTGATCGCGCAGCGCGCCAGCCGATGCGGCGAACTCTTCCACCAGCGCGGCGTTCTGCTGCGTCACGCCGTCCAGATGCGTCACGGCCTGATTGATCTGTTCGATGCCCACGCTCTGCTCGGCCGAGGCCGTGGCAATCTCCCCCATCAGCGGCGCGCTGGTGGCGGCGGACTCCAGCACGTTGCCCATCGTCGCGCTGGCCTGCTCGACGCGCTGGCTGCCACGAGCCACCGAATCCGCCGACGCTTCGATCAGCGTCTTGATCTCCTTGGCGGCGGTGGCCGAGCGCTGAGCCAGCGCGCGCACCTCGCCCGCCACCACGGCAAAGCCCCGGCCCTGTTCTCCGGCCCGCGCCGCTTCCACCGCGGCGTTCAGCGCCAGGATGTTGGTCTGGAACGCGATCTCGTCTATCAGCCGGATGATCTCGTCGATGCGCTGCGAGCTATGCGAAATCTCGCGCATGGCGTCGATGGCGTGCTGCGTTTCATCGCTACCCTGCCTGGCCAGTTGCGCTGCCTGACCGGCCAGCGCGCTGACCTCACGCACATGTTGCGCGCTCTGCTGCGCGGTCGCGGTGATCTGCTCCACGCTGGCGGCGGTCTGCTCCAGCGCGGCGGCCTGCTTCTCGGTGCGGTCCGACAGGTCCATGCTGCCCGCCGCGATCTGCCGCGAGGCCGCGGCAATGGAAGCCGTGGAATGCACAATGCTGCGCACCGCCCCGTCCAGGCGTTGCTGCATCCGCGCCAGGGCGTCGAACAGGCGGCCGATCTCGCCGCGCTGATTGCGCGGCACGCTGCCCGACAAGTCGCCATTGGCCACGCGCTCGCACACCACCACCGCCTGGTCCAGCGGGCCGAGGATATGCGTGCGGAAAAAGCGCAGCGCCGCCGCCAATAGCAACACCAGAAGGCCCAGCGTCACTCCGCCTTGCCGCCACAAAGTGCCGTAGAACGCCTGATCGACGTCATCCACGTACAGGCCCGTGAACAACAACCAGCCCCAGTCGGCGTCGTAGGTGGCATAGCTGATCTTGGGCAGCGCCCGATCCGTTCCCGGCCGCGGGAACTGGTAGCGCGTATAGCCGCCGCCCGCCTTGCCTTGGGCATAGAGGTTTTCGAAGATCGGCTGTCCGGCGCTGTCCTTGACGGCCCGGACGTTGGTGCCGACCAGCTTGGGATCGGGATGCACCAGCAGGTCGTAGCCGTCGCCGAAGGCGCCCACATAGCCGTCCTCGCCATAACGCAGTTGCGCCAATCGGCGCGCCACATTGCGCTTGGCCTCGTCCAGGGGCATGCCCTCGCGCACGCTTTGCTTGCCATTGCGCACGATGCCGGACGCCAGATCGAGGACGTGGCGCAGCTCGCTCCTGCGCTCGGCCACCATCTCAGCGCGGCGCTCCCAGGCGTCCCAGGCGCCCAGGGCCAGCACGACGGCGCCGACCGCGAACACAAACCACAACAGTTCCCTGCGCAAACTGGAATTCTTCATAGTCCTCTCATCCTTCTTCACCCAGCCAATGAAACCAATCAAGGCAAAATGTGACGGTTTATGTATGCATTCCGTCAGAATAAGGGACAGCACCAGGGTTTTCACCAAGACTGCAGAGGGCGTTTGATTTAACGCAAGGCCCATAAAAAAAACGCAAGGCGCGCTTGCCTTGCGTTTTTTCATGGAGGCGGCTTTTGAGCCGCACTGCCGATTACATGTTTTCGATCATCACCTGGCCAAAGCCCGAGCACGACACCTGGGTCGCGCCTTCCAGCAGACGCGCGAAGTCGTACGTGACCTTCTTGGACAGGATGGATTTTTCCATGCTGGAGATGATCAGGTCCGCGGCTTCGGTCCAGCCCATGTGGCGCAGCATCATTTCGGCCGACAGAATTTCGGAACCGGGGTTCACGTAGTCCTTGCCTGCGTACTTCGGCGCAGTGCCGTGGGTAGCTTCGAACATGGCCACCGAATCAGACAGGTTGGCGCCCGGGGCGATGCCGATGCCGCCCACTTGCGCGGCCAGCGCGTCCGAGATGTAGTCGCCGTTCAGGTTCAGGGTGGCGATCACGTCGTATTCGGCCGGGCGCAGCAGGATCTGCTGCAGGAACGCGTCAGCAATCACGTCCTTGACGATGACCTCGCGGCCCGTCTTCGGATTCTTGAACTTGCACCACGGGCCGCCGTCAATCAGCGTCGCGCCGAATTCCTTCTGCAGCAGCGCGTAGCCCCAATCGCGGAAGCCGCCTTCCGTGAACTTCATGATGTTGCCCTTGTGCACCAGGGTCAGCGACGTGCGGTCGTTGTCGATGACGTACTGCGCGGCCTTGCGCACCAGGCGCTCGGTGCCTTCGCGCGACACCGGCTTGATGCCGATGGACGAAGTGTTCGGGAAACGGATCTTCTTCACGCCGAGCTTGGTCTGCAGGAACTGGATCAGCTCCTTGGCCTGCTCGCTTTCGGCCATGTATTCGATGCCGGCGTAGATGTCTTCCGAGTTCTCGCGGAAGATCACCATGTTGGTCTTTTCGGGTTCGCGCACCGGCGAGGGCACGCCCTTGAAGTACGCCACCGGGCGCAGGCAGACGTACAGGTCCAGCTGCTGGCGCAGGGCCACGTTCAGCGAACGGATGCCGCCGCCCACCGGCGTGGTCAGCGGGCCCTTGATCGACACCACGTAGTCCTTGACGACGTCCAGGGTCTCGTCGGGCAGCCACACGTCGGGGCCGTAGACCTTGGTGGCCTTCTCGCCGGCATAGACTTCCATCCAGTGGATCTTGCGCTTGCCGCCATAGGCCTTCTGCACCGCCGCGTCGACGACCTTGATCATCACCGGGGTGATGTCGGCGCCCGTGCCGTCGCCCTCGATGTAGGGGACGATGGGCTGATCGGGCACATTCAGCGAGAAATCAGCGTTGACCGTGATCTTCTGGCCGCCAGCGGGAACCTTGATATGTTGGTAGGACATGAATGCTCCATTTGCTCCGAGTGGTTTTTCTGCACGCGCCGGCATCGGGAAGCGTCCGTTCCGGCGGGGAAGATCGCCCACGGGAACCGCGCACTGGATGGCCGATAGCAACCAATTCTATATCGCAAAGGGGCCAGCGGGCCTGACGGCCCGCGCGCGGCGGTAAAATAATGCATCACCAGCCCGCTTTTCAGCCCCATCAGATGTTCAATCCCTCACGCGACCAAGTCCGCGAATTCTTCATCGAAACCTGGCGCAAGCATCGCGCCTCCGAAGTGCTGACGCCGCTCGAGGCCATCGCGCTGGACTGGATCATCGAACATCCCGAATACCACGGCGACCTGGAAAACCCCGAGGCCATGACGGCCGAATACTCGGTGGAAAAGGGGCGCACCAATCCCTTTCTGCACCTGTCCATGCATCTGGCCATTGCAGAGCAGCTGTCCATCGACCATCCGCCGGGAATCCGGCAGGCCTACCAGCAGCTGGTGTCGCGCGGCGACGCGCACCAGGCCGCGCATGAAATCATGGAATGCCTGGGGCAGGTGGTGTGGGAAGCGCAGCGCCTGGGCACGCCGCTGGACAGCGACACCTATATCGACCTGATCCGCCAGCGCGCCAGCCGCTGAGCATCGCCCCCACGCTGCGCCTTCAGCTTGCTGCCCCGAGGGGGCTATTTTTCCTTGGGACGGCCCGGCGGAAAAAGAAAAGCCCTCGACCGAGGGCTTTCTTGTTTGCGGAACGGATCCGGACGGCTTACCTGCGCACGCCCAGGTCGCTCGGCTGCGCCGACAGCCATGCCGCCACGTTGGAGATGTCCTGGTCGGACAGCTGCGTCGCGAAAGCGCCCATGATGGGGTTCTTGCGCACGTTGGCCGTGGCCGCGCTGCCGGACGCGCCGCGCTTGTAGGCCTTCAGGGCGTGAACCAGGTAGTCCGCGTGCTGGCCAGCCAGCGTCGGATAGGCCGGATCCACGGCCGTCTTGGCGTCGGCGCCGTGGCAGGAAGCGCAGTTGAATTTGTCGAAGACGGCCTTGCCGGCCGCCAGGTCCTGCGCCTGGGCGGCAACGCCCGTCATGGCCAGGGTCGCGCCCGCAAGGGCAAGCATGTAGCGATTCATGTGTTTGCCCCCTTACTTGAGATTCGAGTAGTACGCGGCCAGATCGGCGATGTCCTGGTCGGACAGGCTGCCGGCAATGGCGTCCATCGTGGGATGGCTGCGCGCGCCTTTCTTGTACTCGTTGAGGGCGGTTTCGATGTACTTGGCGTTCTGTCCAGCGATCATCGGCACGTGGTACAGCTCGGGAAACGTTGCCTTGTAGCCTTCGATGCCGTGGCAACCGATGCACATGGAAACCTTGTCGCGGGCGTTCTGGACATTACCGACCACTGCTGCGTCTGCAGCAACAGACTGGCCGGCGATCGCACAGGATGCCATCGCGGCCAACACGGATACCGTGTACTTCAGAGAGGTTCGCAACTTCATTGGAATGGCTCTTCTTGGTATGGCTAAGGACTAGGGCCTGCTCACACGAAAAGGCCCTCGGCAAACACGTTGCGGGTCGAACCCAAAGCAAAACCGCCTGATTGTACGATAATTGCTCAGGATTAATACCTTTACCATGGTATTGATCACCGTCAAATCTCAGAAGCCATCAGACCATGTCCGCAGCCCAGTCCGCTACTTCCGCCTCGCCAGACCGCTTCGACGGGACCGACAACTATGTCGCCACCGATGACCTGAAACTCGCCGTCAATGCCGCCCTCACCTTGCAGCGTCCGCTGCTGATCAAGGGCGAACCCGGCACCGGCAAGACCATGCTGGCCGAGGAAGTGGCGCGTGCGCTGGGACGGCCGCTGTTGCAGTGGCACATCAAGTCGACCACCAAGGCCCATCAGGGCCTGTATGAATACGACGCGGTGTCGCGCCTGCGCGACTCGCAGCTGGGCGACGAAAAGGTCCGCGACATTCGCAACTACATCGTGCAGGGCACGCTGTGGCAGGCCTTCCAGTCGCCTGAGCCGGTGGTGCTGCTGATCGACGAGATCGACAAGGCCGACATCGAATTCCCCAACGATCTGCTGCGCGAACTGGACCGCATGGAATTCCACGTGTACGAAACGCGCGAAACCATCTCCGCGCGGCACCGTCCGCTGGTCATCATCACGTCCAACAACGAAAAGGATCTGCCCGACGCTTTCCTGCGCCGCTGCTTCTTCCACTACATCCGTTTCCCCGACCGCGAAACCATGCGCGACATCGTGGCCGTGCACTACCCGCACCTGAAGCAGGACGTGCTGCGCGCGGCGCTGGACACCTTCTTCGCGCTGCGCGACGCGCCGGGCCTGAAGAAAAAGCCGTCCACCTCCGAACTGCTGGATTGGTTGCGCCTGTTGCTGGCCGAGGGTTCGACCGCCGCCGAGATCGACGCGCACACGGCCACGGCCGTGCCGCTGATGGCCGGCGCGCTGCTCAAGAACGAGCAGGACGTGCACCTGCTGGAACGCCTGGCGGCCATGACGCGCGGCGGCCAGCGCCGCTGATCCGCCAGCAACGATCCGCCAGCAACTACCGGCAGCCCGCAAATGCTGATCGACTTCTTCTATCACCTCCGGGCGCATAAGCTGCCCGTCTCGGTCAAGGAATACCTGACCCTGGTGGACGCCCTACGCCAGGATCTCATGGCGCCCACGCTGGACGAGTTCTACTTCCTGGCGCGCGCCACGCTGGTCAAGGACGAGGCGCTTTACGACCGCTACGACAAGGCTTTCGGCGCCTACTACAAGGGCATCGCGGCCGCCCTGCCCCCAGGCAAGGAAATCCCGCTGGACTGGCTCATCAAGCAGTTCGAAAAAAGCCTGAGCCCCGAAGAAAAAGCCGCAATCGAAAAGCACGGCTGGGACAAGCTGATGGAGCTCTTCAAGGAGCGCCTGGAAGAACAGAAGGAACGCCACGCCGGCGGCAGCAAATGGATCGGCACCGGCGGCACCTCGCCTTTCGGTAACGGGGGCTACCACCCCGAAGGCATACGCGTGGGCGGCGACTCGACCGGCAACCGCAGCGCGGTCAAGGTCTGGGACATGCGCCAGTTCAAGGACTACGACGATCAGGTCGAGCTGGGCACGCGCAACTTCAAGGTGGCGCTGCGCCGCCTGCGGCGCTTCGCAAGGCAAGGCGCCGAAATGGAACTGGACCTGGACGACACCATCGCCAGCACCGCGCGCAATGCCGGCCATCTGGACCTGCGCATGGTCCCCGAACGCCACAACACCGTGAAGGTGCTGATGCTGCTGGACGTGGGCGGCAGCATGGACGACCACATCGGACGCGTCGAGGAATTGTTCTCGGCGGCGCGCAGCGAATTCCGCAACCTGGAGGTCTACTACTTCCACAACTGCCCGTACGAAAGCCTGTGGCAAAGCAACCGCCGGCGCCAGAACGAACGCTTCGACACCTGGGACGTGCTGCGCAAGTACAACCCGGATTGGCGCCTGATCATCGTCGGCGACGCCACCATGAGCCCCTACGAAATCCTGCAGCCGGGCGGCTCCGTCGAGCACTACAACAAGGAGCCCGGCGCCGAATGGATGCGCCGCCTGCTGGACGCCTGGCCCAAATCGGTCTGGTTCAATCCCGAGCCCACCGCGTCCTGGCAATACCGCCAGTCCATCGCGCTGATGCGCGACATCATGCAGGGCCGCATGTACCCGGTGACGGTCGCCGGCCTGGAACAGGCCATGCGTGTGCTATCGAAGTAGGACTGCCGGTCACCCGTCGACCGGCTTTTCAGGCGTATCCAGCGTCAGCTGATAGAACGCCAGATCCAGCCAGCGTCCGAACTTGAAGCCTGCCTCGCGGATGGTGCCTGCATGCGTGAAGCCCAGCTTCTCGTGCAGGCGGATGCTGCCCTGATTGCTCGCGTCGATGCCGCCGACCAGCACGTGCACTTGATTGGCGCGCGCCCGCTGGATCAGCTCGCGCATCAGCGCCTCGCCCAAGCCCAGTCCGCGAAAACGTCCGTCCACGTACACGGAATGCTCCACCGAGTACTTGAAGGCCGGCCAGGCGCGGAAGGTGCCGTAGCTGGCGAAGGCCATCAGTTCGCCGTCGGCATTCTCGTACCCAAGCACCGGAAAACCGCCCTGCTGCTTGGTCTGGAACCAGCCCAGCATCGCCTCGCGCGGCCGCGGCTTGTAGTCGTACAGCGCGGTGGAATTGACGATGGCGTCGTTGAATATGGCCAGTATCTGGTCGGCATGGCGCTCATGCGTGCAATCGACCAGGGTTGCGCCATCCGGCGCGCGGGTTTCGGCGTGCGTAGTCATGGCGCAAATTGTAGCGACCCGCAAGGCCTTGCGGCGATTCGGCTTTCGGCCGCTACAGGCAAAAAAAACCGGCGGAGCCGCCGGTTCAATTGGATCTTGCCGCTTCTGGCCACTCTCAGGCGGCGCGGCTCTCAGCAGATCGGGCGGCGGGCGGCTCGCCACGCAAGCCAGGGCAGTTGCGCCATGCAAGCTCATCCGCATCCATGTCCAGGTCGAACAGATCGTTGGCGGCGGGCCAGGGATGGCTGCGCGCCGCCGCGCCTTCCATTTCCAGCACGTGCCCGGCGAAGCCCCGTGGCGAGCCGCCGCACTCCGCGAAATATCGTTGTGTGCTCAAGTCCACCACATAGGTGGTCATGTCATGGGTCAATATGGCCACGAATTGGCCGTCATCACTGGCATAGGCGTACTGAAACTGTCCTTTGATCCCGTCGCCGCTCAATGGGCTGCCGGTCAATTGGGACAAGGCACGCGTGACGATCTCGGTCAGCATGGGTCGTTCCTCCGGTAAGTGCGCCGGCACAATGCCGGCGGCGAAGGCGCGAACGACAAGCACCGGCGCCGGGCAGAAAACGGCGTCTGGCGTTGGACGGGAAACCTGTGGGCGGGCTGTCGCGCATCCCGTCTGCAACTGGGTACTGCGTCTTGAAAAGCTTACACCCGTGGGCCGGGACAGCTCAAATCAGCCCCGTCATTTCGTCATATTGCGCCGCAACATCACAGCCGGACGCCCCTCCTGGACCCTTATGCCGCCGCAACTGGCACGGCTGCTTCACCTGTGTCACCAATTTGCCGCAATCGCCAGTCCTCACGCCCAATGCGGTACAGCACGTGTCGACACAGCGGATGCCCCTGTGGAACGGCGGGATGGTCGAAACCTTCCGGATCCTCCCTCATGCCCAAGCGGTCCATCACCGCACGCGAACGCAGGTTGCCCGTGGCCGTGAAGGCCACGATCTCATCCAGTCCCACCTGCTCGAACCCCGCGCGCAAGGCCGCCTCGGCGGCTTCGCTGGCGTAGCCCTTGCCCCAGTGCCGCTGCGCCAGGCGCCAGCCTATCTCCACGCCTGGCGCGAACGGCAGGGTGGGCGCCAGCGGCTTGATGCCGACAAAACCGATGAAGGGCGCCACGCCTGGCGCCTCCACGGCCCAGAAGCCCCAGCCGTGCTCGTCGATGCCGGCGGCCAGCCGGTCGGCAAGCGCATCGCTTTCCTGTGCATTCAGCGGCAGCAGGTACTCGGCGACGCGGGGGTCCTGGTTCAGCGCCGCGAAAGGTTCACGGTCGGCGGCGCGCCATTGGCGCAGCACCAGGCGCGGCGTTTCGACTTCCAGGGATAGAGACATGACGGACTTCCTTGCTTGCTTGCGGTCCCGGGCCGCGCGCCGCGGACAACGCCGCGCCGCGCCCCTGAACCATTGCCAACGTATACACTCCAACGGATTCTGCCATGCCAAAGGAATTGTCTGCCATGCGCCTGTCCCTGTCGAAGCTGCCGCGCCCGCTGAGCGTGCTGCTGTTTTCCTCCTTCCTGGCCTTTCAGGCCGGCGCCGCCAGCCTGCCGGCGGGCGTCTCGGAGGCCGCCTCGATCGAAGGCATCACCGAATACCGTCTGGCCAACGGCCTGAGGGTGCTGTTGGTTCCCGATGAATCCAAGCCGTCCACCACCGTCAACATGACCTACCTGGTGGGCTCGCGCAACGAGAACTACGGCCAGACAGGCATGGCTCACCTGCTGGAGCACATGCTGTTCAAGGGCACCTCGACCACCCGCAACGCCATGGGCGAGTTCTCGCGCCGCGGCTTGCAGGCCAATGGTTCGACCTCCAGCGACCGCACCAACTACTTCGCCAGCTTCGCCGCAAACCCCGACACGCTCAAGTGGTACCTGGGCTGGCAGGCCGACGCCATGGTCAATTCCCTGATCGCCAAGGAAGACCTGGACTCGGAAATGACCGTAGTCCGCAACGAAATGGAAAGCGGCGAAAACAGCCCCTTCCGCATCCTGATGCAGAAGATGCAGGCCGCGGCCTTCCAGTGGCACAGCTACGGCAAGAACACCATCGGCGCCCGTTCCGACGTCGAGAACGTGGACATCGGCCAGTTGCGCGCCTTCTATCACGAGTACTACCAGCCCGATAACGCCGTGCTGATCGTGGCGGGCAAGTTCGACCCGCAGGCGACCCTGGCCGACATCGAGGAAACGCTGGGCAAGCTGCCCAAGCCCGAGCGCAAGCTCCCGCCCGAATACACGGTGGAACCCGTGCAGGACGGTGAACGTTCCGTAACCCTGCGCCGCACGGGCGGCACGCCGCTGGTCGCGGCCATGTACCACATTCCTGCCGCCGGCAGCGCCGACTTCGTGCCGCTGGACCTGGCCGCCACCATCCTGGCCGACACGCCCTCGGGCCGTCTCTACCATGCCTTGGTCCCGACCAAGCTGGCCTCGGGCGTGTTCGGCTTCACCATGGAAAACCTGGATCCGGGCCTGGCGATGTTCGCCGCCCAGCTGACGCCCGGCAAGAGCCTGGACGCCGCCATGAAGGCGCTGACCGGCACGCTGGAGACCCTGGACAAGAAGCCCTTCACACAGCAGGAGCTGGACCGCGCCCGCAGCAAATGGCTGACTGCCTGGGAACAGACCTATAGCGATCCCGAACAGGTCGGCGTGGCGCTGTCCGAGGCCATCGCCGCCGGCGACTGGCGCCTGTTCTTCCTGCAGCGCGACCGCGCCCGCAAGGCCACGCTGGCCGAAGTGCAGCGCGCCGCGACTACCTACCTGGTCCAAAGCAACAGCATCGAAGGCCGCTACATCCCCACCGAGAAGCCCGTGCGCGCGCCGCAAGAACAACGGGTGGACCTGACGGCCGTCTTCAAGGACTACAAGGGCGATCCGGACTTCAAGGCCGCATCGGCCTTCGACCCCACGCCCGAGAACATCGACAAGCTGACGCAGCGCAAGAAGCTGGACCTGCCCAACGGCTCCGTGCAGTTGGCGCTGCTGCCCAAGGCCACGCGCGGCAACCGGGTGCAGGCGCAGATGCTGATCCAGTTCGGCAACGAAAAAGACCTGCTCGGCCAACGCGTGAATTCCAGCGCCGTGGCCGACCTGCTGACCCGCGGCACGGCCAAGCTGTCGCGCCAGGACATCCAGGACCGCCTGGACAAGCTGCAGGCCGAACTCGGCTTCAGCGGCGGCGGCACCACGCTCAAGATCGCCATGTCGACCAAGGGCGAAAACCTGCCCGAACTCACCGCGCTGGCATTGGACATCGTCCGCAACGCCAACTTCCCCAAGGAGCAACTGGAGGAATATCAGCGCCAGCTCGAAACCTCGATCCAGAACGCCATGACCGAACCGTCGGCACTGGCCGGACGCGCGCTGGCCCGCCAGGACAATCCGTGGCCCGCCAATGACCTGCGCTACGTGCCGACCTTCGAGGAATCGCTGGCCGGCGTGCGCGCCCTGAACCGCGACGCCCTGGTCAAGTTCCATTCCAAGTTCTACGGCGCCGGCAACATCGAGTACTCGGCGGTGGGCGATTTCGAGCCCGCAGCCGTGGAAAAGGCGCTCAAGACCGGTTTGGCCGGCTGGAAAAAGGCTCCTGGCTACACGCGCGTGCCCAATCCGTACCGCGACATTCCCGCCAAGCAGTTCGACATCGACACGCCCGACAAGGCCAATGCGTTCTACATTTCGCGCATGCCGCTGAAGCTGCAGGACACGGACGCGGACTACGCCGCGCTGTACCTGGCCAACTACCTGTTCGGCGCCTCCGAAACCTCGCGCCTGTGGAACCGCGTACGCGAAACCGACGGCCTCTCGTACAACGTGCGCAGCTCGCTGTCGGTCTCGTCGTTCGAGCCCTCCGCCAGCTGGACCATGTACGCCATCTACGCGCCGCAAAACCGCGAGCGCCTGGAAAAGGCCATCGGCGAAGAACTGGCGCGCGTGCTGAAGGACGGCTTCACGGACAAGGAAATCTCGGACGGCATCACGGCCCTGCTGAACTACCGCAATCTGGCCCGCGCCCAGGACGACGTCCTGGCCAGCACCTGGCTGGATTACATGCAGCGCGGCCGCACCTTCGCCTGGTCGGCCGACATGGACAAGAAGATCTCCGCGCTGACGGCCGATTCGGTCAATGCGGCTTTGCGCAAGTATCTGCGCGCGGACGGTTTCAGCACCGCGGTTGCCGGCGACTTCAAGAAGAAGCCGGCGCCCTGACCAGGCCCGCCTCGCTCAAGCCCCGCTGCGGCGGGGCTTTTTTTGGCTTTCCGGCGCTGGTCAGCTCACCAAAATTCACCAGAACGCCCCCCGACTATGCCAAAAATGGATGAAATCATAAAAGCGAACGTGATTACTCGATTATTTGGAAAGATGTTTTCAAGAAATACGGGTTTATCCCAGGTGGGATAACGAGCACAATTCAGTCATCGGGAACACACAACGAACCACGACGGAGGGCCGCCGGATTCGGTCCCCAACCAAGACGAATTGGAGGTCTACCATGAAAACCCTAACCACCACCCTGCTGCTATCCCTGGCCCTGGTTGGCGTTGGCGCCCAAGCCGCCGGCGTTGAACAAGCCAAGAGCAGCGCCCAGGTCGCCACTGAACTGCAGCAAGCCAAGATCAGCGGCCAGTACACCTTCGGCGAGCTGGACTATCCGCCCGCCCTGCCCCAGACCACCAGCCTGAGCTCGCAGGAAGTGCAAGCCCAGCTGCAACAAGCCAAGGTCAGCGGCCAGTACACCTTCGGTGAACTGGAATACCCGGCGGCTGTATCCGCCCCCGCCAGCGCCAAGACCAGCGCTGAAGTCCAGCAGGAACTGGCGCAAGCCAAGGCCAGCGGCCAATACACGTTCGGCGAACTCGAGTACCCGCCGATCACCCGGTGAGCTGCTTGCTGTGGCCCGGCCGGCCTCGGACGGCATCATGGTTTGAGGCCGGTTTTTATCGGCGACAGCGGCGGTCGAAGTAGCAGTAGAAGTAGAAGTAGCAGTAGCTGTGAAAGTAGCAGTAGAAGCTGAAGTTGAAGTTGCAGTCGATACAGCAGTTGCAGTACTCGCAGTAGCAGTAGCACTGGACCGCGGCGCAAGCCGCGGTCTTTTCATATGCGCGCTGCCCCCGCCCCCACGCCCTCGCCGGGCAAAAAAAAGCCGCGATCATGATCGCGGCTTTTTGCATGCCTCAGCCAATTCAGCTGAAGAATTCCTTCACCCGGTCGGTCCAGGACTTGCTTTGCGGCGAATGGCGGTCGCCGCCATCGTTCAGCGAAGCCTCGAACTGGCGCAGGATGTTCTTCTGGTCGTCGCTCAGGCGCACGGGCGTTTCCACCACTACATGGCAGTACAGATCGCCCGGGTAGCTGCCGCGCACGCCGCGGATGCCCTTGCCGCGCAAGCGGAAGGTCTTGCCCGACTGCGTGCCTTCGGGGATCGAGATTTCGGCCTTGCCGCCCAGCGTCGGTACCTGAAGCTCGCCGCCCAGCGCCGCCGACGTGAACGGAATGGTCAGTTCGCAATGCAGGTCGTCGCCGTCGCGCTGGAAGATCTTGTGCTGCTTGATGTGGATTTCCACATACAGATCGCCCGGAGGACCGCCGTTGATGCCCGGTTCGCCGTTGCCACTGGAGCGGATGCGCATGCCGTCATCGATGCCGGCCGGAATCTTGACCTGCAGCGTCTTGTTGCGGCGGATGCGGCCCACGCCGTCGCAGGCGGGGCAGGGATCGGTGATTTCCTTGCCGTTGCCATGGCAGGTCGGGCAAGTCTGCTGCACGCTGAAGAAACCCTGCTGCATGCGCACGGCGCCCGAGCCGCCGCAGGTGCGGCAGGTCTTGGGCGAGGTGCCGGCCTTGGCGCCGGACCCGTGGCAGGTGTCGCAGTTTTCCCAGCTGGGCACGCGGATCTCGGTGTCGAAACCGGCCGCGGCCTGCTCCAGCGTGATTTCCAGCGCGTACTTCAGGTCGGCGCCGCGGTAAACCTGCGGGCCGCCGCCACGGCGGCCACCGCCGCCGCCGCCGAAGATTTCGCCGAAGATGTCGCCGAACGCATCGGCGAAACCGCCGCCCATGCCGCCGCCCATGCCGGCGGAGTTGGGGTCCACGCCCGCGTGGCCGTAGCGGTCGTAGGCGGCGCGCTTCTGATCGTCACCCAGGACCTCGTAGGCTTCCTTGGCTTCCTTGAACTTCTCTTCGGCTTCTTTGCTGTCCGGATTGCGGTCCGGATGGTACTTCATGGCCAGCTTTCGATAGGCCTTCTTGAGGTCGTCGTCCGAGGCGTTCTTCGCTACGCCCAAGACTTCGTAATAGTCACGTTTTGCCATGATCCGTGGGCTCGAAAACGAGCCTTCTTTTCAGTGCTACAGAATGAGTACGCCCGGTAGGCGGATTTCTCCGGCTACCGGGCGGCAGAGGCAGGTCAGCGCCCGGCCATTATTGGTCGCGCTTGACTTCCTTGAAGTCGGCGTCGACGACATTGTCGTCCACCGGCTTCGCGTTGTCGGCCGCTTGCTGCTGGCCAGCGGCTTGCTGCGCCTGCATGTCGGCGTACATCTTTTCGCCCAGCTTCTGCGAAACCGTCGACAGGGCTTCCACCTTGGCGTCGATCGCGGCCTTGTCGCCGTCCTTCAGCGTGTCTTCCAGTTCCTTGATGGCGGCTTCGATGCCTTCCTTTTCGGAAGCCTCGAGCTTGTCGCCATATTCGGTCAGCGACTTGCGGGTGGCATGCACCAGCGCATCGGCCTGGTTGCGCGACTGGGCCAGTTCGGCAACGCGGTGATCTTCCTCGGCATTGGCCTCGGCATCCTTGACCATGCGCTGGATCTCGTCTTCCGACAGACCCGAGTTGGCCTTGATGGTGATCTTGTTTTCCTTGCCGGTGCCCTTGTCCTTGGCGGACACGTGCAGGATGCCGTTGGCGTCGATGTCGAAGGTGACTTCGATCTGCGGCATGCCGCGGGGCGACGGCGGGATCCCTTCGAGGTTGAACTCGCCCAGGGCCTTGTTGCCCGCAGCGATTTCGCGCTCGCCCTGGAACACCTTGATCGTCACGGCCGGCTGGTTGTCGTCAGCGGTCGAGAAGGTCTGCGAGAACCGGGTCGGAATGGTCGTGTTCTTCTGGATCATCTTGGTCATCACGCCGCCCAGGGTTTCGATGCCCAGGGACAGGGGGGTGACGTCCAGCAGCAGCACGTCCTTGCGGTCGCCCGACAGCACGGAACCTTGAATGGCGGCGCCAGCGGCGACGGCTTCATCGGGGTTCACGTCCTTGCGCGGATCCTTGCCGAAGAATTCCTTCACCTTTTCCTGGACCTTGGGCATGCGGGTCATGCCGCCGACCAGGATCACGTCGTCGATGTCGGAAACCTTCACGCCGGCGTCCTTGATGGCCACGCGGCAGGGCTCGATCGTGCGTTCGATCAGTTCTTCGACCAGCGCTTCCAGCTTGGCGCGCGTGATCTTCAGGTTCAAGTGCTTCGGGCCCGAGGCATCCGCCGTGATGTACGGCAGGTTGATTTCGGTCTGTTGCGCCGAGGACAGCTCGATCTTGGCCTTTTCGGCCGCTTCCTTCAGGCGTTGCAGGGCCAGCACGTCCTTGGACAGATCAACGCCTTGTTCCTTCTTGAACTCGGCAATGATGTAGTCGATGATGCGCTGGTCGAAGTCTTCGCCGCCCAGGAAGGTGTCGCCGTTGGTCGACAGCACTTCGAACTGCTTTTCGCCGTCCACATCGGCGATTTCGATGATGGACACGTCGAACGTGCCGCCGCCCAGGTCATAGACGGCGATCTTGCGGTCGCCCTTTTCGGTCTTGTCCAGGCCGAACGCCAGCGCGGCTGCGGTGGGTTCGTTGATGATGCGCTTGACTTCCAGACCGGCGATGCGGCCAGCGTCCTTGGTGGCCTGGCGTTGGCTGTCGTTGAAGTAGGCGGGCACGGTGATGACGGCCTCGGTCACCTCTTCGCCCAGGTAGTCCTCGGCGGTCTTCTTCATCTTGCGCAGCACGTCGGCCGACACTTGGGGAGGCGCCATCTTCTTGCCGCGCACTTCCACCCAGGCGTCGCCGTTGTCGGCCTTGACGATGGCATAGGGCATCAGGTTGATGTCCTTCTGCACCGCCTTCTCTTCGAACTTGCGGCCGATCAGGCGCTTCACCGCATACAGGGTGTTGCGCGGGTTGGTCACGGCCTGGCGCTTGGCCGGCGCGCCGACCAGGGTTTCGCCATCGTCCATGTAGGCGACGATGGAGGGGGTGGTGCGAGCGCCTTCCGCGTTTTCAATGATTTTGACCTGCCCGCCGTCCATGACAGCCACGCAGCTGTTGGTCGTGCCCAGGTCAATGCCAATAATCTTGCTCATGGTCGGTTACCTTGATTGAATCTATGAAAATAGGGAGAAACTTCTTGTCCCCACATAACTGGGGCTGCCCGCAGGGTTTTTCAAGACGCCTGGCCGGAATTTTCTACAGCCGTTTCCTGCAGGCGGCGCATGGCCGCGGTGAACTGCGGCAGGCCGGGCCAGCCGGTGACGCGGCCCAGCCGCTTGCCAGCGCGGTACAGCACAAAAGTGGGGACACCATGCAGCGAGAAGCGCCTTCCCAGCGCTTCGTCCGCGTAGACGTCGGCTTCGAACCAGGTCAGCCCCAGCTCCAGCAGCGCGTCCCGGTGCAGCAAGGCGGTCTGCTTGAAAATATTGCAGTTATAGCAATCCTGTCCCCAGAGGAACACGCAGCGCAGATCCGTCCCCGGCGCCTGCACCACCGCCGCGTCGAATCCCTCGGTGTCGACGTGCCGCATGCCGAACACCTGGAATATCTGGGCGGGGTCGAACCGGGGATCCGTCATGGCGCGCCGCCTGCTCAGCCCTGGCCGGCGGACACCACGACCAGCGCGGGGCGCAAGGTCCGGTCGGCGATGGCGTAGCCCTTTTGCAGCAGCTGGACCACGGTATTGGCGGGCTGCTCGGCGGGGATGGACGAAATGGCCTGGTGCAGGTGCGGGTCGAACTTGTCGCCCTGTGCCGGCGCGATTTCCTTGAGCAGATTGCGCTCGAAGGCGGCCGTCAGCTGCTTGAGGGTCACTTGGACGCCTTCGCTCAGGGTTTCAACGGTTTGCTCAGGCTGGGCCAGCGCTGCTTCCAGGCTGTCCTTGACCGGGACCAGGCTTTCCGCGAACGACTCGATTCCGAACTTGCGCGCCTTGGACACGTCTTCCTGTGCACGGCGGCGCACGTTCTCGGCTTCGGCCCGGATGCGCAAAAGCTGGTCCTGCTGCTCATTGACGGTAGCCTGGGCGGCGTCCAGCTGGGCGCGCAACTCGTTCAGCTCGGCCTGCACGGCGTCCTCGGCGGCGGAGGCCGCATCGGCGTTCTGGCCGACTTCGGGCGTCTGATCTACAGGCTCGTTGGGTGCCGTCATGGGGAATCCTCCAAAAAGTATGGCTTTCGCAGACATGAATGGGGGCCAATACCCCTATTTCAAGCCCGGGAAAGCAAATATTCCCTGACGGCGCCAGCCAGCAGAGGCAGGCGGAATGTAATCAGAAATCCGCCCAATTTCTGCCAAATGCCGTCAAATCTCAGACTGCAAGCATAGATTCAGCGCTTTTCGACGCCATCCGGCAAATGGCGGACGCCCTCTGCGCCAGGCTATTTCTTGTGCGGCTGTGCGGGCGCCACCGGGTCGCTGGCGGGAAAACTGTCCTTCAGGGCGCGGTCCACGGCGCGGTCCTCGTCCGGCTCGGGGCTGATCGCGATGGGGTCGCTGGCGGGGAAGGTCTCGGCAAGCGCCTCGTCCAGTTCGTGTTCCACCTGATCTTCGTCCACCGGGGTACTGACCTGCCCCTTTTTGACGATCTTTCCAGTCTTGGGATCATGGTGCATGCGCCTTCTCCTTCAAGTCCGTGATTTGCGTGGGCCACCCCTGCAAGTGGCGTGCCACCAGGTCGGCCAGCCCTGCGATCCAGGCCGGATCGTCGTTGATCGCCGGGATGTAGCGGAAACGCTTGCCGCCGGCCCCGATAAAGGCGTCGCGGCACTCCAGGCTGATCTCTTCCAGGGTTTCCAGACAGTCTGCCACAAAACCCGGGCACACCACATCGACCTCGGTAACCCCGGCGGCGGCCAGAGCCTTCAGGGTCGGTTCGGTATAGGGCTCCAGCCAGCGGGCCGTACCGAAACGGCTCTGGAAGGTCACCTCGACCTGTTCGCGCGGCAGCGACAGGCGTTGGCCCAGCAGGCGCGCCGTTTCCATGCAGTCGCGGTAGTACGGGTCGCCCAGTTCGATCGAATAGCGCGGCAGGCCGTGAAAGCTCATGACCAGCTTCTGCGGTTTGCCGTGCTCTTGCCAATAGCGTTCGATGCGACCGGCCAGCGCGTCCAGATAGGCCGGCTCTTCGTGGAAACGCTTGATGAAGCGCAGCTCGGGCTGGTCGCGCAGGCGGCCGGCATGGCGGGTGACCGCATCCACCACCGTGGCGGTGGTGCTGGCGGCGTACTGCGGATAGAGCGGGACGGTCAGTATGCGTTCGCAGCCCTGCCGGCGCAGCCGGGAAATGGCGTCCGGGATCGAGGGGTTGCCGTAACGCATGCCCAGCTCCACCACGGCGTCGATTCCGGCCTCGGCCAGGGCCGCGCGCACACCATCGGCCTGTCGCTGGCTGTACACCATCAGGGGCGAGCCTTCCTTCATCCAGACGCCGGCGTAGCGCGGCTCCAGCTTCTTGGGCCGCATCGTCAGCACCAGGCAATGCAGGATGGGCTTCCACAGATAGCGCGGGATCTCGATCACGCGCGGGTCGGACAGGAACTCGCCCAGGTATTTGCGTATGTCTTGCTTACCCGGGGTGTCCGGGGTGCCCAGGTTCACCAGCAGCACGCCGACCTTGGCCGGCCCGCGAGGCGCGGGGTCTTCGTTGAAGGGGTCCTCCTGCTCGGGTTCCGGCAGATAGCGCTCAGGCCACAGGTACTTGAACAGGCGAAGAAACACAAACACTCCCCTTCCTCCGCAAGGAGGACGTAGCTTCGGATGGACCTACTGGTTGTGGCTGAGGGCGTTGGACAGCAAGCGCGCCGTGATATCCACGATGGGAATGACGCGTTCGTAGGCCATGCGCGTGGGACCGATCACGCCCAGCGTGCCCACGACCTTGCCGTCCACGCCGTAAGGCGCGGTGATGACCGAGACCTCTTCCATCGGCACCAGCTGCGAATCGCCGCCGATGTAGATCTGCACGCCCTGGGCGCGGGTGGACACGTCCAGGAGCTGCAGCAGGTCGGTCTTTTTCTCGAACAGCGAGAACATCTTGCGCAGGCGGTCCATGTCGGAGGCGATGTCGGTCACGTCCAGCAACTTGCGCTCGCCGGAAATGACCATGGCATCGCCGTCCTCGGCGGCTTCCGCGCTGGCTTCGACCGCGGCCTGCATCAGGCGCGAGATGTCCTCGCGCAATTGCGCCAGTTCGGTCGACAGGGTTTGCCGCACGACATTGAAGGACTTGCCGGCGAAATGCATGTTGAAGAAATTGCCGGCTTCCAGCAGTTCCGCTTCGGCATAGTCGCGCTGAACGAAAAGGATGCGATTTTGAACATCGCCGTCGGGCGTGACGATGATGAGCAGCACGCGCTTATCGGACAGGCGGATGAATTCGATCTGGCGGAACACCTGGGCGCGCTTGGGCGTGAGCACCACTCCCGCGAACTGGGTCAGGTTGGACAGCAGGGCCGCGGCGGCATTGACGGCGCGCGTGGGTTCGGCGGCCGCCAGCATCTCGCCCATGTTGTGCGGTTCGAGCTGGTAGGACTGCACCGCCAGCAGCGAATCGACGAACATGCGGTAGCCCCGCGGCGTGGGCACGCGGCCGGCGGAGGTGTGCGGGCTGTGGATCAGTCCCAGTTCTTCGAGATCCGCCATCACATTGCGGATCGTGGCCGGGGACAAGTCGAATACTTTCGATAGCGTCCGCGAGCCGACTGGCTGCCCATCGGCGATATAGCGTTCGATCAACGCTTTCAGTAGTGCGCGTGCGCGGTCATCCATAACAAGTATTTTAGGGAATCTTTTTCAATTGAGGCGATTTTTGTCCCGCAAGCACATATGCGGCCCCATATAATCGGCTAAACCGCCCATTCCGGGCAGGTTTCGGCTTCTGGTCCGGCCTTTTTTGATACGCAAGCAGCCATGCATTTTCCTACCGTAGCCCTGATCGGCAGATACCAGGACACCGGCCTGGACACACCGCTGAGAGCACTCGCCCACGCGCTGACGCAAGCGGGCCGGCAGGTGCTCATCGATGCGGACACGGCGCGCAACACCGGGCTGACCGAATACCCCGTCGCCACGCTCGAGGAAATCGGCAAGACCGCGTCGCTGGCCGTCGTCATGGGCGGCGACGGCACCGTGCTGGGCGCCAGCCGCCACCTTGCTCCCTATGGCATGCCGCTGGTTGGCATCAACCACGGACGCCTGGGCTTCATCACCGACATCGCGTTGCAGGACGCGCATGGCGCGCTGGCGCGCGTGCTCGAAGGCAGCTTCCAGATCGAGGAACGCATGCTGCTGGAAGGCAGCGTGTGGCGCGGCGATCAGAAAATGTATTCCGCGTCGGCCCTGAACGACGTGGTGCTGAACCGCGCGGGACGCGGCGGCATGATCGAAGTGCGGGTGGAGCTGGACGGCGCCTTCATGTACACGCAGCGCGCCGACGGCCTGATCATCGCCACGCCTACGGGCTCCACCGCGTATGCGCTGTCGGCCAACGGTCCCATCCTGCATCCGGGCATGAACGCGATGGTGCTGGTGCCGGTGGCGCCGCAAACCCTGTCCAACCGCCCCATCGTCATTCCCGACTCCGGCGTGCTGAACATGACGCTCACGGCCATGGGCCGCGTGGAAGTCGGCGCCAGCGTGCATTTCGATATGCAGACCTGGTCCGACCTGCAGCCGGGCGACCGCATCGTCGTGCAGCGCGCGCCCTATACCATCCGCTTCGTGCATCCCGAAGGCTACAGTTTCTTCTCCACCCTGCGCCGCAAGCTGCACTGGAACCTGATGCCCGAAGCCTCCGACAACGTAGAGTAGTAAGCGCCCCGACATGCTGCGCACCCTGCATATCCGCGACTTCGTCATCGTCGAACAGACCGAGATCCATTTCGGCCCCGGCTTTACCGTCTTTTCCGGTGAGACCGGCGCAGGCAAATCCATACTGGTGGACGCGCTGGCGCTCACGCTGGGCGAACGCGGCGACGCCAGCATGCTGCGCGAGGGCGCGCCGCGCGCCGACATCACCGCGGTCTTCGATACCCCCAAGGGCCTGATCGCCTGGCTGCAAGAGCGCGAGATCGACGCCGACACGGAACTGTCCCTGCGCCGCGTCATCGACGCCCAGGGCCGCAGCCGCGCCTACATCAATGGCACGCCGGCCACCGTGGCGCAATTGCGCGAACTGGGCGACAGCTTGGTCGACATCCACGGCCAGCATGCGCACCAGAGCCTGATGCGCGCCGACGCCCAGCGCGACCTGCTGGATGCCCACGGCGGCCATGGCGAACTGCGCAACTCGGTCGGCCAGGCCTGGAAGCAATGGCGCGCGTTGGCGCGCCAGCTGGAATCCGCCGAAAAGGACGCCGCAAGCCTGGCTACCGAACGCGACCGCCTGCAATGGCAGGTCGACGAACTCGATCAGCTGAATCTCGGTCCCGACGAATGGGATGCGCTGCAGTCCGAGCACACCCGCCTGTCGCATTCGCAATCCCTGCTGGATGGCGCCAACCAGATCCTCGAAGGGCTGGACGGCGAAGGCGATTCCGCACACCACCGGCTCACCGCGGCCAACCACCGCATCCAGCAGATGCTGCGCCACGATCCCGGCTTGCAGGGCGTCTACGATGAACTGGAATCGGCCCGCATCGCGATCAGCGAGGCCGTATCGGACCTGAACAACTACGTCAGCCGAGTCGATCTCGATCCTCAGCGGCTCGTAGCGGTCGAGGCGCGCCTGGGCCTGGTATTCGAAACCGCTCGCAAATTCCGCGTCGAGCCCGACGCGCTTTGCGAGCTGCGCGACACGCTGCATGCGCAGCTCAAGGCGCTGCAAGCCGCGGGCGACATCGATGCCCTGCGCGCCCAGACGCAAGCTGCGCAGGCACAGTACGACGCCACGGCCGCCAAGCTGACGACGGCTCGCCGCAAGGTCGCCAAGGACCTGGGCAAGCAGGTCACGCAAGCCATGCAGACGCTGGCCATGCAGGGCGGCAAGTTCGAACCCACGCTGGCCGAATCGGCGCCGTCCGCGCACGGCAACGAGCAGGTTGAATTCCTGGTGGCCGGCCATGCCGGCACCACGCCGCGGCCGCTGGCCAAGGTGGCTTCGGGCGGCGAACTGTCGCGGATTTCGCTGGCGCTGTCGGTCATCGCCAGTCGCGCTGCGCGCGTGCCGACGCTGATCTTCGATGAAGTCGACAGCGGGGTGGGCGGCGCGGTGGCCGAGGCCGTCGGCAAGCTGCTGCGCGAGCTCGGCGAACGCCATCAGGTGCTGTGCGTGACCCACCTGCCCCAGGTCGCGGCCTGCGCCAACAACCAATTCCTGGTCAGCAAGGCGGAATCGCGCGGCGCCACCCGCTCCAGCATCGAGGAACTGGACGCTTCCTCCCGCGTCGAGGAAATCGCGCGCATGCTGGGTGGCATCAAGCTCACGGCGACCACCCGCGAACACGCCCGCGAAATGCTGGAAGGTTTCGGGCAGAACTGAAGCGCTGGCCCGCCGCTTTACGGCGGGGACGCCGGCAAAAACAGGGCCGATTCGCGCCATAAAAAAATCCCCTTCACATTGAAGGGGATTTGGATCTCACGGACCCGCTGCGAGCGTAGCCGCGGGCCGTAGGCAGGGCCGGATCAGCGGCCCTTCATGCAGCTGCCGCAGATGCCATACAACACCATGGCGTGGCTTTCCAGCGCGAAGGAGTTGTCCTTGGCAATCTTTTGCTGACGCTTTTCGATTTCGGGGTCCGAAAACTCGACCACCTTGCCGCAATTCGTGCAGATCAGGTGATCGTGGTGATCGCCGTCGTTGAGCTCGAACACCGCCTTGCCGCTGTCGAACTGGCTGCGGGCAAGGATGCCGGCCTGTTCGAACTGGGTCAGGACGCGATAGACGGTGGCCAGCCCGATTTCGACGTTTTCGCCGATAAGGGCGCGATAGACGTCTTCGGCGCTCAGGTGCCGTTGATCCGATTTCCGGAAAATATCAAGAATTTTCAGGCGGGGAAACGTCGCCTTCAAACCCATGTTCTTCAGTTCGCTTTGGTCGCTCATGGTGTAATCGCTCTCCGTCCGCGTTGGCATGGGCAGGATAGGTTCACCGCGAGCCGGCTCACCGAAATCATGCCGCCACGCGGAACTATCCTTATGAAACCTTTATGATAACGGTTTTGTCTGCTTCCAAATAATAGGGGCGCGTAGTGTCCATGATTGCACGAATTCCCTCCCGTTCGCTGAAGACCGGCCTGGCGGTGGCCGCTCTGGCCGTCGCCCTGGCTGGATGCTCGGGGGACAAGTGGGGCTTCCCCTACAAGGCCGGCGTCCAGCAAGGAAACTGGATCACCCAGGAGCAGGTCGCCCTGCTGCAGCCCGGCATGACGCGCGAGCAGGTGCGCTTCGCCCTTGGCAGCCCCACGCTGACCAGCGTGCTGCACGCCAACCGCTGGGACTACCCCTACTACTACAAGCCTGGCTACGGCGACGCCCAGGAACGCAAATTCACCGTCTGGTTCGAAAACGACCGCCTGACCCGCTGGGAAGGCGACAAGCAGCCAGAACTGCAGCCTTACCAGATCAATACGCCCAACGCCGTCGCCGACGAAAAGGCAGACAAGCGCCTCATCGAAGAAGAAACCCGCCAGAAGGAAGAGGAAGACCAGCGCAAGCGCGACTCCGCCGCCCCGGTCAGCCCCCTCAACCAGTACCCTGGCCAGCCCGGCAACGCCCCAGAGCCGCTCAAGTAACACCAAGGACTATCTATGCGTATCGCAATTGCCGGCGCCAGCGGCCGTATGGGCCAGATGCTGATCGAAGCCGTGCTGAACGCCTCCGGCCTGCAGCTCGCCGTGGCGCTGGACCGCCAGGGCTCGGCCGCGCTGGGCCAGGACGCCGGCGCGCCGCTGGGCAAGCAGACGGGCGTGGCCATCACCGATGACCTCGACGCCCTGGCCCAGGCCGACTGCCTGATCGACTTCACCCGCCCCGAAGGCACGCTTGAACACTTGCAGGCCTGCGTCAAGCACGGCGTGAACGCCGTCATCGGCACCACCGGTTTCGACGACAACGGCCGCGCCGCGATCGAAGTCGCCGCCCAGAAGATCGGCATCGTCTTCGCGCCCAACATGAGCGTGGGCGTGAACGCCACGCTCAAGCTGCTGGACATGGCCGCTCGCATCCTAAACTCCGGCTACGACGTCGAAGTCTTCGAAGCGCACCACCGCAACAAGGTCGACGCGCCTTCGGGCACCGCGCTGAAAATGGGCGAAACCATTGCTTCGGCCTGGAACGTGGCCCTGCCGGACGTCGCCACCTGGAGCCGCCACGGCGATACCGGCGTGCGCAAGCCGGGCACCATCGGCTTCTCGGTGCTGCGCGGCGGCGACATCGTCGGCGACCACACCGTGTCCTTCTGCGGCACCGGCGAACGCATCGAGATCACGCACCGCTCGGCCAGCCGCGCCACCTACGCGGAAGGCGCCCTGCGCGCCACCCGCTTCCTGGAAGGCAAGCACAACGGCCTTTACGACATGCAATCGGTGCTGGGCCTCTGAAGCCCAAGCCCTCGCCTGCAAAAAAGGACCCTGCGTGAACTGACCCCCAGAAGTTGGATGGTCAGAAGCTAAAGGCCGAAGGCCTGAGCTCGGTACTGCACCGGGCTCAGGCCTTTTAGCTTGAGCTTGATGCG
>NZ_QWFB01000044.1:0-194348 GCF_003576205.1 Achromobacter sp. K91 | reverse complement strand
AGATGTGTATAAGAGACAGGCCCGACCCAGAGCCCGAGCCCGAGCCCCTATATCGGCCCGAAGTCGCGGCTTACCTCGCCAACCAACGCCTGGTCGGGCAGATGTTCGTGCAGAGCATGCACGACCGTTTGGGTGAACCTCAATTCATCGAATCGCAACCGTTCGCAGTCGATGGCAGCAAGCGCAATTCGATCTGGCTGCGCACCTCCGGAAAATGGGAAGGAAGCCACAGCCGTGACGGCAATTTTGACGTCAGCACCGACCTTTTCCTGTTGCAGGGCGGCGGCGATCTTGCGCAATGGAAGCTCTTTTCAGAGACCGATCGCCTGCACCTCGGAGCCATGCTCGGATACGGCACTGCAGACAGCACTGCCCGCGCCGACGGCAACCCCTACAAGGCAAAGGGCCGCGTCAACGGCTATAGCGCAGGCGTGTACGGCACATGGTTTCAAAACGACGAGACCAAGCTGGGCGCCTACGTGGACACCTGGTTCCAATACGGCTGGTTCAACAACCGGGTGCAAGGCGCCGAACTGCCGCGCGTGGACTACGACTCGCAAGCTTGGGCGATATCGGCGGAGGCCGGCTACGCATTCAAGCTACGGGAAAACTGGACGCTGGAACCACAGGCTCAAATCATCTATGTCGACAGCAACACCGACAGCATCACCGAACAGAACGGCACCCGGGTAGACCGCGCCGATTCGAACGGGACCATTACCCGCCTTGGGGTACGCACCTTCACCACGTTTGACCTTGGCAACAACCGCAAGGCCCAACCCTTCGCAACCGTGAACTGGTGGCACAGCAACGTCGACAGTTCCGTGTCTTTCAATCAATTACCCATCGGAGACCTTTATCCCAAGGACCGGTATGAACTGAAGCTGGGCGTGCATGCCAACTTCACCAAGGGTTGGACAGGATGGGTCAATGCTTCCGGCAGCTGGGGCGCGCAAGACTACCATCAGTACGTGGGCCGTATCGGCGTGAAATACACGTGGTGAGGCCGGAGTGAATGGAAGACATTGGATGGAATCGGCTGGCTAAACAGTCGGCCGATTCAAGACGCGCTCATACTGAAGAAGGTCTTCCGGAGAAAAGCAGCAGAAAATCACCTCTTGGACGGAAGAATCCCCAGCGAGGCTTTCACGCACGGTCTTGACGGCAATCTCCGCCGCCAATTCAATGGGGTACCCATATATCCCCGTGCTGATGCTGGGGAACGCAATCGACTTGACCGCTCTTTCTTGCGCCAGCTCGATGCATCGGCGATAACAGCTGGCCAGCAGCGCCGGTTCTCCGCCGTCCCCGCCCCGCCACACCGGCCCCACCGTATGAATGATGTATTGAGCGGACAGGCGATAGGCCTTGGTCACCTTCGCGTCCCCCGTCTTGCAACCGCCCAGCAATCTGCATTCATGCACTAGATCCGGGCCCGCCGCGCGATGGATGGCGCCATCGACGCCGCCGCCGCCCAGCAATGAGGAGTTCGCGGCATTCACGATGGCGTCCACCTCGAGCTTCGTGATGTCTGAACGGATTGCGCGCAGGGTTGTGGCCATGATTTTGCTCCTTGAGGTACGAACGCCGTCGCCGCGGCGCATTTGCAGGGCGATCTTCCTGGCAGCAAGTTTGAGGAACTCGTCACGTCTGCTGGCGGCAACGGACCGGGATTATGGTGCCAGTCTATAATTCCGCCCACTTCATGTGCTCAAACTTGCAGGCTGCCGAGCCTTCCCCCATGCAACGACGCCTTCTGAATGCCCTGTTGATTGCCCTCCTCGTCAGCTTCGGCCTACATGGCGGCCCGACGCAAGCCCAGGCCCAATCGACGCCCAAGATGCAATCTGGCGAGGGTCGCCCATACGAAATCGCCGATAGCGAAGTCTGGGACGTGCCCGATCCCGTGTCGGGCCGCGGCTATCAGGTCTACGTCGCCTTGCCGCCGTCCTATGCGAAGCAGCCGCAACGGCGCTACCCCGTGCTTTATGTTACCGACGCCGACTATGCCTTCCCTATCATCCGGCAGTTGGCGCGCCGCCTGAACGTGGAAGGACCGCGGATCGAGGAGTTCATTCTTGTCGGCCTGTCATATGGCAAAGGCGAGGATGGCGGGGTCAGCCGCCAGCGCGACTACACGCCTACACCGAACGGCCCAAGCACCGCGCCGGCCAATGCGGTCCATGGCCAGGCGCGAGCCTATCAAGCGTATCTGCGCGATCAGGTAAAGCCTTACATCACCGCCCGCTACCGGACCGACCCGGCCAGAGCCCTCTTTCTCGGCCACTCCTATGGGGCGCTGCTGGGGACGCAGATCCTGTTCACCGAGCCCGGCATGTTCAACGGCTATGTCCTCGGCAGCCCGTCCCTCTGGTACGACAAAAGGCATGCCTTGAAGCTGGAAGCGGGCTATGCCCAGCAGCATCGGGACCTGACGGCGAATGTCTTTCTTTATGTTGGCGCCTACGAAGCCCTGCGCAAAGGCGACCGGCGCTACAACCAGACGGTGGACATGGTCGCCGACAACCGGGCGCTGGAGGCGGCGCTGCAAAGCCGGAAATATCCAGGTTTGAAACTGAAGTCCGTGGTCCTGAATGACGAGGACCATCTCACCGTGGCGCCGCGTGGCTTTATGCAGGCCTTGAGATATCTGCTGCCGGTGCGTTGATCAAATACAGAGACCCGACTTGCGCCTGCTCTAGACCGCAGGCCCCTTCAGTTCGATCTGATTGCCGTCGGGATCGAAGCAGTAGATCGAAAGCCCCTCGCCTTCCGCGCCATATCGCATCACGGCCTTGTCCGCAGCAATGCCGAAAGCTCGCAGATGCTCGAGGATGGCCGTTTCATCGAATGGATCGACGCGAAGACAGAAGTGGTCCAGGTTGTGCCGGTCTTTCCCTGGCGCTGCCCCGCCCGTGGCGCCCAGAGGCCCCTGCACATCGACCAGATCGATCATTGAACCGCCGGCACTCAGATGGATCATTGCGTACTCATCGTTCTTCTTCTTGATCTCGCAGCCCAGTACTTTCGTATAGAAGTCCACGCTACGCGTCAGGTCCTGAACCCTGAGCACGACATGGTCCAAGTGCTTGATCTGAAATACCGGCATGATGATCCTCCTGGGCCGAGAGTGATACGGGCGGCGTTGGCCAGCTCCGGACGTATCAGTCTAGCGTGCCAGCTAGAACCGATCGAGCTTCAGCCCAGCCGCGAGATAATCAATAAAAGCCCGCACCTTGGCAGGCGGAAGCCTGTGCTCCTGCCAAAGCACGTGTATGGGCACAGGCTTGGACTCGAACGCTTCGAGTATGACCTCCACCTGCCCCGCATCCAGCAGGTGCCTGATCTGCCATAGCGGCGAATAACCGATGCCGAGTCCGGCGCTGACCGCGGAATAGATCGCCGCCATCGTGTTGGTCCGGAACGGACCCCGCACCCCGACGCTGCGCCGCTTGCCGTCTATCTCAAAGGCCCACTGCCCCGAGCGTTGATCGAGAGTCCTGACAATGCAGGCGTGCTGCCGCAGGTCCGAAGGATGCGCGGGACGGCCATACTGTTCGAAATAGGAAGGCGCTCCGAATACGACTCTGCGCAAGGCTCCCAATCGTCTTCCTTGCAAACCCGAATCCGGCAGGTCTGCGATGCGCACGACCAGATCGAGGCCTGCGGCGGACAGGTCGACAAAGGTATCCGTCAATTGCAGATCGACTTCCATCTGCGGGTATGCGCGCATGTACTGCGCGATGATCGGAACCAGGAAGTCCGGCCCGAACAGTACCGGCGCGCCGACACGCAATATGCCCGACGGCGCGGCTCGGCGGTCTGCAACCTCCAGCCGGGCCTCGCCTATTTCCTCCATCGCCGGTTTGACCCGCCGGAAGAACGCCTCGCCCGCTTCGCTGAGAGAGCAATGCCGCGTGGTGCGATGAACCAGTTGCACGCCGACGTCCTCTTCCAGCGCGGCAAGAGAACGGCTGACGGCCTGTAGCGAGCGGCTGAGATGGCGCGCGGCTTTCGTCAGACTTCCCGTTTCAGCGATGTGGATGAACGCTTCCAGGTCTTCGAGGCGGCTCATTATTTATCTCGTATAACGTGATTCACATTCATATTTCACAAGTATTGTTCCACTAATCGGTAGAAAATACACTGCCTTCGTACCCACATGCATACGAAGGAGAAACCCTGTGAACGGCACTCAGCCCACGGTTTTGGTCGTAGGAGCCACCGGCAAATTCGCCGGCCTGGTCGTTCCTGAATTGCAGCGGCGCAAGGTCGCGGTCCGGGCGCTCGTCCGCGACGAAACACGCGCCGCTCAGGCCCGCTCGCTGGGAGCGACCGAGACCGCCATCGGTGACCTCCGCGACGTCGACAGCCTCGCAGCCGCAACGCAAGGTGTGGACGGCGTCTTTCATATCGGCCCCGCGTTCACCGCAGACGAAGCGCCCATGGGCGTTGCCCTGGTCGACGCGGCCAAGCGCAGCGGCGTGAGGAGGTTCGTCTTTTCATCGGTCATCCAGCCAACGAACGTGCGACTGGCCAATCACGCCAGCAAGATCCCGGTGGAGGACGCGCTCTACTCGTCGGGACTGGAATACACAATCCTGCATCCCGCGAACTTCATGCAGAACATCGGTTTGGCCTGGCCGTCGATCCGCGACCATTCCCGCTTCAGCGAGCCCTTTCCCAAAGACACGAGAATCGCCCGCGTGGACTATCGCGATGTGGCCGAGGTTGCCGCGATCGCCCTGACCGAGGACAGGCTGGCCTACGCGACCTTGGAGCTATGCGCCGGCATGTACAGCCGCATGGACATCGTGACGGCCCTGGCCGAGGAGCTGGGATCTCCGGTCACTGCATTGGAGCCCGGTTTCAACGCGTGGGCGCAAGACGCGCGCCTGCCTTATGGCGAACAGCAGTTGCTTCTTCTGTCCAAAGTCTTCGATCACTACCGGGCCTGCGGGCTTGGAGGAAACAGTCTTGTGCTGAAGGCTGCACTCGGACGGGATCCGCGTTCACTGCGCGAGTACGTCAAGGACCTGGTGGCCGAGAAACAAGCGGCGCGCGGCGGCAAGGAGTATTGAGATGGCTGACCATTCATCAAGCCCCACCCTGAAAAAGCTCCCGCGGCACTATGCCCCCGTTCTGATGCCGCTGGTTCTTTCCGTGTTCATGTCGGCCATCGTTTCAGCGGTGGCGACCGCCGCGAGCGTGGGCGTGGGTCCCGACTTTGTCCTCAACTGGCCCAGCGCCTGGGGAGCCTCGTGGATAGTGGCTTTTCCCAGCCTCTTGCTGCTGCTGCCTGTCGTGCGGCGGATCGTCGCCTGGATGGTGGTCCCGCCCTAAGCTGGCCCGCAAGCGCTGCGACGAGCTGCGCCGGCAATGTCAACCGGCCGGCCACGCAAGCATCGCGGCATCAATGATCATGTTGAGCTTTTTCGCGCCCGCGCCATCGCGGGCCTGGATCGACAGGCCTTCAAGCACGGTCGTGTAGAAGGCGGCAAGCTGCCGGACATCGGCGGACGGCGCAAGGTCGCCCTCCGCAATGCCTTGCGCAAGCCGTTCCCTCAGCGTCGATTCTCCTTCCTCCCGATTTGCGGCAAGAAACGCACGCACGCTCTCGTTCTCAGGCGCGCCCAGCAGCGATGACAACACGATCATGCACCCCCGCGGGCCCTCGTTGACGGCATAGGCGCGCGCGTTCGATCGCAGCATGGTTTCGACGGCCTCGCGGGCCGTCCGCGCTGCGCTGAGGCTCTGCGACGTCGCTCGCCCTTCGACGCGGTCGTAAAGTTCGACGGCCTGCCGGAAGATTTCCTCCTTGCAGCCAAAGGTCGCATAGAGGCTGGGCTTGTTGACGCCCGTGGCGCTGACCAGATCCTGGATCGAGGTGCCTTCATAACCTTGCGCCCAGAAGGTACGCATGGCCGCCAGCAAGGCCCGGTCCTTGTCGAACGCCTTCGGACGCCCGATTTTCGGCGCGGTGGCCGGTTTAGCTTGATTGCCAGAATTCACGTTTCAATTATCCGCAGGCCCGCCACGCCTATGCCTATCAAGCCCAGGAACAACAGCTTGGCCGATGACATGTACTCGCCGAGCACCAATGTGCCGAAAACCGCCACGCCGAAAGCGCCTATGCCCACCCAGATGGCGTAAGCGGTGCCCACCGGCAGATGCTTCAGGGCCAAGGCCAGCAGGACAAGACTCAGCATGGCGACGCTTATGCCGATCAGGCTTGGCCAAAACCTCGTCAATCCGTCGGCCTGCTTCAGTGCCAATGCCCAGACGATTTCAAGCATGCCGGCCAGAACCAGGAAACCCCATGCCATCTGAATCCCCATTTCTGTTGGACTTCCCGCAGCCCTAGGCGGTGAAGCCGCCATCGATGGCGAGCGACGCGCCGGTGATGAATTGGCTCTCGGCCCCCGCAAGATAAGCCACGGCTGCGGCAATTTCCTCGGGTTCGGCGTAGCGTTTGACCGCCATGAGTTCCAACTCGGCGGCTACCGCCGGGCCATCGGCAGGATTCATGTCGGTGTCGGTCGATCCCGGATCGACGATATTGACCGTGATGCCGCGGCCGCCGACCTCCCGAGCCAGGCCCTTGGTGAATCCGATGAGCGCCGACTTGCTCATCGCATAGAGCGTCACGCCCCCATAAGGCACGCGTTGCGCGAAGCAGGAGCCGATGGAAATGATGCGTCCGCCGGTCCCCATATGAGCCAGCGCGGCCTGCGAGGCCACGAATACCGCCTTGGCGTGGATCGCCAGGGTGTCGTCGATTTCCTCGAGCGTGGCGTCCTCGACAGGCCCGTAGGGGAACACGCCGGCGCTATTGACCAGTATGTCCAGCCTGCCCAGTTTCCCGGCAGTCTGCTCCACCGCCGCACGGACGGCGGCGGGGTCACGGCTGTCCGCCTTGATAGCCAGGACCCTGGCGCCCGTTGCACCAAGTTCCTGGGCGTAGTCTTTCGCTGTCTGATCAGATCTGGCGTAAGTGAACGCGACATCAGCGCCCTGCTCAGCGAACCTTCGCACGATGGCGGCGCCGATGCCGCGCGTGCCCCCGGTGACCAGCGCAACCTTGCCTTGGAATTCCATCGCCGAGCTCCTTTTATACCGATCGGTTCAAAAGATGCTACGCGCAGCGGAATTCGTCGTCAAGCATCACTTCCCGCGGATATACCCATCCCGCGTCTGCGGCAGCTTCATCCCAAGCACGGCGGAAGCGACCTGGGTGCGCAGGATCTGCGCGGTGCCGCCCGCGATGGTGAACATGCGCGCATCGCGCACATGGCGTTCCATCGGCAGGTCGCGTCCATAGCCGGACGATCCATGCAGCTGCAAGGCGTCGTTGGTCACGCGCTGCGCCGTTTCGGCCGCGTAGATCTTGGCCTGCGCGGCCAGCGACAGGTCCGGAAAGCCAAAGGTCCGCGCCGTGCCGCTGCTTGCGGCCGCATGCAGCATGTGCCGCGCCGCATTCAACTGGATGGCCATGTCGGCGACCATCCACTGCAAGCCCTGGAACTCCGCTATCGGCCGGCCGAACTGCTGGCGCTGCTTGACGTAGTCGACGGCTTCTTCAAAGGCGCCCTGCGCGATGCCCAACGCCACGGTGCCCGCGCCCACGCGCTGGGCGTTGTAGGCTTGCATCAGCCCGGCAAAGCCGCGCTTCAAGCCCTCTGGCGGAACCACCAGCATGGACTTGTGCACCTTGAGATCCCGGAACGCGATGTAGGTCTCGGGTATACCCCGCACGCCCATGGCGTAGGAACGCTTGGCGATCTCCAGGCCATCGTCCTCGGCGTCCGGTTCGCGCACGTGGATGAAGGCGCCTATGCCCAGATCCGCGCCGTCGTCGAACACGCGCGCAAAGATCAGGTGCAGGCGAGACACCCCGCCCCCGGTGATCCAGTATTTCTCGCCGTTGATGAGGTAGTCATCGCCCTGACGGACTGCGCAAGTGCCCATTTCGCTGGCCGCGCTGCCGGCCTGGGGTTCCGAGATGCAGATGGCGGGCTTGTCGCCAGCCAATACACACTCGGCGGCCAGCGCCTTCTGTTCATGGGTGCCGTACTGCATGATGGCGCCGATCGCGCCCATGTTGGCTTCGACGGTGATGCGCCCCATGGTGGCGCAAGCCTTGGCCATTTCCTCCACGACCAGGACTGTATCCAGATAGCTTAGGCCCCGCCCACCGTACTCGCGCGGGATCGTCATGCCCATGAAGCCGTTTTCGCGCAGTTGACGGACGTTGTCCCAGGGATACTGCTCGGATTGGTCGGTGGCTGCGGCTGTCGGTTTGAATACGGTCTGCGCCAGTTCGCGCGCGCGCTGCTGCAGCGCCAATTGCTCTTGGGTAAGTTCAGTCATGGTTCATCCTTGCTACGTGCAAAACTCCGGCCGGGCCGCCAGGGCCGCCGGCATCAACCCACCTTGATATCCGCGCGCCGCGCCACCTCGGCCCAGCGCGCGACTTCGCTGCGCGTCAGCGCGGCCAGCTCCTGCGGCGTGCCGCCGCCCGCATCCGCGCCCAGTGCGATCCACCGCTGCACGAAAGCCGGGTCGGCGAATGCCGCGTTGACCGCCGCATTGAGCACGCGCACCACGTCTGCGGGCGTGGACGGCGGCGCATAGATGCCGTACCAGCTGGTCGCGTCGTAATTGGCCGCGCCGCTCTCCGCCGCCGTGGGCACATCGGGCAAGCTGGGTGAACGGACCTTCGACGTCACCGCGATGGCGCGCACGCTGCCCGCCCGGATGTGCTGGATGGCCGAAGGCATGGTTTCGAACATCATGTGGACGTTCCCGGCAATGATGTCCACGATCGCCGGCGCGGAACCGCGATATGGCACGTGCATCATCTGGGTGCCCGTGACGTTCTTGAAATATTCGGCCATTAGGTGCTGCATGGTGCCCGCGCCCGGCGTGGCATAGCTGTACTTGTCCGGGTTGGCCTTCAGCAGCGCCACCAGCTCCTGCACATTCTGCGCGGGCAGATCCTTGTTGACGATCAGCGCATGGTTGACGCGCCCCAGAAAGCCCACCGCCGTCATCTCGCGGATGTCGTATCCCAGCTTCGGATACACGGACTGGGCGATCGCGTGATGCACCGCCCCGAACAGGATTGCGTAGCCGTCGGGTCGGGCCTTGGCCACGGCGTCAGCGCCCAGCGTGCCGCCGGCGCCGCCGCGGTTTTCCACGATGACCGACTGGGCCAGGCTGGCGCGCATCGGCTCGGCCAGCTGCCGCGACAGGATGTCCACGGTTCCGCCCGGTGCATAGGGCGCGACCAGCCTGATGCTCTGCGACGGGTACTTGCCCTGCGCGAATGCGCGGCTCAAGGGTGTCAATGCGGCCAGCGCCAACAACTGTCTCCTATCCATGCCTCTCTCCTCTTGTATCCGCCGTCGTCGCAGCGGTGTTGTCTAAGATGTGTGATGTCAGCCCGCCGTCCAATCGCGCAGGATCTGCTGCGCATGCTCGTTCAGGCGCGGCGGCGGCCTGCGATACGACACCGGCGTGGCGGAAAGCTTGAGCGGGTTCGCCAACAGGTTGAGCTCGCCGCCTTGCGCCCACGCGCAGGGCATGCGCAACTGCGCGCCGCGGGCCTGGACGTGCGGGTCGTTGAACACATCGCGCAAATCGTTGACGGGGCCGCAAGGCACGCCCACGGCTTCCAGCTGTTCCAGCCAGGTTTTCCTGGAGCGCAGGGCCAGCGCGTCCTGTACCCGTTGGCAAAGTTCGGCGCGGTGGGCGACGCGGGCCGCATTGGAGGCGTAGCGCTCGTCGTCCGCCAGCCCGGCCAGGCCTGCAACCTCGCAAAAACGCCGGAACTGCGCATCGTTGCCGACGGCAAGAATCATGGGACCGTCCGCCGCGTCGAATACCTGGTAAGGCACGATGTTCGGGTGGCCGTTGCCCAGGCGCGCGGGCAACTCCTGCTGTGCCAGGTAGTTGGTTCCAGCGTTCACCAGCCAGGCGATCTGGCTGTCCAGCAGCGAGATGTCGATGTGCTGCCCCTGACCGGTCAGGTCGCGGTGGCGCAGCGCAGCCAGGATGCCGACGGCGGCATACATGCCGGTCATGACGTCGGCGATGCCCACGCCCACCTTCATGGGCGTGCCCTGCGGCTCGCCGGTAAGGCTCATGATGCCGCCCATGCCCTGGATCAAAAAGTCGTAGCCCGCGCGCTTGGCGTACGGACCCGTCTGCCCGAATCCGGTGATGGAGCAATAGACCAGGCGCGGGTATCTGCTCTTGAGTTGTTCATAATCCAGCCCATGCTTGGCCAGGCCGCCGACCTTATAGTTCTCGACCAGCACGTCGGCATGGTCCAGCAACTGATGCAGCGCGTCCCGGCCGGCCTCGGTGGCGATATCCAGCGCGATCGACCGCTTGTTGCGGTTGGCGCTCAGGTAATAGGCGCTTTCGGCGGTCGCGCGGCCGTCCTGGTCGTTGATGTAGGGCGGCCCCCATTTCCGGGTGTCATCGCCTTCCTCCGGCTTTTCCACCTTGACCACGTCCGCGCCCAGGTCGCCCAGCAGCTGAGTCGCGCTCGGGCCCGCCAGGATGCGAGAGAGGTCCACGACACGCACGCCGCTGAGCGCGGAAGCTTCCACTGACTGCATACGCCTTCTCCATCAGAGTCGATCGATGCAGTCTAAAATTCGCAATCCTCACCTTCAATTGAGTTTTTTTTCAATATGAAGGGCAGCCTTCGAGCCAAGCAAGACGGCTGACGCGCGGCTTTACTTGACCGGAAACTTCAGCTTGGGCGCGGCTTCCCTGACCATGGCCCAGAAGGCGTGCGCAGCTGGCGACAGCTTGCGTTCATTGAGGCAGGCCAAGCCGATCCTGCGCTTGGAGGCGGGACTGATCTTGCGGTAGACCAGCCCGTCGTAAGCCTGCGGCAGCACCAGCGACGCCAGCACGGAGATGCCCTGCCCGCGCCTGACGAACTCCAGGATGGACATGATCTGCGAGAGGTCGTGTGCGATGTGCGGCTTGGCGCCGGCTCGCTCGAACATGCGCGTAATCACAGGCTGCGAACCGGCGCGCGTCATGATCAGCGGATAGTCGATCAGCTCCTTCACCGCGATGGTCTTGCGCTCGGCCAGCGGGTGGCCAGCCGGAAGCACCACCATCAGCTCATCGGTAACGAGCGGCAGCGTGTCGAAATCCGGCTTGGGCAAGGCCACCACGCCGATCTCGATGCGGCGTTCGACCAGCGCGCGCTCCAATTCCGGGTCCGGCTTCTCGGTAACGAACACGTCGACGCCCGGATAGCGGGCTTTGAACATCTCAAGCAGCTGCGGCAGGATGTTCAAGGAGGAGCTCGCCCCCAGCGAACCCAGATTCAACAGGCCCGAGCGCAAGCCCGCGCTGGCGTTCGCCGTCGCGCGCACGATCTGCAGGGACGCGAACACGTCCCTGACATGCGGCAGAATCTGCTGTCCCGCATAGGTGAGATGCACCCCCGATGCATTGCGGTCGAGCAAGGGCGCTCCCAGCGTGGCCTCCAGCGTGCGCAGGGCGTGGCTGGTGGCCGAGGGCGTCATCCCCAGCCGGGCGCCGGCGCCCGCGATGCTGTCGGCGGAGGCCAGCGCCAGCAGCAGTTCCAATTGCCTGAGGGAGAGGGATTTTGCGGCCTGATCCGGCATGGTCATGTTTCCTCAGGTGCTAACCGGCCAGCGCCTGCGCCAGCCCCAATGCCCGCGCCAGGAACGCCGACGTGTCGTCCTTGCGATAGCTGACGATCACCGGCGACACAAAAGTATCGGCGTCTATCGCCACATGCGCCACGTCCTGCCGCTGCAAGCGCTGCACCGACGCCGGTACCACCGTCACGCCCAGCCCCGCCGCCACCAGGCCAATGGCGGTCTGCAGTTCGTTGGCTTCCTGCACCACCTGCGGCGCGTGCCCCGCCGCGCGGAACAGGCCCAGCACATGGTCGGAGAAATTCGGCCTTGGCCGCGCCGGATACAGCACGAAGGGTTCGCGCGCCAGGCGTTCGACGGATACCCGCCGCAGCCGCGCAATGGGATGGCCCAGCGGCACCGCAGCCATCAGCGCTTCGGTCATCAGCACCCGTCGCTCGATGGCGGGATCGTCGAACAGGATGCGGCCGATGCCCAGATCGATGCGGCCGGCCTTGAGCGCCTCCAGCTGCGGCAAGGTGGTCATTTCCGTGAGCCCCACTTCGACCTGCGGGTCCGCGTTGCGCAGCTGCCGGATCAGCTCCGGCACGAAACCGTAAAGAGAGGACGGCACGAAGCCTATGCCGAACCAGCGCCGCTGGGTCTGCCCCAGCCGCCGCGTGCCTTCCAGCACTTCTTCCAGGCGCGCAGTCAGCAGGCGCGATTGTTCCAGCAGGAAGCGGCCCGCTTCCGTCAGGCGCAGCGCGCGCGTGGTGCGCTCGAACAGCTGCACGCCGAGTTCTTCCTCGAACAGACGGATCTGGCGGCTGAGCGGGGGCTGGGCCATGTGCAGCCGCGCGGCCGCGCGGGTGAAGCTGCCTTCCTCTGCCACGGCCTGGAAATAACGCAGTTGCCTCAATTGCATCGCGTGGTCTTATACATACCATAAAGGTATTAATCGGAACCCATATAGTCTTGGACTCGCAGGGAAAACGCAAGCCATACTGAGCTATCGCACGAACCTGATCATGGAAAGTATGAATCGCGGGAACATCTTCCCGTGATCTGCGGACCGCCGGCGCGCAGCGACACAATAATTCCAGCAATACGGAGACCATCATGCGCTTGCGCTCTGCATTCCAACGACTCGCCCGGGCCTGTATGGGCCTGGCGCTGCTGGGGGGCTCGTCCGCCGCCCTGGCGCAAACCTACCCGGATCACCCGGTCAAATGGATCGTGCCCTTCCCGCCCGGCGGCGCGATGGACAGCATCGCGCGTACCCTGGGCGAATCCATGGGCAAGCAGCTCAACACCACCTTCATCGTGGAAAACCGCGCAGGCGCGGGCGGCAACATCGGCGCGGCCAGCGTGGCCCGCGCCAAGCCGGACGGCTACACCATCCTGATCGTCGCCAACGGCATGGCCGTCAACCCGGCGCTGTACACGGACCTGAACTACGACCCGGTCAAGGACTTCGCCCCGATCTCGCTGCTGGCCGTGGTGCCCAACGTGCTGGTCACCAATCCCGCACGCACCGGCGCCACCAGCGTGCAGGACGTGATCGCCAAGGCCAAGGCGCAACCCAACCATTACACATACGCCTCGGCCGGCGTGGGCACGTCCATCCATCTGGCGGGCGAGCTGTTCCTGTCCATGGCCCAGGTGGACATGCTGCACGTGCCCTACAAGGGCAGCGGCCCTGCCGTCGCCGACCTGCTGGGCGGACAGGTGGATTACATGTTCGACAGCATCACCTCCGCCAAGCCGCACATCGAAGCCGGCAAGCTGCGCGCGCTGGCGGTAACGACCAGCAAGCGTTCGGCCGCCCTGCCCGACGTGCCTACCGTGGCCGAAAGCGGCCTGCCCGGCTATGAACTGATGCCCTGGTTCGCGGCTTTCGCCCCCGCCGGCACGCCGCCCGACGTGGTCGCGAAACTGAACGCCGCCATGCGCGCCGCATTGAACGACGCCAAGGTGCGCGCCACGCTGGACTCCATCGGCGCCGAGCCCATTGGTGGCACGCCGGACGAACTGCGCGACCACCTGGCGCGCGAGACCGCGCAGTGGAAGGCGCTGGTGAAGGAACGCAATATCAAGATCAATTGAGGGCTGCGCAACCTCCGTCTGCCCGCATGTGATCCTCGTCAACGCGCCCCTTCGTCGAACAATGCTAAATTCGGCTTCGACCAAGACGGAGGCTGCATGTCTGAACGTTCCATCATCAGAAAGGGAGATCGGACTTCGCACGGCGGGACCGTAGCCGAGGGTCACCCCACCTCGATGCTTCTTGGACGCGAGATCGCCTTGGTGGGGCATAAAGTCACCTGCCCAAAATGCAAGGGCGCCTTTCCCATCCTGGCGGATCCGGGGCGCAATCATGCATTCATGGGCCAGGACACCGCCGTGGAGGGGATGCGCACCGCCTGCGGCGCCGTACTGATAGCGTCACAGATGGTGGCGCGCATCGGTATGGCCCAAGGATTGTCCGATCCCGCTCCAATGGCAACCGCGCAGAGCGACACGCTGTGCCAGGAGTGCCTGGAGGCCGCTGCCCGCAATGCCGCAACCACCGTTGCTCGAGGGTAGCCCGGTGGCGATACAGGCAGAGGAACACTTCGCGGCCCGTCTGCAGCAAACAAATTTTCCCTTGCGGCTTTACGGTCTGGTTGACGCGCTGCTGCACGCACAAGTGTCGGCTACACAGCCCTTATTCCGCTCCTCATCTTGCGTGGCGCTGTTCGACGGCACGCCTGATGAAGCGCTGGCTCATGCCGGCCCATGGCTGCTGGATTGCTCCGCCGATCGAAGCGCGCACATCCCTGCGCTGCAACGCCTGGCGGAAAGCGAGCTTGGATGCACCTGGATCGTCAGCGGCTACGCAATGGACGATCTGGCCGAAGCGCTGCGGGCGCGATTGGACGTGCGCATGCCCAACGGGACAACTGCATTGCTGCGCTATTACGACGCAAGAATTGCGGACGACATTGCAGCGCTGCTGACCCCCGAGCAACGGGCCACGTTCTTTGCCCCCGTCCAGGACTGGCTTGTGGAGCGCAACGGCAAACTCATCAGGATCCATTCCGCCCATGGTGCTTGAATTCACTCCACAACAGGTTGCAGGCCTATGTGCAATCGACGCCAAGGGCTTTTTGCACGGGGTCGAGCAAGACATCCTGCGCGACTACCCTGGGCTGGCCGAGGCAGGCTTGAGCGAAAGACTAGCCACGGCCCTTGCCCAGGCGCGGGCCTTGGGGATAGACGAGGATGCGAATCTTGTCGACTTCCTCCGGACCGAGGCGCTGGTTCCTGGATTCTATGAAAAACCCGGGTTTCTTGCCTGGATCCGTAAGCCCGGACGCCCCGCCGATCAACGATTCCATGACTACATGCAAGTGATGAAATGGCAATCGCGCCAACGGCTTCAACAAGAGCAAAGGGAGTAAGGAAGAATGCCCGGACCTCTGGCAATACCAATCGCGGGATGGGTAGCGGAAGCCATAGCGGCAGCGCTCGGCCGGGCGGCAGCAAGCGCCGCGGCAGGTGCCGTGCTGGGAGGCGTGACCACTTTACCAGGCGATACGCCTCGGGAAGACAGTGAAGCCAAACCCACCGACCGCGCCTTGCCCAGGACCGAAGAACCGTGCAAGAAATGCCCGCCGGACCTGGGGATGAAAGTCAGACGCAGGCATGGGGCAAATTGGAACGCCTACGCATACCAGGCCAGGATTACCGGATTCGACTACGACACGGAGTATTGTTTGTGGAGCGATGAATGGAACTGGCAGGGAGTCGCGCTAGGCAAGAATTTTGACATCGACTTCGACGGCTTCGTGTCGGCGGAATGCCTGTTGCAGGAGACAAAGGGCGATTACGATCAGTTCATACTGGAAAATGGAAAATCAAAAAAATGGTTTGGCGGTTTCACCGTAATGGAAGACACCATCAGGCGACAGGCGCGCGCCGTTCGAGCAAACCCGCCAACCAAACTCATGTGGTATTTTCAAACCCCAAAAACCAAAGCCATGATGACACCCACGCTTGCAATGAACGGCGTAGCATCGATGTACCTGCCGTGAGATCCGTCAAATGGAAATAATCGCTCAATTCAGAGACGAGTCGCTCATGTCGGACGATTTCTCCGAAATCGTCAGCCGTCTGTACACAGTCACGTCAGCCATGAAGTCCAAGGCAACGGATTTGGGTACATGGTATGCGCAAGGCAATAGCCTTGAGGAGGCCTATCTCTACCCTGCGTTTGAAGATGGACGGCCTTCGCCGGCACTTCTCGCAATGCTCAAGCACAAGTATCGGAACGACTCCAGCCTGACGCACGTCGCGCTTTGGGATGGCTACGAGGACGAAAGCAAGGGAGCATCAATCGCATGCCACGTCAGTGACAAGTTCCTGCCGGACTCACTGAGTATCACTTTGTATGATGACGCTTTGTCGGGTTCTGCGTCATACATTGAGGACATACTCAGATGTATCGCCGAATTGTTCCGCCCATACTACGTATCAGTCTATCCAACTCTGTACGCTGCAAAAAAGGTTTTCGACGACAAACCTGGCGTCGGCTGGATGCTTTACCTTCCCCAAGTGATCACTCCCGAGCAAGTCCCGGAAGCCCAGGCTCTGATTCCCGTTCCCGCTGCCGGAAAGAAACAAACCGGCACCATCATCGTCAGCGTCGCGAACGAAGTGTTTTCGCTGGACAACGCCAGCCACGTCGAATTGGCGAACCGCATCGAGATGCGCCTGGTGGACCAGGACCTGCTGCCGCGCTATGCGGATCTCTAGTCGCGCCCACCCTGCTTGAGCCTCGCCCCGTCCCACGGATACCCATCGAACGTATCCTTCACCAGTTCCCGCAGCCAGATGATCGCCGGATCCTGGTGAAAGCGCGGATGCCAATGCTGGCGCAGCGCGAAGGACGGCAGCGGCAGCGGCGGCTCCAGCACCTTGACCACGCCGTAGCCGCCGAACACATTGCCCAACTCCTGCGGCACCGTGGCGATGAGATCCGGGTGCTGGTCCAGCAATAGCGGCACCACCAGGAAGTGCGGCGTGGACAGGAAAATGTTGCGCTTGACGCCCTGCTCCTCCAGTGCGCTGTCATAGGCTTCAGACGAGCGTCCGGCCAAGGTCACCACGATCTGCGGCATGCGCTGGAATTGTTCCAGGGTCAGCTCGTCGCCCACCTCCTGGTTCTTCACGCTCACCAGCGTCACGAAGCGGTGCATGAAGAGCTGCTGCTGAAACAGACCCTGCGGCGCCGCGCGCAGCGATCCCAGCACCAGATCCACCTCGCCGGACGCCAGCAGCGGCTCGACCTGCTGCAGCGGCACCTGGCGCGTGCGCAGGGTGCAATGCGGCGCCAGTTCGCGCAAGCGCTTGATCAGCGGCGGCAGGAACACCAGTTCGCCCATGTCCGTCATGCACAGGGTGAACACGCGCATCGCCGAGGCCGGATCGAACTGCGCTTGCGACAGCACCTGGCCGCGTATGGTCGCCATCAGCGCCAGGATGGTGGGCGCCAGGCTCTCGGACTTGGGCGTGGGCTGCATGCCCTGGCCGGTCTTCACGAACAGCGGATCGTCGAAGAACGCGCGCAAGCGGTTCACGGCGTGGCTCATGGCGCTTTGCGACAGGCCGAGCTGCTCGCCGGCGCGGGTCACGCTGCGCTCGCGCAGCAGGCTGTCGAAGACGGCGAGCAGGTTGAGGTCCAGTTTCTCGTTATGCATAGCGTGCATTTCCAGAATCATGCTCATGACATTGACGCATATTCCGCCGCTATCTATCGTCTTGTCAAACGCCGCGCAGACCGGCGTTTCCACAAGGAGACAACATCTTGAAGCCCCTTCTACACCCCGTGCGCGCGGTGCTGGTTTCGTGCGCCCTGCTGTCCTGTAACGCCGCCTCGGCCGATGTCGGCGTCGGCGTCATCCTGTCGCTCACCGGCCCCGCCGCATCGCTGGGCGGCCCGGCCAAGAACGCGATAGACCTGCTGCCGCGCGAGATCGCGGGCGAGGCGGTGCGCTACATCGTGCTGGACGATGCCTCGGACGCGACCGGCGCCGCCCGCGCCTTCCGCAGGCTGGTCGACGAGCATAACGTCGATGTGGTGCTGGGTACGTCCGTCACCCCCGCCACCCTGACCCTGCTGCCTATCGCCCAGGAGAAGAAAGTGCCGCTGATGAGCCTGGCGGCCGGGGCCAAGCTGGTCGAGCCGATGGACGCGCAGCGCCACTGGGTGTTCAAGGTGGTGCAGAACGAAAACCTGATGGTCGCCAGCACCGTCGCGCACATGCAGGCCGCCGGCGTGAAGACGCTGGGCTACATCGGCTTTGCGGACGCCTACGGCGACAGCTGGTTGGCCGAAGTTTCCGCGCAGGCGCAGCGCGCCGGCATCAAGCTGGTTGCCTCCGAGCGCTACGTGAAAACGGACACTAGCGTCACGGCGCAGACCCTGAAGCTGCTGGCCGCCAGGCCGGACGCGGTCATCGTGGCGGCGTCCGGCACGCCCGGGGCGCTGCCGCAGAAGTCCCTGCGCGAGCGCGGCTATGCCGGCCGCATCTACCAGACCTACGGCATCGCCAACCGCGAGTTCCTGCGCATCGCCGGCAAGGACGCCGAGGGCGCCTTGTTCGCCGTGGGCCCGGTCGTGGTCGCCAGCCAGTTGGACCAGGCCAACCCGATACGCGCGGTCGCCATGGACCTGACGCAGCGCTACGAAGCCGCCCACGGCAAGGATTCCATGTCGGTGTTCGCGGCCAACGCCTGGGATGCCGGGATCGTGCTGCAACAGGCGCTGAAGACCACCTTGCCCAAGGCCAGGCCGGGCACGCCGGAATTCAGGGCGGGCCTGCGCGACGCGCTGGAAGCCACGCGCGACGCCGTGACCTCGCAAGGCGTGTCCACCATGTCGCCCACCGACCACGTGGGCTATGACGAGCGCGCCGCTGTCATGGTGCAGATCAAGGACGGCGCCTGGCGCTACGTCAAGTAAACCAAGGAGCTCATCCATGTTCATCAAAAACACCTGGTACGTCGCCGCCTGGGACCAGGAAGTCAGCGCCGACGGCCTGTTCTCTCGTACCATCACCGGCGTTCCCGTGCTGATGTACCGCGACGGCGCCGGCCGGCTGGTGGCGCTGGAAGACCGCTGCTGCCATCGCGGCGCGCCCTTGTCGGTGGGACGGCGCGAAGGCGACTGCGTGCGCTGCATGTACCACGGCCTGAAGTTCGATCCCAGCGGCGCCTGTGTCGAGGCCCCGGCGCAGGCGCGCATTCCGCCTCAGGCCCGGGTGCGGACCTTTCCCGTAGTGGAGCGGCACCGCTGGATCTGGATCTGGATGGGCGATCCGGAACGCGCGGATCCGGCCCTCATCCCCGACACCCAATGGCTGGACCATCCCGATTGGCGCAGCCTGGACGGCTATATCCACTATGACGTCAACTATCTGCTGATCGCAGACAACCTGCTGGACTTCTCCCACCTGCCCTTCGTGCACCCGACCACGCTGGGCGGCAGCGAGGACTATGCCTCGGTCTCGCCCAAGGTCGACCGGCTGCCCGACGGCGTGCGCATCACGCGCTGGACGCTCAATACCGAAGCGCCGGCCTTTGCCAAGAAGGTCCGCGAATGGCCAGGCCTGGTGGACCGCTGGAACATCTACAACTTCACCCTGCCCGGCATCCTGCTGATGGACTCGGGCATGGCCCCGGCCGGAGACGGCGCACAAGAAGGAAACCGCGCCGGCGCGATCGAATTCCGCGGCTGCCAGGCCCTGACGCCCGAAACCGAAACCTCGACGCACTACTTCTTCGCGCATCCGCACAACTTCTCGATCGAGCGGCCCGAGGTCACTGCCTCCATCCACCAGAGCGTGGTGGATGCCTTCGACGAAGACCGCGACATCATCACCGCGCAGCAGCGCTCGCTGTCCCTGGCGCCCGACTTCAAGATGGTGCCGCTGTCCATCGACGCCGCGCTGTCCCAGTTCCGCTGGGTGGTGGCGCGCCGCATCGAAGAAGAGCAGCAGGCAGCCGGCGCGTCCGGCGTGCGCCCGGCGCAGGCGGTGGCCTGAAATGCGCCGGCTAGTCATCAGCCGCATCGTGCGCGAGGCGCGCGGCGTGCTCGGCCTGACGCTGTGCAGTCCTGACGGCGCCATGCTGCCGGCCTTCGAGGCCGGCGCGCATGTGGATGTGGCGTTGGGCAATGGCCTGGTCAGGCAGTATTCCCTTTGCGGCGACCCGGCGGAACTGGGCGTGTACCGGCTGGGCATCGGCCTGGCGGCCGAGACGCGCGGCGGTTCGCGCTACATCCATGAACAGCTGCGCGAGGGCGACCTGGTGGATATCGGCGAGCCCAGGCAATTGTTCGGGCTGCATGCGCAGGCCGCCGGCCATGTATTCATCGCGGGCGGCATAGGCATCACGCCCATCCTCAGCATGATCCATGCAAGCGTCAGGCGCGGCGAGCCCTGGCGGCTGCTGTACTGCGTGCGCGACCGCGACGCGGCAGCCTACCTGTCTGAACTGGCCTTGCACGGCGAGCGCGTGACGCTGCATGTCGACAGCGAACAAGGCGGCGCGCGCTGCGACCTCGACGCCTATCTGGGCGCGCTGGGGGAACCAGGCTTGCATGTCTATTGCTGCGGCCCCGGGCCGTTGATGGATGCCGTGGCCACGGCCTGCGAACGCGGCGGAATCGCCGCGGCGCGCGTGCATTTCGAGCGCTTTTCCGCCAGCGCGCCTGCTGCGGCCGAGCCCGGTTCAAGCTTTGCCGTGCGGCTCGCGCGCAGCGGCGGCTGCCACGAAGTGCCCGCGGACAAGTCGGTGCTGGATGTGCTGGAAGCGGCCGGCGTCGCCTGGCCGTACTCTTGCCGGGAAGGCCTGTGCCGCAGCTGCGAAGCCGGCGTGCTGTCCGGCAAGGTCGACCACCGCGACTACGTGCTCAGCGACGAGGAACGCGCCGCCAACCGCAGCATGATGGTCTGCGTGTCGCGCGGCTGCGGCACGCTGGAGCTGGACGTCTAGGCAGGTTCCTGCAGCGCCGACGCATCCAGCAGATGGTCGACGATGGCGAGTATCTGCTCGGCGGCTTCGCCGATGTGCCGCTCCAGCGCGGCCTCGGCGTCTTCGGCCCGCCCCTGCCGGGCGAGCGCGATCAGTTCGCTGTGCTCGTCGTGGGCTTGCTGGCGGATCGGCGCGTTGACGATCTGGAAGCGGAAATAGCGTTCGGATTTTTCATGCAGCGCGCGCACCATGGCCAGCGCGGCGGGACGTTGCGCCGAGCGGTACAGCAGTTCATGCAGCTGCCAGTTCAGGCGGCCCCATTGCTCAGGCTCGGCCGTGTCCATCTGCGCCACCACCTGGCTCGCCAGATCCAGATCCTGCGTCTGATGCTGCTGCACGGCCAGGCGCAACAGCCACGGCTCCAGCCGCAGGCGGATGTCGAAGAACTCCTGCACCTCGGCGCGCGACAGCATGGAAACGTAGGCGCCGCGATGCGGGATCATGTCGATCAGTCCTTCGGCGCTGAGCTGGCGGATGGCCTCGCGCACGGGCAGGCGGCTCACCCCCAGTTCCTCGGCGAACAGTTCCTGGCGCAGCGCGGAACCGGGGGGAATCGCGCCGGACAGGATGCGGTCGCGCAGTTCGTCGACCACCAGTTCGACGGCGGTCTTGCGCACGAGGCGGCCGGGGCTGGCGGCCTGGGAACGGGACGGATTGGAAGCGGAAAGCGGCGAATTCTGGGACATGAAACCTGCCTGGTTGCACCGTGCGGCGGGGGCGGCACGGCAGGACTGGGCGGAAAACAGGGCCGCCATGCCCAGGAAAACCCCGAGAGACAGCCGCTACCCGCAGCCCTTTTAATGTGAGTATATTGGATCCATGATCCAGTTCAAGCCGGCGCCCCCAAGGGCGACGGACCGAGGCCCGAGCCTCGTTTTTTTAAGCCCCATATTTTTGGATCCAATATCCAATAACCACTATCCAACCGGATTGCACCGGATGGATCACGCATCAGGAGCCGCAGCATGAGCATTCAATGGCAAGGCGTATTTCCCGCCGTCACCACCAAGCTGAAACCCGATTTCTCGCTGGATCTGGAGGCCATCCGCCAGGGACTGGAACGGCTGATCGAGAACGGCGTGGGCGGCGTCGTGATGATGGGCATGGTGGGCGAAAACGCCCAGCTCTCGCCCGAAGAAAAACTGCAGGTGCTGCGCACCGCCGTCGACACCGTGCGCGGCCGTGTGCCGGTGATTTCCGGCGTGGCGGAAACCGGCACCGCCCGCGCCGCGGCCTTCGCGCGGGAAGCCGAGCGCATCGGCGTGAATGGCCTGATGGTGTTCCCCGGCCTGACCTACAAATCCGACGGCCGCGAGACCGTGGCCTTCTATCGCGAGGTGGCGCGCGCCAGCGCCCTGCCCATCCTGCTCTACAACAATCCGCGCGGCTACGGCGTGGACCTGACGCCGGACCTGGTGGCCGAATTGCTGGAAGAGCCGACCATCGTCGCCATCAAGGAAGAGTCCTACGACACCACCCGCGTGACCGACCTGATCACGCGCTTCGGCGACCGTCTTGCCGTGGTCTGCGGCGTGGATGACCTGATCCTGGAAAGCGCCGCGCTGGGCGTGACGGCCTGGGTGTCGGGTATGGCCAACGCCGTGCCCCGCGCCTCGGTCGACCTGCTGAAACTGGCCGTCGAGGGCGATTTCGTGCGGGCCCGCAAGCTATACGCCGCGTTGACGCCGCTGTTCCACCTGGACACGGTGGTCAAGCTGGTGCAGCACATCAAGCTGGCCGAGCACCTGATCACCGGCAGCGCCGAAACCGTCAAGCCGCCGCGCCTGGACCTGGCCGGGACCGAACGCGAACGCACTATCGCCATCACCAAACAGACGCTCGCGGATCTTTCCGCCCTGGGCTACTGATACCGGAGCCGCCACCATGCGCCCATACCGCCTGTCCGCGCTGGCCTTCAGCGCCCTGTCCGCAGTTTCCGTCCTGTCCGCCGCGCACGCCGCGGACTACCCCGCCCGCTCGATGGAACTGGTGGTCGCCTACCAGCCCGGCGGCGGCAGCGACAACACCGCGCGCGCCATCGCCGAGGCGGTACGCCCGCCCATGCTGGCGCAGCCCACGGTGGTGATCAACAAGCCGGGCGCCAGCGGCTCCATCGGCTGGGCCTACGTGGCCAACGCGCAGCCCGACGGCTACCGGCTGGTGCTGATGACGCCTGAAATGCTGGTGGTGCCCCTGATGGGCATAGGCAAGACCACGGTCGGCGACTTCCAGCCCATCGCCCGCTTCACCGACGATCCCTCGTCGGTCACGGTACGCGCCGATGCGCCCTGGAAGACGGTGGAGGAATTCCTGGCGGACGCCAAGAAGAATCCCGAACGCGTCGCCGTGTCCAACGCCGGAATCGGCACGGTGCCGCACATGGCGGCGGCGGCGCTGGGCGAACAGGCTGGCGTGAAGTTCGTGCACGTGCCCTACCAGGGCTCGGCCCCGGCCATCATGGGTCTCCTGGCGGGCGACGTGCAGGCCACCACGGTTGCCTACGCCGAACTGCAGCAGCACGTGGAAACCGGCAAGCTGCGCACCCTGGCGGTCATGGCGCCCAAGCGCCTGGACAACCTGCCCTCCGTCCCGACCATGAAGGAAAAAGGCGCGGACCTGCAATTCAGCGTCTGGCGCGGCATCGGCCTGCCCAAGGCCACGCCCGCGGACGCGGTTGAAAAATGGCGCGCCGCGGCCCGCCAAGTCGCGCAATCGCAGGACTTCCAGGCGCTGATGCGCAAGCAGAACCTGACGCCCTCCTATGCCGACCAGCCGCAATTCACGGCCGACGTGGCGCGCCAGGAAGAGGCGTTCAAGGCGCTGGTGCCGAAGCTGAACTTGAAGCCCTGATGGTGACATCCTGAGCGGCGGCGGGGACGGCGCCGATATGCCGTCCCCCCTTGCCCGATCCGCTTACTCGACCGTCGCGCCCGACTTCTTCACCACTTCCGCCCAGCGCGGGATCTCCGTCGCCATCAGGTCGCGCAGCTGTTCGGGCGTGCTGCCGACCAGTTCCATGCCCATGGTCTTGCCCAGCTTCTCCTGCACGTCCGGCTCTTTCAGGATCACCGCGATTTCCTGCGACAGCTTGTCGAGGATGGGCTTGGGCGTGCCCTTGGGCGCGTACACCGCCTGCCAGGACGCCATCTGGAAGCCCGGCACGCCGGCCTCCTGCATGGTCGGCACCTCCGGCGCCAAGGCGATGCGGTCCTTGGTGGTCACGGCCAGGAGCTTGAGCTTGCCGGTCTGCAGCAGGGGCAAGGCCGCCGTCATCTGGTCGAACATGAAGGTCACCGCGCCCGAGGACACGTCGACCATCGCGGGCGGCGTGCCCTTGTATGGCACGTGCGTGAGCGGCACCCCTATCATGCTGGAGAACAGTTCGCCCGCCAGGTGCGTGGAGGTGCCGGCGCCCGAGGACGCGAAGGTGCGCTTGGAAGGATCGCGTTTCAGGAGCGCGATCAGGTCGGCCACGGAATTCACGCCCAGGTTCGGATCCACCAGCAATACGTTGGGCAGGTAGGCGATCAGCGAAACCGGCTCGAAATCCTTGACCGGGTCGTACTTCAGGTTTTTGTACAGGCTGGCGTTGATGGCGTGCGTGCTGATGGTGCCGCCGAACAGGGTGTAGCCATCCGGCGGCGCCTTGGCCACATAGGTCGCGCCGATGCCGCCCGCGGCGCCGGGCTTGTTCTCGACGATGACGTTCTGATGCAGGCGGTCGCCCAGCTTCTGGGCCAGCACCCGGCCCACCACGTCGGTCGAGCCGCCCACGGTGAACGGCACCACATAGGAAATCGGCTTCTGCGCGGGCCAGTCGGCGGCCTGCGCGGGCGCCGCCAACGTGCCCAGCATGGCGGCGGCCAGCAGCGCGGCCAGCGCGCCGCGTCGTTGCGTGTTCATGGTTGTCTCCTGCCTCTTGTTTGGCTTATGGGGTTGCCGGCTGAGCCGGCGGCAAGGCTCAGCGGCCCTGTTGCTTGCGCCATGCGGCGAACTTGTCCTTGGTGCCGGGATCCGTGGGCGGATACAACCCCAGGATGGATGCGCCCAGCTGCACCTCGCTGGTCACGAAGTCCTCGAAGGCCGTCATCTCCACGGCTTCGATGGCGATCTCGTCGGCCAGGTGGGCGGGGATCACCACCACGCCCTCGCGGTCGCCCACGACGATGTCGCCCGGCCACACCGCCACGTCGCCGCAGCCGATGGGTGCGTTGATATCCAAGGCCTGGTGCAGGGTCAGGTTGGTGGGCGCCGAAGGCCGCTGGTGATAGGCGGCAAAGCCCAGTTCGGCAATCTCGGGCGAATCGCGAAAGCCGCCGTCCGTCACCACGCCAGCCACGCCGCGCTTCATCAGCCGCGTCACCAGGATGGAACCGGCGGAAGCCGCGCGCGCGTCCTTGCGGCTGTCCATGACCAGCACCGCGCCTTCAGGGCAGGTCTCGACTGCAACGCGCTGCGGATGGGCGCGGTCCTCGAACACCTTGATGGTGTTCAGGTCCTCGCGCGCGGGGATGTAGCGCAGGGTGAACGCCGGGCCGACCATATTGGGCAGCGTGGCGTTCAGTGGACGCACGTCCTGGATGAACTGGTTGCGCAGGCCGCGCTTGAACAAGGCCGTGCACAGGGTGGCGGTGCTGACGCCGGCCAGGCGGGCGCGGGTTTCGGGATTCATTTGGGACACGATGGCTCCGTATTCTGAAGACGGTGGGATGGGCGCGGATGACGCTTTAAAAGATCTCGGGTTCGGGCACGGGCGCGCCGAAAGCGGTTTCCAGGAAATCGAAATCGCAGCCGTCGTTGGCTTGCAGGATGTGCTTCGAGTACATCCAGCCGTAGCCGCGCTCGTAGCGCCGGGGCGGCGGCGTCCAGGCGGCGCGGCGCGCGGCCAGTTCTTCGTCGCTGACGTTCAGGTGGATGCTGCGCGCGGGCACGTCGACGGTGATCAGGTCGCCCGTCTTCACCAGGGCCAGCGGGCCCCCGATATAGCTTTCCGGCGCCACGTGCAGGATGCAGGCGCCGTAGCTGGTGCCGCTCATGCGGGCGTCGGACAGGCGCAGCATGTCGCGCACGCCCTGCTTCACCAGCTTGGTCGGAATGGGCAGCATGCCCCACTCCGGCATGCCGGGACCGCCCTGGGGGCCGGCATTGCGCAGGATCATGATGTGGTCGGCCGTGACGTCCAGGTTCTCGTCGTCCACCGCGGCCTTCATGCTGGGGTAGTCGTCGAACACCAGGGCCGGCCCGGTGTGGCGCAGGTACTGCGGCGCGCAGGCGCTGGGCTTGATGACGCAGCCGTCCGGCGCGATATTGCCGCGCAGCACGGCCAGCGCGCCTTCGTCGTAGATGGCCTGGTCCAGCGGGCGGATCACGTCGTCGTTGTAGACCTCGGCGCCGGCGATGTTCTCGCCCAGGGTCTTGCCGGTGACTGTCATGGCGGACGGATCCAGATGATCCTGCAGCCGCGACATCAGCGCCGGCAGCCCGCCCGCGTAGAAGAAGTCTTCCATCAGATAGGTGTCACCGCTGGGCCGGATGTTGGCGATCACCGGGACCTTGCGGCTGGCGGCGTCGAAGTCGTCCAGGCCCACGGCGCAACCGGCGCGGCGCGACAAGGCCACCAGGTGCACGATGGCATTGGTGGAGCAGCCCATGGCCATCGCCACGTTGATGGCGTTCTTGAAGGAGGCCTGGCTCAGGATGCGCTGCGGCGTCAGGTCCTCCCAGACCATCTCCACCACGCGCCGGCCGCATTCGGCCGACATGCGCATATGGTTGACGTCCGCCGCCGGGATCGAGGAGGCGCCCGGAAGCGTCATGCCTATGGCTTCGGCGATGGCGGTCATGGTGCTGGCCGTGCCCATGGTCATGCAGGTGCCGTAGCTGCGGGCGATGCCACCCTCGACCTCGGTCCATTGCTCCTGCGTGATCTTGCCGGCGCGGCGCTCGTCCCAGAGCTTCCAGGCATCCGACCCGGACCCGAGGATCTTGCCCTTCCAGTTGCCGCGCAGCATGGGGCCGGCGGGCACGTAGACGCAAGGCAGCCCGGCGCTGACCGCGCCCATGATGAGACCCGGCGTGGTCTTGTCGCAGCCGCCCATGAGCACCGCGCCGTCGACCGGATGGCTGCGCAGCAGCTCTTCGGTCTCCATGGCCAGGAAGTTGCGGTACAGCATGGTGGTCGGCTTGACGAAGGATTCCGATACCGAAATCGCGGGCAGCTCCACCGGAAACCCGCCCGCCTGGAACACGCCGCGCTTGACGTCCTCGACGCGCTGCTTGAAGTGGCTGTGGCAGGGATTAAGGTCCGACCAGGTGTTGATGATGGCGATGACCGGGCGGCCCGCCCAGTCGTCGGGGCCATAGCCCATCTGCATCATGCGGGAGCGGTGGCCGAAGGAACGCAGGTCGTCCCGGGCCATCCAGGCGGCGCTGCGCAGGCTTTCGTAGGAGCGTTTCATAGGAGTGAGGCGGTCTTTCGTAATGTTGACCGGGCCATTTAAACACTAATACATTAGTGCGTCAGCTAGGTAAAAACCCGCTAAACTCCGTTACTCTTCAGGCCCAACTCCGCACGCGACCCGATGCAAAGCACCAAGCTCAGACTGGACCGTTCGCGCCACGCCGCGCCCCAGGTCTTCGAACATCTACGCGAACAGATCGTGTCCCTGGAACTGGCTCCGGGCACGCCCCTGTCGCGCATCACGCTGGCGGAAACCTACGGCCTGAGCCAGACCCCGATCCGCGACGCGCTGATGCGGCTGGCCGAGGAAGCGCTGGTCGAGATCTATCCGCAGCACACCACGGTGGTCAGCCGCATCGATGTGGACGCCGCCCGCGAGGCGCATTTCCTGCGCCGCTCGCTGGAGCTCGAGATCGTGCAGATGCTGGCGCAGCGCCCGGATCCGCAGCTCTTCCAGCGCCTGCAGGCCAGCATCGACCTGCAGCGCGCCAGCCACGCCAGCAGCCAGTACCAGCGCTTCATCGACGCCGACCAGGCCTTCCACCGCGACATGCACGAAGCCGCCGGCGTGACCCGGCTGTGGGAACTGGCGCAACGCTACAGCGGCCACCTGGACCGCTTGCGCCGCCTGCACCTGCCCGAGGCCGGCAAGGCCGAGCGCATCCTGGACGACCACCAGCGCCTGCTGGACGCCATCGTCGCGCAGAACCCGCAGCGCGCCCAGCAGGTGCTGCGGGAACACCTTTCGGGCACCCTCAGCCAAGTAGCCGAGATCTGCAGGCGCTATCCGGAATATGTGTTGACGGCTTAGGCCCCGCCGCCCCTCGGACGTATTCGCTCCGCGCGCACGCGCCCTGCCCGGTATGATCAGGTACACGCCATGGCCACAAGCCTGGCGCCGGCGCGCCGCGCCACCACCGGAAAACACCAATGACCGCAAGGCACGCATTCCTGATCGCCCTGGCCGTGACCGCCTGGGTCCACCCCGCGCAGGCCGCGCCGCCCGGCGACATGCCGTCCGCCGCAGCAGCCTGGCTGCCGTTGGACCCCCAAGCCATGCCTGGCGTGTTCTACGACAGCGCGTCGATCAAGGTGGTATCGGAGCGCCCGGCCGTGATGGCCGTGAACGTAGCCTGGTTCTACGCCCAGCCCAAGATTTCCGCCGCCAACGGGCAACCCTACCGCTCCGTGATCCAGCCGGTCACCATGAACTGCACCGCCGGCACCTATACCGTCAGCCAGGTCGTGCACCATGCGGGCGAGAACGCCACCGGCCCCATCGTCGAGTCCCTGCCTCCGCCCGGCATCCGCAATGCGCCAATCGCGCAAGACCCCGTGCAGCGCAAGCTGCGCGAGATTGTCTGCCCGGTCAATGGCAAAGGCATGCGGCGATAAGACCCGGCCGTCGCGGCCTCGCCGCGCCGCTATCCACCCGCTTCGGCCGCCAGCCGCGCCTGGCGCTTGGCCAGCTCCGTCTTCAATTGCACCAGGCTGGGCGTGACGATGGGCAGGAATGCCGCTTCCCGCCAGCGCCGCGCAAAGCCTGCGCCAGCCGGCCGCAGATAGGCCGCGCCGCCGCTGGCCTGCAATTCCAGCTGCACCGCCTGCTGGGCAGCTTCGGCCAAGGCGATGCGGAGCTCGAACAGCCGCCAGGGCTGCGAGACGAAGCTCCCGCTGCGCACCCCATCGATCAAACCCGCCGTCAGCGCGTGCAACTGCGTCTCCAGCGCTTGCAGCGGCTGGCCCAGGATGCCGCGCGAGTCCTGGCCCTGCCCTGCCTGTTGCGCGGCGCGCAAAGCGCCCCGCGCCAGGCCGATGGACAGGCCGCATTGCATGCCCGCAAAGGCCGGCCGGGCCTGGGGCAGATACTCGCGCGCATCAGGATGGATGATCCATTCGGGACCCATGCGCACGCCGCGCAGGTCCAGCGCCGCGGTGTGGGTCGATTGCAGCGCCAACAAAGGCAGGTCCGGGCTGCGGGCAAGTCCCGCGATGCCATGCGGCAGCGCGACCACCGCCGGCGTTCCATCGGGCGCGGCAACAGCGGCGGCCACCAGGAAGCCCTGGGGCCGCAGATTGGTGACCCAGGGCATCCGGCCGTCCAGCACCCACGCGCCGTCCGCCTCGCGCGCGGCGATCTGCAGCGACTCGATGCCGCTCAGGAACTTCATGGCGTTCGACAGCGCGGTCGCACCGGCCTGCTCACCCTTCAGCAGCGGCGCCAGCCAGGCTTCCGCAAGAGCCTTGTTGGGGCTGCGCAGCAGATACTCGATGAAGACTCGCTGGCTCCAGGCCACGAAGGCCCCGGCAACGGAAAGCTCCGCCAATTGCGCGATCATTTCGATCGCGTCGCCGATATCCGTGTCTGGCAAGCCGCCCTGCCCCACGGGCACGCCATGGCGCAACACGTCGGCGGCAGCCAGTTGCGGCAACACTACCGCCGCATCCATGCTGCCGTCGTCCAGCGCATCGGCATGCTGTCGCAGCCAGGCTTGCAGATCCGCGGGCAGCGCGGCGTGGACGGTCGGACGGGCCATGGAGGTCTCCTGCGGGTCGGCATCGGACGCGCGGGCACTGGCGGCCCGGCGCAATCCCGCATGATGCCCGCAAACTGCGATGCCCGGGCGACCGTATCAGCCGCCCATCCTGGCCGTGCCGGCTCAGGCCAGGCCCAGCAGCAGATCCGCCAGCAAGGCCGGATGCGTGATGTGGGCTTCGTGCGGCGCGGCGATGTCGACCCAGTTCCAGCCCGCTTGGGACTGCACCAGCTTGCGCGATTCATCCAGCACGGCCAGCTCGGGCTGGGTGCAATGGACATAGGTGCGGGCCACGCCATTGCCGATGGGGTGTTTCAGGTTCAGCGGCGTGGTGTAGCTGGCCAGCGGATGGGCGGTCAGGCGGCGCTTGACCCAATCATGGTCCGCGCTGCCCGGCGTGAATCCCCAGGCCGCCGGCAGCGGATCGGGAATCGGCACGGCCAGTCCATCGGTGGCCTTCGAGGCCGCGGCGATGCGCGCGTCGGCATCCGCCTTCGGATAGACCGAGAATGCATTCTGGCCGCTTTGCAGCACGATGGCGTCGAAGTACACCAGATGCGCCAGCCGCTGCGGAATCCGTTCGGCCACGCCCGTGATGGGAATGCCGCCGAAGCTATGGCCCACCAGGATCACGTCCTTCAGTTCCTGGGTCTCGATGACCTGGACCAGGTCCTCGACAAAGGTGTCGATGGTGATGTTCTTGCTCAGCAGATGGGCGCGGTCGCCCATGCCGGTGTAGCTGGGCGCGTACACGCGGTGGCCGGCCGCCAGCAGGCGGTCCGCCACCGGACGCCAGCACCAGCCGCCATGCCATGAGCCGTGGGCCAGGACATAGTTGCGGGCCTTTGCGGCCGGGGCAGCCGGGGCTGCCGCCCCGGCCGCTCCCGCGGCTGCCAGCGCGGGCAAGCCCGCGGCCAGCTTCAACAAGGTTCTGCGGGGAAGCATCGTCATGGCTTACACCTGCGCCAGCGCCTGATCCAGATCCGCCAGCAGGTCGTCGATATGCTCGATGCCGATCGACAGGCGCACGGTTTCCTCGCGCACGCCGGCTTTCTGCAGCTCTTCGGGATTGAGCTGGCGGTGCGTGGTGGATGCGGGGTGCGTGGCCAGCGACTTGGAGTCGCCGATATTGACCAGGCGGGTGAACAGCTGCAGTGCGTCCTGGAAGCGCGCGCCGGCCTCGCGGCCGCCCTTCACGCCGAAGGTGAAGAGCCCGGGCGCCTTGCCGCCCAGGTACTTCTGCGCCAGCGCGTGGTCGGGATGGTCCGGCAGGCCGGCGTAGTTGACCCACTCGACCTTCGGATGTTCACGCAGGTACTTGGCGATCTTGACGGTGTTCTCGACGATGCGGTCCACGCGCAGCGCCAGGGTCTCGATGCCTTGCAGGATCTGGAACGAGTTGAAGGGCGAGATCGCCGCGCCGGTATTGCGCAGCGGCACCACGCGGGCGCGGCCGATGTAGGCGGCCGGACCGAAGGCTTCGGTGTAGACCACGCCGTGGTAGCTGACGTCCGGCGTATTCAGGCGCTTGAAGCGCTCTTTATGCTCGGCCCACGGGAACTTGCCCGAGTCGATGATGGCGCCGCCCAGGCTGGTGCCGTGGCCGCCCAGGTACTTGGTCAGCGACTGCACCACGATGTCGGCGCCGTGCTCGATGGGACGCAGCAGGTACGGCGACGGCACGGTGTTGTCGACGATCAGCGGCAGGCCGTGGCGGTGCGCCAGGTCGGCCAAGGCGGCGATGTCGGTGATGTTGCCCAGCGGATTGCCCACGGATTCCGCGAAGATGGCCTTGGTGCGGTCGTCGATCTGGGCCTCGAAGGCGGCCAGGTCGGAAGGATTCGCGAAACGCGTGGTGATGCCGTATTGCGGCAACGTGTGCGCGAACAAGTTGTAGGTGCCGCCGTACAGCGTGCTGGACGACACGATGTTGTCGCCCGCCTCGGCAATGGTCAGGATGGCGTAGGTCACCGCGGCCTGGCCCGAGGCCAGCGCCAGCGCGGCGATGCCGCCCTCCAGGGCCGCCACGCGCTGCTCCAGCACGTCGGTGGTCGGGTTCATGATGCGGGTGTAGATATTGCCCGGCACCTTGAGGTCGAACAGGTCGGCGCCGTGCTGCGTGTCGTCGAACGCGTAGGCCACGGTCTGGTAGATGGGCACGGCCACGGCGCGCGTGGTCGGATCGGGGCGGTAGCCGCCATGCACGGCCACGGTTTCAAGCCGCCACTGGGGCTTCTTCGCTTCGGTCATCAGTATCTCCTGAAGTGTTGCTTATCAATGATTCTTCTCAGACGGGAAGCGTCCGCGCTGCGCGCAGTATGCGTTCCACGTCCGCATGATTGTTATAGGCGCCGACGGACAAGCGCACGTAACCATACTCCACTATGCTGGCCACGATCCCGGATTGTGTCAGATGCGCCAGCGCGGCCGCGGGATCCGGCACGCGCAGCGCCGTCGTCGTGCTGCGGAATTCCGGACCGGCCGGTGACGCGACCTGCAGGCCCACTCCGCGCAAGCCGGTGCTCAGCGCTTCCGAAAGCTCCAGCACCCAGGGCTCGATACGTTCGGGCCGCGCGCCTTCGATCAGGTCCAGCGCGCCGGCCCAGCCCGCGATGCCCGGATAGTTCAGGTTGCCTGATTCGAGCCTGCGGGCGTCAGTAGCATCGGCGATGCCCACCTGCCATTGCAGTCCGGATTTATCCAGCGTGTTGACGCCGGAAGGTCCGATATACAGCGGATCCAGGGCTTCGAGCAGCCGGGGCGATACATGCAGCAGGCCCACGCCCAGCGGTCCAAGCATGCCCTTATGCGCGCCGCAAGCAAAGGCATCCACGCCCCATTCATCCACGTTGACGCGCAACAGCCCCGCGCCCTGAATCCCGTCGACGACCAGAAAGATGCCGCGTTCGGCGCAGCGCCTGCCCAGTTCGGCGATATCGGTGCGCAGGCCGGTGCCGTACTGCACCCAGGACACTGCAATCAGCCGCGTGCGCGCATCCACATGCTGCCAAAGGTCATCCACCGTGTAGCGATGCGAATTCGCCTGCGCCACGCGCACCTGGACGCCACGGCGCCGCAGGTTCAACCAGGGCAAGGCATTGGTGGGATGCTCCTGGTCGTCCACCACCAGGTTGTCGCCTTCCTGCCAGGCCAGCCCCTGCGCAACGATGTTCAACCCTTCGGTGGTGTTCTTGGTGAAAGCCAGGCGCTTGGCGTCGCCGCCGATCAGGCGGGCCAGCCGCAAGCGCAACGCATCTGCGTCCCGCAGCCACTGGGGCTTGTCGCTGCGTGCGTAGGTTATGCCTTGGAAAAATGCGCCGACCGCCTCGGCCACCTTGGGCGCCAGCGGGCTGGTGTAGGCAATGTTGGCGTAAGCCTGGTCTTGCGTGATCGGAAACAACTGCCTGAATTCGTCCTGCCAGCTCATGCGCCACCGCTCCGTCATTTCAACTTGGTATGCAGCGATTCTAGGTATATGACGCGGATTTGAGTAAGGCTTAGTTTTTATATCCATATGACCATATAGTCGCTCGCCGAACGTCATAGCACCCATAGAATTCCTGCCTTTCCGGACTGCATCAAACAAAGGAATGGCATGCGTTTGACTCAACAACTGAAGATCGCGGGCGTGGCGGCGATGCTGGCGCTGGCCGGCGCGGCTCATGCGGGCACGGTCGAGACCATCAAGAAACGCGGCGAACTGGTCTGCGGCGTGAGCCAGGGATCTGCCGGCTTGTCCATTGCCGACAAGCAAGGCCGTTGGACCGGCCTGGATGCGGACCTCTGCCGCGCGCTGGCCGCCGCCGTGCTCGGCGATCCGGAGAAGACGCGCTTCGTGCCGTTGAGTTCGCAGCAACGTTTTCCTGCGCTCCAGTCGGGCGAGATCGATGTGCTGAACCGCAACACCACGATTACCTCCAGCCGCGACGCCGGCTTGGGCATCGCGTCCGCCGGCATCGTGTTCTATGACGGCCAGGGCTTTCTGGTGCCGCGCAAGCTGGGTGTCAAGAGCGCGACGGAGCTCGAAGGCGCGCAGGTCTGCGTGCAGCCCGGTACGGTCAACGAGCAGAACCTGGTCGACTACTTCAAGAAGCACAAGCTGAGCTATCGTCCGGTCGTCATCGAGAATCTGGTCGAGCTCGAACAGGCCTTTTACGCAGGACGCTGCGACGTCTACCTGTCGGATGCGTCCACCCTGGCCGCCAGCCGCGCGGCGCGAGCCGGCCAGCCGGACGACTTCGTCATCCTGCCTGAACGCATCAACAAATCGCCGCTAGGCCCCTTCGTGCGGCAAGACGACGCCAACTGGGCCGCCATCGTCCGGTGGACCATCAACGCGCTGGTGGCGGCCGAGGAACTCGGCATCACCGCGCAGAACGCCGACAACCAGGCGCAAAGCAGCGATGCCCAGGTACGCCGCCTGCTGGGCGTGGACCCCGGCATAGGCAAGAGCTTCGGGCTGGACGAAGGCTGGGCCCGCAACGCCATCAAGGCCGTGGGCAACTATGGCGAAGTCTGGAACCGCAATCTGGGCGCCGCAACGCCGCTGAAGCTGGAGCGCGGCCTGAACGCGCAATGGAACCAGGGCGGGCTGCTGTACTCGCCGCCGTTCCAGTGATCCTGGCCCGACTCTTTCTCGACCATGGCAGCGACCGCTCTCCGTTTTCCCTCCACCGGCCCGTGGCGACGCTGGCTGCCAGCGTTGGCGTGGACGCTCGCGCTGGGCGGCATGGCCGCGGTCCTGCTCTGGCACATCGAATCGGTGCAGACTGCACGCGGCATCCAAGGCGGCTTCGGATTCCTGTTCCAGCCCGCAGGCTTCCGCATTTCCGAAAGCCTGCTCGATATCAAGCCGGAGGATCCCTACTGGATGTCGATAGCGGCCGGCCTGGTAAACACCTTGACCGTCGCCGCCGTGGCAATCCCGCTGGCGACGGCGCTGGGCCTGGGACTGGGCTTGTTGCGCATGTCGCGCAACCCGTTGGCCGCGCGTTGCGCCGCCGCCATCATCGCGCCCTTGCGCAATACGCCGGTCCTGCTGCAACTCTTCGTCTGGTACGGGCTGCTGCTGCGCCTGCCCGATCTGCGCCAGGCGTGGTCGCCGTTGCCGCACATGCTGCTGTCCAATCGCGGATTGGCTCTGCCAGCCGTGCACGGTTGGCTGCCCTACGCGGCCGTAACGGTGACCGCGCTGGCGCTGGGCGGCCTGGTCCGACGCCGCTGGGGCAATCCTGCGCTGTATGCCGCGCTGGCCGGCGCGCTGCTCGCGTGGGTCCTGTTGCCGCCCATGCGCATCGATATGCCGGTCAGGCGCGGCCTGGGACTGCAGGGCGGCTGGCAGCCCAGCATAGAATTCGCGGCGCTGACGATAGGCTTGGTGGTGTTCCATGCGGCCTACATCGCCGACATCGCACGCGCGGCCGTGCGCGCCGTGCCGGTTGGACTTGTGGAGGCCGGGCAGGCGCTAGGCTTGAAGCCCCGCAGCGTGCTGCGGCTGGTGATAGCACCCTATGCCGCCCGCGTGGCGCTGCCGCCGTATGCCAACCAGTGCCTGGCGCTGGTGAAGAACAGCACCCTGGCCATTGCCATCGGCTATCAGGAATTGATGGCGGTGATCAACACCGCCATCACGCAGACCGGCCTGGCGCTTGAGGGCATCGCGCTGGCCGTCACGGTCTATCTGGGCCTGGCGCTGGCGCTGGGCGGCGGATTGTCGGCATGGAACGCGCGCAATACCCGCCACGGCCCCGGCGACACGCATGGCGCGCGCCTGGGCGAGCGGCCTTCGTGGAACGCTGCGGGCGAACGCCGCAGTTGGCGTGGCGGGCTGTTATCGACCGCGTTGGCCGCTGTCCTGGGCTTGATCCTATGGCGGCTGCTGGAATGGGCCTTGCTCGACGCGGTGTGGCGCGGCGATCCCGCAGCATGCGCGAACGCGGCGGGCGCATGCTGGGCCGCCGTGGGCGAGAACCTGCCAGTGCTGTTCTTCGGCACCATGGCCCAGGCCGACCGGGCGCCCGCGCTGGCCGCCTGCGCAGCCCTGCTCGCCGGAGTTGCGCTGGCGTTGACTGCTCCGCGTGTCCGTCCCGCGACGCGTGCGGCCCTGCTCGCCGTCCTGCTGGGCGCGGCCATCAGCGCGCTGTCCGGCTGGCCCTGGGGCGGCGCCGCCATCGGTCCGCAACGCTGGGGCGGGTTGCTCGTCACATTGGTTCTGGCCATCTCCGCCCTGCTGGCGGCCGTGCCGCTGGCTTTCGCGCTTGCGTTATTGCGCCGTAGCCACAACCGCGCCGCCTCGCTGGCTGCCGCCGGCCTGATCGAGGCCGTCCGCGGCGTGCCGCTGGTGACACAGCTGTTGTTCGCGTCCTTCGTGCTACCCATGCTGCTGGGCGGCGGCGTGTCCAAGTTCGCCATGGCGCTGGCCGCCCTGACGCTGCACACCGCCTGCCTGCTGGCCGAGGTGCTGCGCGGCGCGCTGCAAGCCATACCGCCCGGCCAGATGATGGCGGCGCGCGCCCTGGGCATGCCTGCGGCCATGGCCTACGGTTCGGTGATCTGGCCGCAGGCCCGCCGCATTGCCGCGCCTGCAGCCCTGGGCGTATTCGTGGGCGCGGTCAAGGACACTTCGCTGGTCAGCATCATCGGCGTGTTCGACGTGCTGGGCGCAGCAAAGGCGGTGGTGGCCGGCACCGATTGGCGGCCCTACCACGTCGAAGTCTACCTGGCCGTGGCCGCCTTGTACTTCGCCGCCAGCCTGGCCCTATCGCGCGTGGCCCGCGCCATGGAAGGCAAGCCCGGCCGCAGTTGAGGCCGGCATGACGCCGTTGGCGCGGTGGACCCGCTTCAGAAGCGCTCGTCCATCAGCGCCGGCATGACGATTTCCCGCACGAACGACGCATCGGACAGATTCAGCAGCGCGCGTGTCATCGTCACCACGTCGTGCACGGGTATCAGGCCGCCCTCTCCCCGCAGGCTGGCCGCGTCGCGCGGCACGCCCAAGCCGTCTTCCGTGTTCAAGTAGCCCAATTGCAGGCAGGTCACCGCCAGCCTTCGCGCTCTGAAGCTTTCGCGCAGGGCGTCCGCGATACCCCGCAGCGCGTGCTTGGACGCGCCGAACGTCACCTCGGGACGGCCGCTGCCGGCCAACGCGGAGGTCGAACCAGTGAGAATGACTTGCGGTTTGCGCGCACCGAGGACGCGCGGGATCAAGCGCTGGAGCAACAGGATGGTCGCGGTGACGTTGATGTCCACCATGCGCGCGATCTCCGCGGGCGAGTCCGTCAGGAAGTCGTAGTGTTCGCTGAATGCGTGCTCTTCCCACACGCCCAGGTTGTAGAGGATGGCATCGAGACCGTCCGGGGCCTGCGCCGCGATCTGCTCGACGGCGGCCACTGGCTGCGACAGATCGGCCTCGATCCAGCGCAGTTCGCAGCCGGGCGCAACGGCGATATCCTGCGGCGCGCGGCGCGCTACGCCCACGATCAGCGTGGCATCCTGGCCCAGTCCTTCCACGAACGCCCTGCCCAGCCCCTTGCTGGCGCCCACCACCATGATCCGCATTGCTGTCTCCATCCGATCACGCCCGGGAAAGCGCCAAGCTCCCCCGCGGCAACGACGCCCGGTATAGCACGATCCCTTGCGGATTCAAGCAATGCCCGCAAGCGACGGCGGGCATTGCGCCGTCAACGCGCCGCGCCCTGCAGCCACGCCGGCCGTGGCGCCGCGTCCAGCCAGTTCTTGACGATCAGCCCCAGCTCCGTATCGCCGGAGATCCGCAGCCGGCGTTGGAAGAACAAGGTATCGGCGTCCGTTTCCGAACGCATCAGGGCCAGCAGATCGGCCAGCTTCGCGCCCAGTTCCAGTTCGGCGGCAGCGCCGTTCCATACCGGGCGAAAAGCGCCTTGTCGCACGGCGAAACTGCTGCGCAGGCCCAGGTCCTCGACCGTGATGCCGAAGCTGCGGCCCTCCAGTTCGGCCGGCGGTGTGAGCCATTTCAGCCGCCGCGCCAGTTCCAGTCCGACGGTGAAGTGCAGCGAGACAAACGGCGCAGGCAGACGCCGCCCCAGCCTGGCGAGCACGCCCGGTACTTGAATCGCCGCGCTCATGCCACGGCCTCCAGCAGGTCGATGCCCGGCTTGCCATGGAAGTAGCCGTTGCAGCGGGCCATGCCGGCAGGCGGCCGCGCCTCCATCGGCGCCAGGCCGCGCCGCATCGCATCCAGCGCGGCGATCGCTTCCAGCGTGCCGGCCGATTGAGGACTCACCCGCAGCACCTCCACGCCCAGGGCGGCCAGCGCCGGCGCCTGCGACAGCAGGTCCAGGCAGGCTCCGGACTGCACCTCGATGCCGTTGATCGCCAGGAAATCGCTCGACTCCCGTGTACGCATGTCCAGTCCGTCCGGATGTTCGATGCAGCGAAAGCCGCAGTCGTCCTTCTTCAAACGGAAATGACGCGCCGTGAAACAGCGTGCGGAGAACGCCAGCGCCATGCGGCCCCAGACCATGACTTCCGTCTCCAGACCGGCGGGCTTTTCCGCCATCAGAAGAGCCAGCGTCTTGCTGTCCATTTCCAGCGGTGCGACAAAACGCGCGGCGCCGCGTGCGGCCAGCCATTCCAGGGTGCCGCCGTGATAGGCGTTGACATGAGGCCCCGCCACGAAGGCGCGGCCGTTCAGGTGACGCACCGCGCCCAGCTCGCCGGCTTCGACCATGAAGTCGTCCTGCCCGCAGAGCTTCTTCAGCGCGCTGGCCTCGGCCCCGGTCTCGATCAGCGTGCGGCCCGACAGCACCACCGCCTTGCCCGCGGCGCGCAGGTCGCGCGCCAGCTCCATCCAGTCCTCTGCGCGCAGCTCGTGCCTGCGGCTACAGACGGTTTCGCCCACGTAAATGATGTCGGCGGGGCTGTCGGCCAGCGACGCGTAGAAATCCAGCGTGTGCTGGCGCGGCCAGTAATACTGCAACGGTGCGACCGATATCCGGTACGCGCTAGGTTTCATTTCCATGGACGTTCGAATGCGCCTTGCGTGACTTGGGAACCTTCGGAATGGCGCGCCAGCATGGCGTTCCATTCGGGACGGGGCGAAAAGCGGGAAGCGTCCGCATGCGCGCTGTCCAGCGCGGCGCGCAAGGTCGACACCACCTGGGTGACATAGGCCGGGCTGCGCTGCCGCCCTTCTATCTTGATGGCGGACACGCCCATCTCCGCCAGGCGCGGCAACAGGCCGATGGCGTTCAGGCTGGTGGGTTCCTCCAGCGCATGGTCGGCCTGGCCGTCGACGTCGAAGCGGCCCTTGCACAGGGTGGGATAGGCGGCGGGTTCGCCCGGCTCGTAACGGTCGATCAGGATGCCGTTCAGGCGTGCGTCCATGCGGCCGTTCTCTTCCGACCAGCGCACCGCATGCGCGGGCGAACAGACGCCCTTGTTATTGGGAGAATCGCCGGTGGCGTAGGACGACAACAGGCAGCGGCCTTCGGCCATGACGCACAGGCTGCCAAAGCCGAACACCTCGACCTCGACGCTGACGTTGGCGCAGATGCGCGCGATCTCCGCCAGCGTCAGCACGCGCGGCAGCACCACGCGGCGGATGCCGAACTGTTCCTTCATCAGTTCGATGGCGTCCGTATGGGTGGCGGAACCCTGCACCGACAGGTGCAGGCGCAAGTCCGGATAGCGGTCACTGGCATAGGCCAGCAGCCCCGCATCGGCCATGATGACCGCATCGGCGCCCAGCCCGTAGGCGGCGTCGACGGCGGCGCGCCATTCGGGCGCCCGTCCGGCCTGCACAAAGGTATTGATGGCGAACAGCACCTGTCGTCCGCGGCTGTGGGCGAGTTCGACGCCCGCGCGGATATCGCTTTCGGTGAAGTTGAGTCCCGCGAAGTTGCGGGCATTGGTGGCGTTCTTGAGCCCGAGGTAGACGGTGTCGGCGCCGGCATCGATGGCGGCCTTCAGCGCGGCCAGGCTGCCGGCGGGGGCCACGAGCTCCAGGGGAGAGGTTCGAGTTTCCATGCCGGCCAGTCTATGGGGCCGTCACGCCCCTGGCCTTGTCGCAGATCAAACGGCCTATGCCGAACGCCGCATGCCGCCCTATTCTTCCGTGTACAGGCCGTGTTCGACCGCGTACACCGCGACCTGCACCCGGCTGGTGAGATTGAGTTTCTTCAACACGTTCTGCACGTGGATCTTGACCGTGCTTTCGCTGACGTCCAGTTCGCGCGCAATGACCTTGTTGCTGGCGCCGCGCGCCAGCCATTGCACGATCTGGGTCTCGCGCGCGGTGAGGCGATGGCGCTCGGCGCTGCCCCCCGGCTGCGGCGCTTGCGCGGCCAGGCTGGCCTGTCCGCGGAACTGTTCGACCAGCTTGGCGGTCATGCTCTCGGCGATGACCGGCTCGCCGCCCGCCGCGCGGCGGATCGCGGCGGTCAGCGCTTCGGCATCGATGTTCTTGACCAGATAGCCGCGCGCGCCGTCGCGCAACGCCTGCCCCAGTTCGTCTGCCTCTTCCGACACCGTCAGGATGATGACCGCACAAGACGGCAACTCCTGCGTCAGCAGCTGCAGCGTTTCCAGCCCGGACAAGCCGGGCAGGTTGAGGTCCAGCAGCACCACGTCGGGCTTGAGTTCCTTGGCGCGTTTCAGGCCTTCGACGCCGTCGCCGGCCTCGGCCACGACCTCGAAGTCGGGTTGGCGTTGCAGCAGCAGGCGCACGCCCGAGCGGAACAGGGTGTGGTCGTCGACGAGGAGGATACGGATGGGCATGGTGGGAAAATTCAAGCGGCCTGGCGTTCGCTGCCGGGCAAGGTCAGCGCGACGCGCGTGCCGGCGCCGGGCTGCGATTCAAGTTTTATCACGGCGCGCATGCGCGCGGCGCGTTCGCGCATGATGTGCAGGCCCACATGCGATTCGCCGCGCTCGGCCACCTCCGCGGGGTCATAGCCCTGCCCATCGTCGGTGATGACCAGGCTGAAGTCGCGGTCATTGGAGACGTCGATGCGCACGTGGCTGGCTTCCGAGTGCTTGCGCACGTTGGACAGCGCTTCCTGCAGGATGAAGAGCACCTGCAACTGCTCGTCAGGCGGCAGCGGCGCGCCCTCGCCCCGGCCGAAGCGCAGTTCGGTCTCGATGCCGGTCTGGCGGCGGAAGCGCGCCACCGTGTCTTCGATGCCGGCCTGCAGGTCGCCCTGTGACAGCTTGGTGCGGAAGTTGGTCAGCAGTTCGCGCACGTCCTGGTAGCTTTCGTCGACGCCAGTACGCAAGAGCGGCAGGATCTCGTCGATCTCCGCCTGGTCGCCGCGCTTCACGGCAGCGTCCAGCATCTGCAATTGCAGGTTCAGGAAGTTCAAGCCCTGCGCCAGGCTGTCGTGCAGCCCCTGCGCCACCAGCCCGCGTTCGCGCACCACCGCCAGTTGGCGCGCCTGCGCGCTCAGGCGGCGGTTGTCCAGGGCCACGCCCAGATGCTGGCCCAGCGTTTCCAGCAGCTGCGATTCTGCGGGCGACAGGCGGCGTTGCTGGCGGAAATGCAAGGAATACGAGCCCAGCACCTCGTCGCGCGTGACGATGCGGAACACGGCCACGCTGGCAAAGCCGTCGCGCTGGCAGTTCAGTTCCATGGCTGGCGGCGACTCGCGGAAATCCTGGATGACGATGACCCCGGCCTGGCGCGTGGCGACGCCGCAATAGCAGTCGTTAACGCGCATGCAATGCTCGGACTCGACCAGTTCGTCGGACAAGCCCACCGACACCATCAGGTTGAGCTTTTCGTTGTTGGGATCCAGCGCCCGGATGCTGCCGCCCTCGGCGTCGAACTGCAGCATCACGCGCCGCAGGAAGCCGTCGCACAGCGCTTCGATCTCGTTGGGCTGGTTCAGGAAGGCAGCCATGTCGTAAAGCGCGCCGATGTCGCGGTTCTGCGCGGCCAGTTGCGCGGTCTTTTCTTCGACGCGCCGCTCCAGGCCGGTGTACAGGTCCTGCAATTCATCGGCCATGCGGTTGTAGCCGCGCGCCAGCACGCCGAACTCGTCCTGGCTTTCCACCGGCAGCCGGGTGCTGAATTCCCTGGCCGCCATGCGCTGCAGGCCGTCGCGCAGGCGCAGCACCGGCGAGATGATCCAGAGATACAACAGATAGATCATCGCCAGCGTGCCGGCGCTGGCAATGGCCGCCAGCACGCCCTGCGACAGGCGCAGCGAGGTGGTCTTGCCGGCGTTGTCCTGTTCGATCATGCGCACCAGCGTGTCGGCCCGGGCCACGAATTCCGGCAGGGTCTCCAGATAGGTGGCGGCATCCGGCTGCGCCAGGGCGCGCGTGGCGGCCGGCTTCATGACGTCGTACCAGTAGGCGGCCACGTCATGCCATTGCTTGCGGATGGCTTCGTCGTTGGGAATGAACAGCGGGCGCGCAGGATTGCCGCGCGCCAGGCGGGCGATGGTGTCATCCATGAGCTGCACCTGCTCGTTGGTGCGGAACTCGCGCCCGGCCTGCGGCCGCATCAGCTCCACCGCCACCCGGTTGGCCCGCATGCGCAGGCTGCCCGTATCGTTGATGGCCGCGCCCGCGCCTTCCAGTTGCCAGGACAGCCACAGCGTCCAGCTGACCATGGACAGCACCACCACGAGCGCCACCAGGGAGCTGATGACGATGCGCGTGGACAGGCGATGCCAGGGCGAAGGCAGGCCGTCGGCTGGGGCGGCGGTATCGGTGGGCTTCATGGCTTTCAACGCGATCTTGCTGTAGGAATGCTGCGGCTTCCAGTGTAGCCGCTGCGCCTCCTGCTCCCGAGCCAGGCCCTCAAGCCAGCCCCAGGGTACGGCAAATGAAATCCGCGACTTGCGCCGGCTCGTTGAGCGGCAGGCAGGGCAAACCGGTATCCAGCGGCGCGTCGGTGGCCACCGCCACGAAACTGCTGTCTTCCGCATGCAGCGGCGGCTTGCCCACGGCGGGCCGGTACACCTCGATGCGCGGGATCGCGGCCTGCTTGAAGCCTTCGACCAGCACCAGGTCGGCCGGCGACAGGCGCGCCAGTTGCTCGTCCAGCGTGGGTTCGGGCGCGTCGCGCAGCTCGTGGACGATGGCGTAGCGGAACGGAGAGGCTACCATCACCTCCAGGGCCCCCGCCTGGCGGAAGCGCGCGCTGTCCTTGCCAGGCGGCTCCATCTGGAAATCGTGGTGGCTGTGCTTGATGACGCTGACCCGCAGGCCGCGCGCGGCCAGCAGCGGCAGCATCGCCTCGATCAGGGTGGTCTTGCCGCTGCCGGAACGGCCGGCGATGCCGAAAACTGGGGTCATGCAAGCTCCGTGAACAATGGGCATACGATGGGCAGGAATGCGTCCGCCCGCGCCGAGTATGCCAGCAAAGCGCCTGCCACCAGGTCGAAATACCAGCCGTGCAGCGTCAGGCTGCCCGCCTCCACCGCACGCCGCACAAAGGGCAGGTCCTCCAGGTTGCGCAGCGAAATCAGGATGGAGGCCTGTTCGCAGGCGCGCCGGCGCTCGGCCGCGGTTGCCTGCGGCATCTGTTGCAGCACCTGCCTGCGGGCCGGTTCGGCGATGTCCATCCAGCGTTCCAGGTAGTCGGTCTCGCCGTCGCCCCGGGTGCGTCGGTCCATCAGCGCCCGTATGCCGCCGCAGTGGGCGTGGCCCAGCACGATGATGCGGCTGACCTGCAACTGCTCCACCGCGAACTGTATCGCGGCCAGCACGCCTTGCAGGCCGCGGTCGGTGCTGGCCGGGGGCACCAGATTGGCGACGTTGCGCACCGTGAAGATGTCGCCAGGGTCGCAGCCCAGCAGCATGGCCGGATCCACCCGCGAATCGCAGCAGCCGACCAGCAAGGTGCTGGGGTGCTGGCCTTCGCGCAGATTGCGGTAAAGCGATGGCGCGTCCTCGTAGTACTGCTGCTGAAAGCGCTGGAAGCCGTCGACCAGCCGTTCGATATCGCGCATGTCAGCCTCCTGTCTGCGCCATGAAGCGCACGATGCGTTCCGGACGGGCCACGAAATCATGGCGCTCCGGCTTGGCGGCGATACCGGCCCGGATCGCCGCTACCAGTTCGGCGTCGCTGGCGCCCGCGCGCAGCAGGCGACCCAGCGGCACCTGGTCTTCCTGGCCCAGGCAGAGGTACAGGGTGCCGTCCACGCCCAGCCGGACGCGGTTGCAGCTTGCGCAGAAGTGGCGCGACATGGGGGTGATCACACCCAGCACCGGCGTGCCATGGCCCGTGGTCCAGTAGCGCGCCGGTCCCGCGCCCGCCCCGTTCAGCGCGGGAACCAGGCCGGTTTCGGCGGCCAGCCGCGCGCCCATGGCGTTCAGGTCGGTGTGGGCGTAGCCCTGGCCGCAGCTGCCCATGGGCATGGGCTCGATCAGGCGCAGCACGAAGCCCTGTGCCATCGCGTAGTCCAGCAGCCTGCGCACTTCGGCCTCCGGCGTGGCTGCGTGCACCACGCTGTTGAGCTTGATCGGCGCAAAGCCCGCGTCCTTGGCTGCAGCGAGCCCCGCCAGCACCGATTCCAGGCAATCCCGGCCCGTGATCTGGCTGAAGGCGGCAGCATCCAGCGTGTCCAGGCTGATGTTCAGCCGGTCCACGCCGGCGGCGCGCAGTTCCTGGGCATGGCGGACCAATTGGGTGCCGTTGGTGGACACGGACAAGTCCTGCAATCCCGGCATGGCGGCGATGACGCCGGCCAGTCCGGCCACGCCCCGGCGCAGCAGGGGCTCGCCGCCGGTCAGCCGGACCTTCTGCACGCCCAGCCCGACGAACAGCCCCACCAGCCGCGCCATTTCCTCGTGGCGCAGCCAGTTTGCTGGAGTTTCAAAACCTTTGAAATCCTTGGGCAGGCAGTAGCTGCAACGCAGGTCGCAGCGGTCCGTGACAGAGACGCGCAGATAGTCGATGCGGCGTCCGTAGCCATCCGTTAGAGGTCCCGCAGCCGGCTCGTCCATCATGCGGCGCTCCCGCCGTAGACGCGCTCGGGCTCCTCGCCCTGCAAATCTATGCCCTGGATATCGGCGCGCTCCACCAGCAGCTTGGCATACTGGCGCCAGGCAGTATCGCGGCTCATGGACGACAGCGCGGCAGCGATCTGCTTGTCCACATGCTCGTAGGGTTGCATGCGGCCCTCGATACGGCGCGTCACCCGCACGATATGCAGGCCGTGGCGGGTTTCCAGCAGCTGCGGCAGCAGGCCGCCGGCGGGCAGCGCGAATACCGCCCGCTCGAACTCCGGCACCGTATCGCCCCGGCCCAGTTGCCCCAGGCTGCCGCCCAGCGCGGCGGACGGACAGTTCGATTGCTCGCGCGCTACCTCGGCAAAGCGCGAGGGATCTTCCAGCAGCTCGGCCAACACCACGTTGGCGTGGGCCCGCAGCATGTCCAGATTCACGCCCGGCGTGACCTGGAACAGGATGTGATCCGCCTCGATCAGCTCGCCCACCATGAAGCGCTGCGGGTGCATCTGATAGAAGCGGCGGCAGGCGGCCTCGTCGGCTACGGGCGCGGGCGCCTCGCGGGCCAGCAAGGCGCCGATGGCGCCCTCCTCGTCCGCGGCGTCCAGGCCCAGGCGGCCAGCCTCGTCCAGCAGCACGCGGCGCAACACCAGGGCAGTGATCGCCTCGCGCATGGGGTTGCCGGCCTCTGCATGCAGCGGCAGTTCGCGTTCCAGGTCCGCGTCGTTCAGTTCGACGCCATTGACGATGACAGGCATGTTCGGCTCCTGGGACAGGGAATCAGCGCGGGCGGACCAGCTGCCAGGCGCGGCCCAGGTAGCCCACCGACGCGAAGCCGCTCCAGACGTGGACCAGGCGCGTGAACGGAAAGATCACGAACAGCGTGAGGCCCATGAAGAGGTGCGCCTTGAACAGCAGCGGCACGTCGGCAACATGGCTGGCCGCGTCGCCCTGGAAGGTGACGATGTGCTGCGCCCAGGTCATCAGGCGCACCATCATTTCGCCGTCCATGTGGCCTGCAGACAGCGCGATGGTGGACAGGCCCAGCAACAGCGTGACCAGGATCCACAGCAGCAACAGCTTGTCGCCGGGCCGCGTGGTGGCGCGGATGCGCGGGTCGCTCAGGCGGCGATGGATCAGGATCAGAAGGCCGATCAGGCACAGGCCGCCCATGACGCCGCCGGCCACCATGGCCACGGTCTGCTTGAGCGTGTGCGATACGCCCAGCGTGTCCCACACCACCACCGGCGTCAGCAAGCCAGCCAAGTGGCCGAAGAACAGACCCAGGATACCGATGTGGAACAGGATGTTGCCCAACCGCAATTGCCCACGATGCAGCAACTGCGAACTGTCCGTCTTCCAGGTGTATTGCTCGCGCTCGAAGCGCACGAGGCTGCCCAAGAGGAAGATCGTCAGCGCGATGTAGGGATAGATGCCGAAGAAGAACTGATTCAGGGAGTTCATGATGCGTCGTCCTGAAGATTTAATGAGCCGCGGGCGCGCGGGGATAGAAGCGCACGGTCTGCGCGCCATCGCCCGAGAACGGCCGCAGTAGCGGTTCCACGCCGTCCGCGCCTATGCCGAACGTTTCCATCGCCTCGTCCATGTCGCGCACGGGCGCCTCGGTCTGCTCGCGCGGAATCACGCGGGATTGCGCGCGCAACACCGCGAAAATGCAGGCGTAGGGGCTTTCGCCCTTGGCCAGGCGCGCACCGATGGCGGCCAGCACGTGGATGGCGTCGTCCAGCAGATCCTGCGCCTGGGCCGGGTCGATGACGCCCAGGAACTCCAGGAACAGCGGCACATGGTCCGGCAATTCGGACACCACCGGCTCGAAACCGTGCTCGCGGTAGGTATCCAGCAGGTCCACCATGGCCTGGCCGCGGTCGCGGCTTTCGCCGTGCACATGCTCGAACAGATGCAGCGAATGCGAGCGGTTGCGGTCGAACGTGGCGACGTAGTTCTCCTGCAGCGCGATCAGGTCGTTGGTGGCCAGGTAGCCGACCAGCGGCTGCAGGGTTTCCTCCGCGTCGGGATAGTCGGCCAAGGCGGTCTCGACTTCGCCCAGCGCGTCCAGCAGCTCGGGTTCCGGGTAGCACAGCAAGGCGGAAAGCAGACGGTACAGACTCATGTTTTTCTCCTTTCCTAGACCGAGGCGGCCTTCTTGCGGGATTTCGGCATCTCGATGAAGATCTCGCTGCCCTGGGGCTTGCGTCCGAACAAGGTGCCTTCCGACACCCCGCCCGAGCAGCCGTTGCCAAAGGTGAAGCCGCAGCTGCCCTTCTCGTTGAAGCTGTCCTCGACCACTTCCTTGTGGCTGCTGGGCACCACGAAGCGGTCTTCGTAGTCGGCGATGGCCATGATCTTGTACATGTCCTGCACGATGGCCTCCGTCAACCCGACCTGGTCCAGCAAGGCCGTGTCGCGTTCGCCGTGCACGGTCTCGGAGCGCTTGTAGGCGCGCATGGCCAGCATGCGTTCCAGCGCCTGCACCACCGGCGCTTCCTTGCCCGCGGTCAGCAGGTTGGCCAGGTAGCGCACCGGGATGCGCAGGCTGTACACATCGGGGATCATGGCGCTCTTGCCCACCGTGCGGCTCGGCATCTGGCCGGACTCGGCGGCCGTCTGGATCGGCGACAGCGGCGGGATGTACCAGACCATGGGCAAGGTGCGGTATTCCGGATGCAGCGGGAAGGCGACGCGCCACTCCACCGCCATCTTGTAGACCGGCGACTTGCGGGCGGCTTCGAGCCACGATTCCGGGATGCCCTGTTCGCGCGCGGCGGCAATCACCTCGGGCGAATGGGGGTCCAGGAACAGGTCCAGCTGCGACTGGTACAGGTCCTGCTCGCTGGCGGTGGACGCGGCGTGCTCGATCTGGTCGGCGTCGTACAGCATCACGCCCAGGTAGCGGATGCGGCCCACGCAGGTTTCCGAGCACACCGTGGGCTGGCCGGCCTCGATGCGCGGATAGCAGAAGGTGCACTTCTCGGCCTTGCCGCTGCTCCAGTTGTAATAGATTTTCTTGTACGGGCAGCCGGAGATGCACATGCGCCAGCCGCGGCACTTGTCCTGGTCGACCAGCACGATGCCGTCGTCTTCACGCTTGTAGATGGAACCGGACGGGCAGCTGGCGACACAGGCCGGGTTCAGGCAGTGCTCGCACAGGCGCGGCAGGTACATCATGAAGGTGTTCTCGAAGGTCGAGTACATCTCCTTCTGCACGCCCTCGAACAAGGCGTCGCGGCTGCGTGCGCTGAATTCGCCGCCCAGATCGTCTTCCCAGTTCGGACCCCAATGGATCTTGTCCATCTTCTTGCCGGTCAGCACCGACACCGGACGCGCGGTGGGCGGCGTCTGCGACAGCGGCGCCTTCTGCAGGTGCTCGTAGTCGAAGGTGAACGGCTCGTAGTAGTCGTCGATCTGCGGCAGGTTCGGGTTGGCGAAGAGATTGGCCAGGATGCGCAGCTTGCCGCCCTGGCGCGGTTCCAGCTTGCCGGCGGCGGTGCGCTTCCAGCCGCCCTTCCACTTTTCCTGGTTCTCCCATTCCTTGGGATAGCCGATGCCGGGCTTGGTTTCCACGTTGTTGAACCAGGCGTACTCGACGCCGTCGCGGCTGGTCCAGACGTTCTTGCAGGTGACCGAGCAAGTGTGGCAGCCGATGCACTTGTCCAGGTTCAGCACCATGCCGATTTGGGCGCGTATCCTCATGATTGCTTCTCTTCTTGTTGCGTTTCAACCAGCGGACCTTCCAGCCAGTCCACCTTCTTCATCTTGCGCAGCACCACGAATTCGTCGCGGTTGGCGCCCACCGTGCCGTAGTAGTTGAAGCCGTAGGCCTGCTGGGCGTAGCCGCCGATCATGTGCGTGGGCTTGAGCACCGTGCGCGTGACCGAATTATGGATGCCGCCGCGCTTGCCGCTGGTTTCGGCGCCCGGCACGTTCACGATCTTTTCCTGTGCGTGGTACATCAGGCACATGCCCACCGGCACGCGCTGGCTCACCACCACCCGCGCCGTCAGGGTGCCGTTCACGTTGAAGACTTCGACCCAGTCGTTGTCGACCAGCCCGGCCTGCTTGGCCTCGGCTTCCGAAATCCACACGTGAGGACCGCCGCGGCTCAGCGTCAGCATGCGCAGGTTGTCCGAGTACGTGCTGTGGATGCCCCACTTCTGGTGAGGCGTCAGCCAGTTCAGGACCAGTTCCTTCTCGCCATTCGGGTAGCGGCCCAGCATGGGCGCAACCGTCTTGGTGTCGATGGCCGGCTTGTACACGCAGGAGCCTTCGCCAAAGTCCAGCATCCAGCGATGGTCCTGGTAGAACTGCTGCCGGCCGGTCAGCGTGCGCCATGGGATCAGCTCGTGCACGTTGGTATAGCCGGCGTTGTAGCTGACCTCTTCGCTTTCCAGGCCCGACCAGGTGGGTGCGGAGATGATCTTGCGCGGTTGCGCCTGGATGTCGCGGAAGCGGATCTTGTCGTGCTCGCGGCCGATGGCCAGGTGTGCGTGGTCACGCCCGGTGATCTTGCCCAGGGCTTCCCAGGCCTTGACCGACACGTGGCCGTTGGTCTCGGGCGCGAAGGTCAGGATCATCTCGGCCGCATCGATGGCGGTGTCGAGCTTGGGCCGGCCCTGGCTCACGCCCGGCTCGGTCACGGCCTCGTTGATGCCGGCCAGCTCATGCACCTCGTGCTCGGTGTTCCAGTTGATGCCCTTGCCGCCGTTGCCCAGCTTGTCCAGCAACGGCCCCACCGACGTGAACTTGCGGTAGATGTCGTTGTAGTCGCGCTCGACCACGGTCATGTTGGGCGCGGTCTTGCCGGGAACCAGGTCGCATTCGCCCAGCTTCCAGTCCTTGGGTTCGAAGGCCTGGCCCAGTTCTCCCGGGGTGTCGTGCATCAGAGGAGTCAGCACTACGTCGCGGCGCTTGCCCAGGTAGGGGCCGCCGATTTCGCTGAACTTCTTGGCCAGCAGCTTGTAGATCTCCCAGTCGGTCTTGCTTTCCCACAAGGGCTGCACGGCTTCGCTCAGCGGATGGATGAACGGGTGCATGTCCGAGGTATTGAGGTCGTCCTTTTCGTACCAGGTGGCCGTGGGCAGCACGATGTCGCCGTACAGGCAGGTGGTGCTCATGCGGAAGTCCAGCACCGTCAGCAGGTCCAGCTTGCCTTCGGCCGCGTCTTCCTGGTAGGTCACCTCGGTGGGCTTGATCGCCTCGGTTTCGTCGCCGAACACCGCGTTCTGCGTGCCCAGCAGGTACTTCAGGAAATACTCATGGCCCTTGCCGCTGGAGCCCAGGATGTTGGAGCGCCACACGAACATGTTGCGCGGGAAGTTGGCCGGATCGTCCGGGTTCTCGCACGACATGCGCAATTCGCCCGACTTGAGCTGCTCTGCGACGAATGCCACCGGATCCTTGCCCTGGCTTTCGGCCTGCGCCACCACGTCCAGCGGATTGGTGCGCAATTGCGGCGCCGACGGCAGCCAGCCCATGCGCTCGGCGCGGGCGTTCAGGTCGATCATGCTGAGGTCGCCGTAGCGGCCCCGGTCTGCCGTCGGACCCAGGATCTCCTGGACGTTCAGCTTTTCATGGCGCCACTGGCTGGTATGCGCATAGAAGAACGAGGTGCCGTTCATCTGGCGCGGCGGACGGACCCAGTCCGCGGCGAAGGCCAGCGGGGCCCAGCCGAACTGCGGACGCAGCTTTTCCTGGCCCACGTAGTGCGCCCAGCCGCCGCCACTCTTGCCCACGCAGCCGCACATCATCAGCATGTTGATGATGCCGCGGTAGATCATGTCCATGTGGTACCAGTGGTTCAGGCCGGCGCCGACGATCACCATGGACTTGCCTTCGGTGTCGTGGGCATTCTGCGCGAATTCGCGCGCCACCTGGATGACCTGCGCGCGCGGCACGCCGGTATGCTTTTCCTGCCAGGCGGGCGTGTAAGGCACGTCATCGTCATAGGAACTGGCGACGTTGCCGCCGCCCAGGCCGCGGTCCAGGCCGTAGTTGGCCATCTGCAGGTCGTACACCGTGGCCACCAGGGCTTCGCTGCCGTCGGCCAGGCGGATGCGGCGCGCCGGCACATTGCGCACCTGCAGCTCGCCATGCTCGCTGCCGAAATACGGGAAGCCCACGCCGACCACGGCGTCGGATTGGTCCAGCAGGCTCAGCGTGGGTTCGATCTCGCGGCCGCTGCCGCCGTCCTTGGACTCCAGGTTCCAGCGGCCGACCTTTTCGCCGCCGTTGACCGCGCCCTCGCCCCAGCGAAAGCCGATGCTGCCGTTGGGCGCGACCAGGTCGCCGCTCTTGGCGTCCAGCACCAGCGTCTTCCAATCGGGGTTGTTCTGTTCGCCCAGCGCGCCGTCCAGGTGCGAGGCGCGCAGGAAGTGGTCCGGCGCGTAGAAGCCGTCGCGCTCCTTCAGCTGCACCAGCATGGGCATGTCGGTGTAGCGGCGCACGTAGTCGCGGAAGTAGTCCGACGCGCCGGAGAGGTGGAATTCCTTCAGGATCACATGGCCCATGGCCATCGCCAGCGCGGCGTCGGTGCCCTGCTTGGGCGCCAGCCAGATATCGCCGAATTTGACCATTTCACCGAAGTCGCTGGACACGGCCACCGTCTTGGTGCCCTTGTAGCGGACTTCGGTGTAGAAGTGCGCGTCCGGCGTGCGGGTCTGGGGCACGTTGGAACCCCACACCATCAGGTAGGTCGAGTTGTACCAATCGGCCGATTCCGGCACGTCGGTCTGTTCGCCCCAGATCTGCGGGCTGGCGGGCGGCAGGTCGCAGTACCAGTCGTAAAAGCTCAGGCAGGCGCCGCCCAGCAGGCTGAGGTAACGCGCGCCAGCGGCGTAGCTGACCATGGACATGGCCGGGATCGGCGAAAAGCCGATCACGCGGTCAGGGCCGAACTTCTTGATCGTCAGCGCGTTGGCGGCGGCCACGATTTCCATCGCCGTATCCCAGTCGGCGCGCACAAAGCCGCCCAGTCCGCGCACGGCCTTGTAGCGCTTGGCGCGCTTGGGATCCTGGCTGATCCACTCCCAGGCCGCGATCGGGTCCATGGTCTTGCGGGCCTCGCGCCACATTTCCATGAGGCGACCGCGGATCATCGGGTACTTCACGCGCTGCGCCGAATACACGTACCAGCTGTACGAAGCGCCTCGCGGACAGCCGCGGGGCTCATGGTTGGGCAGGTCCGGCCGCGTGCGCGGGTAGTCGGTCTGCTGGGTTTCCCAGGTGATCAGGCCGTTCTTGACGTAGACCTTCCAGGAGCAGGAGCCCGTGCAGTTCACGCCGTGCGTCGAACGCACCACCTTGTCATGCTGCCAGCGCGCGCGGTAGGCGTTTTCCCACTTGCGGTCCTCGTTGACCGTTTCGCCGTGACCGTCCGCGAAGGTGGACTTCACCCGCGACATGAACTTCAAGCGGTCCAGAAAATGGCTCATTCTCTATTCTCCAAGAGCGCCGGTCCGGCCGGCGCGTACTGCGATCAATGCTGTTGAATCCATTGTGGGCGCGGCCCGCCTGCCGGACCATTCGCCGGTGGCACAGGCCGGGCGCGGCAGAATGACTAGTCACTCCGGCCGCGTCCGTTTCGCTCTAGCAAGGCACCGGCGCATTGCGGCGGGCGTAGTACCACCAGGTGATGACCATGCAGGTGGCGTAGAAGCCGATGAAGCAATACAGGGCCGCCTGCACGCTGCCGGTCATCTCGAGCGAGGTGCCGAAGCTGCGCGGGATGAAGAAGCCGCCGTATGCGCCGATCGCGCCCGAGAAGCCCAGCACCGCGGCCGACTCCTTGGCGGCGTCCGCCTGGGCCTGCTTCTGCGCCGCGGCGCCCTTGCCTTCGGCCGCCTGCGTGCGTTCACGCAGGAAGATCACGGGAATCATGCGGAAGGTCGAACCGTTGCCCACGCCGGTCAGCGCGAACAGCACGATGAACATGGCCAGGAAGCCGTTGAAGTTGCCGGGCTGTCCGGCGACCGGCAGGAACATCACCACGCCCAGCACCGCGACGATCATCGCCGCGAAGGTGAACAGCGTGACCCGCGCGCCGCCCAGCTTGTCCGACACCCAGCCGCCGAACGGCCGCGTCAGCGAACCCACCAGCGGGCCGAGGAAGGCATAGGCCATGGGGTCGACCTGCGGGAACAGCGTCTTGGTCAGCATGGCGAAGCCGGCCGAAAAGCCGATGAAGGAACCGAAGGTGCCCACGTACAGCCAGCACATCAGCCAGTTGTGCTTGCGCTTGAAGATGACGGCCTGGTCCGCGAACGAGGCGCGGGCATCCGCGATGTCGTTCATGCCGAACCACGCGGCGATCGAGGCCAGCGCAATGGGGATCACCCAGATGAAGCCGGCGTTCTGCAGCCACAGGTTCTGCTGCGCGCCATTGGCGTTGATGACCTGGGGCTCGCCGCCCGCCACGCCGAATACGCCGATGGAGATCACCACCGGCACCACGAACTGCACCAGGGACACGCCCAGGTTGCCGATACCGGCATTCAGCCCGGTGGCCAGGCCCTTCTTCTCCTTCGGAAAGAAGAAGCTGATGTTGGCCATGCTGGAACTGAAGTTGCCGCCGCCCAGGCCGCACAGCAGCGCCAGGATCAGCAGCGTCGGGAACGAAGTCGTCGGGTCGCGCAGGGCGAAGCCCATGCCCAGCGCCGGAATCAGCAGCGAAGCCGTGGAAATGGCCGTCCACTTGCGCCCGCCGAAGACGGGCACCAGGAAGGAATAGAAGATGCGCAGGGTCGCGCCCGACAGCGCGGGCAGCGCCGTCAGCCAGAACATCTGGTTCTTGGACAGCATGAAGCCGGCGCGGTCCAGATTGACCACCACCACGCTCCACAGCATCCAGATGCTGAACGCCAGCATCAGCGCCGGAATGGAGATCCAGAGATTGCGGTTGGCGACGCGGGCGCCGGTCTGCTTCCAGAAACCGGGATTATCCGGCTCCCAGCGCGCAAGGACTTGAGTGGAAGACATAGGGATACTCTCAGGAGGTGGTGGAGGGAGAGGCGGCGTGTTGCCGGGCAATGGCCGCGCTTTCCGGCCGGAAACTGAAGTGCATGAAGATGAGGGAGACGCAGACGGTGCCGTACAGCAGCATGAAGGCGCTGGAGCGGACGCCCGTCAGGTCGAGCAGGATCCCGAACATGATCGGCAGCACAAAGCCGCCCAGCCCGCCGGCCAGGCCGACGATGCCGGAGACGGCGCCGATGTTTTCGCCGAACTCGTCCGAGATGAACTTGAAGACCGAGGCCTTGCCGATGGCCATGGCGATGCCGACCACGAACAGCAGCACGGTGAAGGTGACCGGCCCCAGCGCGATGCCGAAGCTGCGCGGGCCGTTGGCCGTCACGATGGTGAATTCCGTCTGCGGATAGCTCAGCAGGAAGAACGCCACCCAGCACACCCACATCACCCACCAGGTGGTCTTGTAGGCGCCGTAGCGGTCCGAGATCCAGCCGCCGACGGCGCGCAGCACGCCCCCGGGCAGGGAGAAGCAGGCTGCCAGCAGCGCCGCCAGCTTCATGTCGAAGCCGTATTCGCCGATGTAGTACTTGGTCATCCACAGCGCCAGCGCCACGTAGCCGCCGAACACCACCGAGTAGTACTGGCAATAGCGCCAGACGCGCGGGTCCTTCAGCATGGCCATCTGGGCCGACAGGCTGGCGCCGCTCTTGACGCGGTGCGCGGGGTCGGAAGAAGAGAACAGCCAGAACAGGATGGCCGTCACCAGGAGCGCCACGGCATAGACCTGGGGCACGATGACCCAGGCGCCGCCCGCCGCCGCGATCAGGGCGGGGGCCACGAACTTGGTGATGGCCGAGCCCGAGTTGCCGGCGCCGAACACGCCCATCGCGAGGCCCTGCTTGTTGCGCGGGAACCAGCGCGCCACGTAGGGCGTGCCGACCGAGAACGAGCCGCCAGTCAGGCCGACGAACAGCGCCAGCACCAGGAACTGCCAGTACTCGGTGGCGTAGGACAGCAGCCAGATCGGCACCACCGCAAGCAGCATCAGGATGAAGAACACCGGCCGGCCGCCGTAGCGGTCCGTCCAGATGCCCAGCGGCACCCGCACCAGCGAACCGGTCAGCACCGGCATGGCGGCCAGCAGGCCGAACTCGGTTTCGGACAGGCCCAGTTGCTGCTTGATGGGAATGCCCAGCACCGCAAAGATCATCCACACCGCGAAACAGATGGTGAAGGCGAATGTGCTTGAAATCAGGACCCGCATCGGCGCGCCGGCGGAAGGTTGACTTGCTGCCATGGTTACTCTCGCTTTACTCACGAAGACATGTGGCTAGCCTAGGCATGGCGGGCCTTGCGGACCATTCGCCAGCCGACCAGAAGCCCCTTGCCGATGTGACTAGTCACCCCTTTCCTGGCGGCCCGGCTTGCGCTGGATCAAGCGGCCGCGCTGGCGGCAACGCGCGGGAGGCATTAATATGCATTTCAAATACACCTTTAAACGCGAAGCCGAAACGGCGCCGCGACTGCCCTCATGAGCACGCTGCTTAGCATCGAAGAACCCGCCGCTGCCCCTCCCCGTCCGCGGCCCCAATGGCGCGCCTTCACGGAAATGGGCTTCCGGCCGCTCTACCTGGCCGGCTGCTTCTGGGCGCTGGCGTCCGTGCTGCTATGGGTGCATGCGCCGGCACGCCTCACGGGCGTGTTGAACGGCATGTTCTGGCACGCGCACGAGATGCTGTGGGGCTTCGTCGCCACCATCGCGGTGGGCTTCCTGCTGACGGCGGGCGCCAATTGGACCGGCAAGAACCCCTTGCGCGGCACGCCCCTGGCCATCTTGTGCGCGGTGTGGATCGTGGCGCGCGCGGGCTATCTCGTACCCGGACGTCCGGCTTTCGTGGTGGCCGCGTCGGCGGATCTGCTGTTCTTCCTGTGGGCCGCGGGCGCGCTGGGCCGCGCCGTCGCCGTCACGCGCAACCAGCGCAACTACGGCATACCCTTCCTGCTGCTGGGCCTGGCCGCCACCAACGCGCTCTACCTCTGGGCCTCGGTCCAGGGCGACTACTTTGCGCTGATGCGCTACTTCAATGCCGGATTGCTGTGCATGGCGGTGCTGACGCTGCTGATCGCGCGCCGGGTCATCCCCTTCTTCGCCAAGCGCGCCGTGGCGGGACTGGACATCCCGCCGCACACCCGCAGCGGCCACTGGCAGCTGGGTACGGGCATCGTCGCCATCGCCTGCCTGCTTGCCGGCCAGCCGCAAGCTGCGGCGCTGGCGCTGGCCGCGACCGGCTTGATCGCCCTGGCGCAATGGATATCCTGGAAGCCCTGGGCGGTGCGCAAGGTGCCGCTGTTGTGGATCCTGTATGCGGGGTATTGCGGCCTGGGCATCGGCCTGCTGGCAGGCGCGGCGCAATTGGCCGGCTATGTGCTGCGGCCCGCCTGGCCCGCCCACGTGATCGGCGTGGCCGGATTCTCGGTGCTGATCCTGGGCATGGTCACGCGCACCGCGCTCGGCCACCTGGGCCGGCCGCTGCAGACCGACCGCAGCATGGTGTTGAGCTATGCGCTGATGATTCTGGCGGCCCTGCTGCGCCTGGCCGCCCTGCTCCCGACCGCCGCCACCATCGGCTTCCTGCATGCCTCGGCGACCGCCTGGGCGCTGGCCTTCGCGCTATACCTTTGGCGCTTCTTCCCGATGATGATCCGGCCGCGGGCCGATGCGGGCAAGACGGCCGCGCCGGTGATGAAGGTGGTGCCGGTCGCTCGGCGTCCGGCCGCCTGAGCCTCAGCCGCGCCCCTCGCGCCGGCGTGTGGCCGCCAGCTGCTGCTTCATGGCCTTGAGCCAGGCCTTGACCTGCTGCATGTCGACGAACTGCGACAGCTCGAATTCGAGTTCGCCTATGTATTCCTCGGCATCGGCGATCTCCGCGTCCAGGTCTTCCATCAGTTCGGAAGGGTCTATGGATTGCGCGGGATCGAAATGGTACTTGGCCTTGAAGCCGTCTTCCGCGGCTGCGATTTCGCCGGCCAGCTTGGCGAGCTGCGCGCCCAGCGCCTGGATGTACTGCGCGTAGCGTTCCTCATCGACGCCAGCCAGACGATCGGGACCGGCAGCGGCCAAGGCTTCGATTTCCGCCAGCGTTTCGGGCGCGGGTGCGGGGCTATCGCCCGCCGCCCGGGTCAGCAGCGCTTCGGCATCGTCCTCGTCCTGTCCGTCTTCCGCGCCGGCGTCGTAGTCCGAGCCGGCATGCTTGAGATACAAGGCCTTCAGCCGGTCCGTGTCGCACTCGGCCGGCGTGCCATCCAACACGATGGCGTCCAGCGTTTCCTGTGCCAGCTGCGCAGCGATCTCCGACGCCAGGGCGCGTTCCGCCTTGGTCAGTTCCTTCTGCTTGCAGGCATGGTCGAAGCAGGCCACCAGCTTGGCCTTCAGTTCGACCTCGACCGTCTCCAGCGGCGCCAGCACGTCTTCGTATTTCTTCTGGTATTCCGGCAGCACGGCCTGCCAGCCGCGCAGGCGGGCGCGCTGCGCTTCGAGCGTGCGCACGAACGACTCGAATCTCTGACGTTGCGGCGTTCCGGATGCCGGCTGCGCGGCGGACGTGTTTTCTTGCATGGAGGGAACCTGGGCAGGCGGCGCCATAGGCGCCTTGAAATGATCGGAGCGCCATTTTAGGTTACCTGTCCGCCGAACCCTCGGCGGCGTTGTCCTTGGACGTCGTGTCGGCGGGCTCGATGTCCTCGTCGGGCACCTCATCGCCTTGAGCGCTGTCGTTGGCGTCATCCGGATTCTGCGCCGGCGGCCGATGGGCTGGGGTCCCGGGCGGCGGCACGGACGCCATCGTTATCGGATGCAAAGCCAACTCGAATTGGATCTGGGGCATCGCAGCACCTATCAGGAAGTGCGGCGAAATCCGCCGCAGCCCGGTATCAGCAAGCGCCATGCCACAACGCCCGCGCAAGAGGCGTCAGAACCGTGGATTCTTGCCGAACGGCACTTCCGTGTCTGTCGGCTTCTCGAACGACGCGGTATCCCCGTTCAAGTCCGCGACGTGGATCTGGGCCAGCCGCGTCGCCTCGTCTATCGCAACCTGGGCCGAGGCGAAGCGCTCCTCGACGGCTATCCGCTCCTGCGGCGCTCCCGCCGCCGGCGGCACCAGCACATAAGCGATGCTCCAGCTGCCCTGATGCTCAACCGGACGCTCGAGCTCGAAATCCCAACTGGCGTGTTCCATAGGGGCCTCCTGTCGAATCCTGCCTTCATGCTACTGCGGTTTACTTCGGCCTGGGATCGCGGATGCCCTGATCCAGTCCCTCGAATTCGCCGCGCCGCAGGCGCGGCAGGAAATTGGCCATGGCCTGCGCCACGTTGCGCACTTCCTGCTGCACCGCCTGGTCCTGGTCCAGGTCGTCGTGGCTGGTGGCATACGGGCGGTAATAGCTGATGTAGCGGTCCAGCCGCGACGCCGCGCCCGCGTCCATCAGCCCCATCCAGTCCAGCCAATCGGCCAACCCGCGCCGCTGCGCCTCGACGCCGGCCACGTCTCCATGCACCACCAGGCCGTAGGCGCGGCCGGCCAGATGCTTGGGGTATGGCCAACCGGCAAGCTCGACCTGTTTGGCTTTGAGCGGATCCTTGCCGCCAGTCAGCGTGGGATCGGGATTGCCGCCGTCGGCGCACACCAGCCTGTCTATCATCAGCTTCAAGGGGCTGGGCGATTGGTACCAGTACGTGGGCGCCACCAGGATCACGCCATGTGCCGCGACCCATTGCTCATAGATCCCGGCCATGGCGTCGTTGGACTGTCCCAGCGAGTGGTTCGGATAGCAGCTGCATGGCCAATGGCACAGGGGCATCGCGGTCGACACGCAGCCCTTGCAGGGATGGATGCGGTACTCATATTCGGAAACCAGGCGGCTGAGATCCAACAGGTCCGTCTGCACGCCGGCCGTCTGCAGCTCATCCAGGACGAGGCGCGCCAGCCGCCAGCTCTTGGAGACCTCCCCGGGACAGGTGCCGTCATTGCGCGCGGCGCCGACGATCACCAGGACGCGAGACGGGGTGTCCGGATCGCGCTGAACTGCCTCCGCGCGCTCCAGGCGGTCGCGCGTTTCCTTCCACTCCTGGGAAAGATCGTAATCGGGATCGGCGTAGCCCTGGCCGGCTTTCACCGTGACAGGCGCCTTGCGCCCTGCTTCGTAGCCTTCCCAGGCAATCGCTTCCAGGCGCTCCAGCGCGTCGCGCTCGGCCTCGAAGGCCGGATCGTAAAAGCGCCGCATGAAGCGCAGGCGGAATTCTTCCCGCGCTAGCGGGCCGTCGTACTGGCCCTTGCGGACCGTGAGCTTGATTCCGATCATGGCTGCCTCCTTTTGCGGGCGCGGCGGCGGCGTTCCTGCCTGGCGCGAGCGGTACAGGCCGCGGCCAGGGCGAGCAGCTTGTCTTCGTCCAGGCGCTCCGCGTCGACCAGCCCTTCGTCCGCGCCCTCCAGCGCAATAAGCAATTCATCGAGTTTGAGGTGCAACGCCTCGCTGTCCTTGTTCTGGCTTTGTTGAATCAGGAACACCATCAGGAATGTGACTATGGTCGTGCCGGTATTGATCACCAATTGCCACACTTCGGAATAGCCGAACGCAGGACCGGAGGCCCCCCACAGCACAACAGTGATGACCGCCAATCCGAAGGCGATGGGCGACCCCACCCACTTGGTCACATGCGCGGCAAAATGATCAAAGAAGCGCGCTACCGGATGGTCAGCACCGCCCGCGTCGGGTGCAGCCGAACGCTTCGGCGCCGGACGCCGCCTGGGTACGCGAGTGTTGAGCATGCTGGCCCCCTTGCTCCACGGGACATCCTGTTCAGCAAGTTCCGTGCCCGCCCCCGGCCAGGGAAAGAAGACATGCGGCGTGCTAGGCTGACAGGATTGCGGCCGGCGGAGCCCAGATGAAATCCATTCTGCAGTCCGAAAAGCTCCTGTTGCTGGCCTGCGCGCTGGCCGCCGCCGGATACCTGGCCGATTCCGGCGCAAGCGGTTACGGCCGCCTTGCCAGCCTGGTCGAGACTGCCGTTTTGATCACCGCCATCCTGGCCGCTTCGCTGAGCGTCGCCCGCCACGCCGAGCGTGTCGCGCAGAAGCTTGGCGACCCTTACGGCAGCATGATCCTGACGCTATCCGCCGTGCTGGTCGAGGTCATCGTGCTGGCAATCGTGTCCACCAAGGCCCACTCACCCACGCTGGTGCGCGACAGTATCTATTCGGCCGTCATGCTGGACATCAACGGCATCCTGGGCGTAGCCGCCCTGATCGGCGGTTTCAAGCACGGCGAGCAGGCATACAACGACGATTCCGCCCGAACTTACAGCGTGATGATCCTGACCGCGGTTACGGTCTCGATGATCATTCCCGAGTTCATTCCGCAGTCGCGCTGGCGCGCGTATAGCAGTTTCACGATTGCGGCCATGCTGCTCCTGTACGGCGTGTTCCTGCGCATGCAGACCGGCCCGCACAGCTACTTCTTCAGCTACAGCTATCCGGACAAGAAAACCCGCAGGCCCCTGCCAACCTCAGGCTACCCAACCCGAGGCCAATCGGCGGCGGTCATGGCGATCGGCATCATTGCCGTGGGCGCGCTTGCCGAACTGATGTCCCATTCCCTCGATCGCAGCCTGGAAGGCATCGAAGTGCCTCCTGGCTTGGTGGCACTGATCGTGGCCGGCATTTCCGCCGCGCCGGAAATGCTGACCGCATTGCGCGCGGCGCTCGCGAACCGGATGCAATCGGTGGTCAATATCGCGCTTGGCGCTTCGTTGTCCACGGTGATACTGACCGTGCCGGCGATGGAGGCCCTGGCCTTGATCACAGGTCAGCGCATCGTCATGGCCATGACGCCGGCGCAGACATTGATGATGCTCGTCACCCTGCTGGTGGCGGCAATCAACCTCAATGACGGCCAGACCAACGCGATCGAGGGCATGACCCATTTCATCCTGTTTGGCACCTTCCTCATGCTGCTGGGACTGGGCTTGTAGCGTTCTGACCTGGCTCAGGCGTTCAGATGCGGGCCAGGGGGCCGAATCCGGCGCCGTGAACGGGCGCGCCGCTCCCGAGTCCGGGCATAGGCAACTCTTGGGCCCAACCCGCCGCCAGGGCTTGCGCAACATGCACGGGATCTGCCGTCCTGGCGTGCTCGTTGCGGATGCGGCAGGTCTGCGGGTCCATGGCGAACAGGCCGCGCGCAGATACCCGCGCCTGTTCGATCAACTGCGTGGTCTTGGGAATGCGTATCTGCGCAAATTCACTCAGAGCCGCCGCCAGGCCCGCGTCCGGGCCGTTCAGGCATCGGGCCAGGTGCCAGGCATCCTCCAGCGCCTGGCACGCGCCCTGCCCCGAGGTCGGCAGGGGCGCGTGCGCGGCGTCGCCCACCAACAGCACGTTGCCCCGGCTCCAGCTTGTCAGGGGATCGAGGTCGTGCACGGCGATCAGGCGGATGGCGTGCGCCGGCGTCGCGCGGATGATGCGGGCGACAGGGTCGGGCCATTTCCCGAACAACGCCTCGACCTCCTGGCGCAGGTCCGCCGCAGGCCCGGCCGCGGACAAGGGCCGCGCCTGCGCGCCCGCCCAGTAGACCAGGCCCGGCCGCACCGCCACGGCGCCAAAGCGCTCGCCCGCGCCCCAATAGTCCTGGATGGCGATTTCGTCGACCAGCACACCGTCCGCCTGCGCCACGCCTATCCAATTCACGAAGCCCTGATAAACCGGCGCGTTGTCTCCCGCGACGAATCGGCGCGCCACCGAATCCATGCGGCCATCGGCGCCGATGATCACGGCGCGGGTTCGGGCGCTGCTGGAATTGATGCAGGCGCGGCTGGGTGCGATGGGCCGCCGTTCCTGACGTTTCCCATCGGTAGCCAACGGATAGCGCAACCCGCCCTTATGGGCGCAGACCGAGTACCAACGCGCCAGATGCCAGGCTGGCCACCGCGATCAGCGCCCAAGCACGTTGCGCGCTGCGGGCGCCGAACACGCCTACGCCGATCGCCGTGTATACGACAAAGCTCAAAAGCGTTCCGCCGAGCACGCCGGCAGCCGGCGAGGCGCCGGCCCTGGCAGGCCACGCCAGCGCCAGGACCGACATCGCCAGGGCGGACAACAGGTAGCCGCCCGCTGCCGCAGCCATCACGCGGCTCGCGATTCCCCAGCGATAAACTGCATCATCGTGGCTGGCAGGAGGCGCTTTGCGCGACGGCGGCGCGGCGACCGCCGGCACAGCCTTCCAGCGCCGCCCCAGCGCATGAGCCATGCAGGCAAGCAGCAGGCCAAACCCGAGCGCAGTGATCTCCACTGCCGCCTGCGGCCATTCTCCCCGGGCTGCATAGGTCCATGCATGCCGGCCCGTCGTCACCCAGTTCAATAGCGGCAGCCCCAGGCAGAGCACGGCAGCCGCAGCCAGTTGCTCGATCCATGCGCTGCGCGGCGCGCGCAACAGCGCATGGACCAGGGTCGCGGCCCACACGGCGAAGAAAATGCGAATCTCCCAGGCGCTGCGTTCCGGCCAGGCGGCGGGGATCAGGCGGTTGCCGTAAAAGTAGGCGATGCTTGCCACGGCGACGCCCGCCAGCGCCGCCACGTTCAATGCCTCCACGCAACGGTAGACCCGCGCCGTGCCCCTCCCGAATTCATGCTCGCTCTTCTTGCGCCGCTTGATGGAGTACAGCAGCGTGCCGATGGCGATCATGGCGGTTCCCATCAGGCCGCTGAAGAAATACAGCCACTTGATGGTCCATCCGCCGAAGTCGGCCTTGTGCAGGGTTTCGATCGTCTCATGGACCTGCTTTGCTTCAAACCCCTCGTGATGAGCGGGCACGACCTGCAAGACCGCTCCGCTCGCGCCATCGAACACGACGCGGCTGGCATCTGTGAGCAGGCGCGGGGCGGCGCCGGCCAGGGGCTTGCGGCCGGACACCAGGACGATGCCTCGCGCATCGCCGGGACGCTCTATCGTGAGGCGCGCCGCTTCCTGCCCGGTCAGTTCGCGCGCGCGCGACAGCAACGGGTATAGATCCGGAACCCCGTCCAAACCCGGCCCCGCGATGCGCGGCACAGGCTGCGCTGGCGCAAGCTCGGCCTGGTAACGGCGATAGGCGCCGGCGTCTCCGCCATACGCCGCATGCAGCGGCCAGGGCATGTAACTGGTGTAGAAGAACGCCAGGCCCGTGTAGCCGATCATGAAGAGGAACGGCAGCGTCAGCACCGCCGTGGCGTTGTGCGCGTCCAGCCAGCTGCGCAGTCCCTTGCCCGGACGAAAAGTGAAAAAGTCCTTGAAGATGCGCTTGTGCACCACCACGCCGGAGACCAGCGCGACCAGCATGCACATGGATATCCAGCCCACCAGCCAGTAGCCCGGCAAGCCGCCGTGCAAGGTGTAGTGGAAGGACATGAAATGCCGGCCGCCCTCGGTCTCGCGGATCTGGGGCGGCGGCTGCACCGCGCCCGTGCGCGAGTCCAGCCAGATCTCTTGGCGTGCGCCGTCGTCGGTGCGCCAGGAAAGTTGCGCCGGCCAGCCGGGCCGGACCGGCAGGGAGATGTCCCAGGCGGAAGCCGCCGCCGCGCGGGACGACAGCTCCTGCGTGGCGCGCGGCAGCCACTGCCGGGCGTCCACGGCCGCGGCAGCGGGATCGGCCGGCGGCCCTGCTTCCATCCAGCGCGTGATGGGTTCCCGGAACACGCTGAGCGTGCCGGTCAGGAAGATCGCGCACAGTAGCCAGCCGCAGGTCAGGCCGCACCAGGTGTGCAGCCATGACATGCTTTGGCGAAATCCCCCTTTCACAACCGGGTCCGCAGGACGCCGTGATCATCGGCCGACACGCGGCCGGTCACAGCGTACCCCGCAAGGTCAGCATCACGTTGCGAGGCTCGCCGTAGTGGTTGCCGCGCCGGATCTGGCTGACCATGCCGTAGTAGTCCTTGTCGAACACGTTCGCCACGTTCAGGCTGGCGGACCAGTGCTTGTTGATGCGATAGCCCGCGCGCAGGTCCCACACCGCGCGGCCGGGCGCGCCCATCCGCACCGACATGTCGTCATAGGCCTTGTACGAGTAGCCGCTTTGCGCCGACACGCCGCCGCCGACGCTGAAGGCGTTCCAGCGCCCCGGCAGCTGGTACGTGGTGGACAGGCGGAACAGATGGCGCGGGGTTTCCGCGCTGATCGTCTCGCCTTCGTCGTCGCGGCTGGTGACGTAGGTGTAGCCGGCCATCACTTGCCAACCCGGCGACAGTTCCCCGCTGGCTTCCAGTTCAAAGCCCTTGCTGCGCAGCGTCCCGCCGTTGCGATAGCAATTGGGCGAGGCCAGCGAACCCGGGCAGTTTCCGGGGGCAGACAAGTCCTCCACTGCGATGCCGGACTTCTTCACGGTGAATACCGCTGCGGATACGTTCAGGCGTCCGTCGTAGAGTTCGCCCTTCACCCCCGCCTCGTAGTTGGCGCCGATGGACGGGTCCAGCGGCTTGCCCGAAGACGTTACGTAGGTGCTCTGCGGCTGGTAGGTGTCCGCATAACTGGTGTAGACCGACCATTGCTGGTCCAGGTCGTAGACCAGGCCGGCATAGGGCGTGAATTCGTGCTTCTGCTCATAGTCCCGGGTCATCCTGCCCGTCAGCCCATCGTCGGACCGGTACTTCAGCCAGCTGAACTTGCCTCCCAGCAGCAAATGCAACGGGTCCGCCAATTGCAGGCGCATGCTGCCGTACAGGCTGGTCTGCTCCAAACGCGACGTTTCCTTGCTGCCCCACGCTGGACGCGTGGGCTCAGGAATGGAGGAATGGTCCGGGTCGTACACGTTGATGGGCGAGTCGCTGTCCAGATTCGCCGACTTCTGGTTGACGCGCTGGCGCGACCAGCTGGTGCCAAGCAGAATCTGGTGCGTGCCGCCCAGCGCCTGGAAACTGCCCGTGGTGTTCAGATCGATGCCATCGCTTTTCACGCTCGCATTGTTGAAATAGATGGTATAGAAGCTGGAACCCACGCCGGTCGCCCGATCCACGCCGCCGACCGGAATGGCCACGCGCTGATCCAGGTCGACCTCGGTGTGATTGAGCGACAGGCGCACTTTCCAGTCCTTGTCGAGCCGGTGCTCGGCTTCGGCGAACACTTCGTTCACCTGGCCCTTCTGCCGGTTCCAATCCTGGATCAGCGAGGTCGAGCGCGAAACGTCCAGCGCGCCGCCGTCGGTATAGCGCGGTAGGCCGAACAACCAATAGCCGTCCGTATCGGTGGCCTGGTGGCGCGCCCCGAACGTCAGCGTCGTGTCGCGCCCGAGATCGGCGTCGATCACGCCGTAGACCAGGGGCGATTTCGACTTCGTGCCATCGTAGAAGTAATGGCGGTCCTGATAGGCGGTCACCAGGCGGCCGCGCACCGTGCCGGACTCGTTGAGCGGGCCGCCGCCATCGAGTTCCATGCGGTAGTTGTCCCAGGATCCCACCGTGGTGGAGCCCTCGAAATGGCCTTCGCCGCGCGGACGCTTGCGCACCATGTTGATCGCGCCGCTGGGATCCGCCGAGCCCAGCATCAAGCCGGCCGCGCCGCGCAGCACTTCCACACGATCGAAGACAGCGGTGTCGATGGGCAGCCAGCCCACCGGGGCATAGACCACGCCGGCCACGCCGTCGACCAGGTAATTGCTGTCGTCCACCGTGAAGCCGCGGATCGAGAACTTGTGGTTGCCGAAGTTTCTTGCCGTCTTGGTCACGCCGGTGGTCTGCGCCAGCGCCTCGTCCAGCGTGGTCAGGTTCTTGTCGTCCAGCAGCTGGCGCGTGAGCACGCTGACCGATTGCGGCGTCTCCTTGACCGACTGTGTCATCTTGCTGATCGTGATGGCATCGCTCGTGTATGAGCCGGTTCCTTCGGTGGTGGGATTGCCCACGCCGCTGCCGGTGACTGTCACCGACTGCAGCGTGACAGCATCGCCCGAGGCTTGCCCGACCACCGTCAAGGTGTACACATTCGGCCTGGCGCTGTTCACACGCACGTTGCTACCGGACAGCAACTGGTCCAGCGCTTCCCGCGGCGTGTAACGGCCGTTGACCGCTGGCGAGCGTTTGCCCGCCACCACGGCCTCGTCGAACAGCACCTGATGCCGGGACTGCTCCGAAAACATCCTCAAGGCATGCTCCAGCGGCTGAGCCGGAATGCTGAAATCCACCTGCGACGCTTGCGGCTGCGCATGCACCGCAGCGGGCCATGCCAGCGCAGCCAGCGCGCCCGCCACCATTGCCGGCATCGCCCTGAGCTGCATGCCCGTCGTCAACGCGCCGCCAACAAGCGCGCCCTTCAACAATCCCCGTCCCATTCCCGCTCCATCGTTGTTGGCCGCTACCGGCCTTGCGGGAGTAAACGGATTCCGGGGCGGGATTGGGAACCCGCACACCACATGCGAATAAAAATAATTTTCAGGCAGGCGCCTGGACGCTCAGCGATCCAGGATCAGGTAGCCGCCGTCGGGCGCGCGCTTGACCTGCACCGGGAGCAGATCCGGCAAGGCTTCCAGGAATGCGGCGGGCGCATTGGTCGCGGCAAAGCCCGAGACCGGCAGGGACTTCAGGCCCGGGCTGGCCAGCGCCACCGGCTTGCCCAGGTACTGCGCGACTTCCTGGACCACTTCGCCCAGCGGCGTGCGCCGGTACACCAGACGGCCATTGCGCCACCCGCCCACGCCGTCCGGCACCGCTGCCACTGCCTGATAGGTGGCGTTTCGCGCATCCACGGTCACGCCTTGCTCGGCGTTCAGCGACAATTCCGGCGTGGCCTTGTCGCGATCGGGCTGCACACGCACACGGCCATGCGACACCTTGACGACGACCTGATCCGGGGTGTTGCGCACATTGAAGGCCGTGCCCACCACGGTGATCCGGCTTTGCCGTGCATCGACGGTGAACGGACGGCTGGTATCCGGCGCCACGTCAAAGAACCCTTCGCCCTGGTTCAGCACCAGCTCGCGGCGCCGCGGGTAGTAGCGGACCTCCAGCGTGCTGCCGAAATTCAGCGCGACATGGGAGCCGTCGGGCAGGTCCAGCTGACGCACCTCTCCCGCCGCCGTGTTCACGCTCAACACATAACCGGGCGTGTTGTCCCAGCGATACCAACCGTAGCCGCCGCCCACGACCAGCGCCGCACAGGCGGCGGCGAAGGTCTTCGAAAAGACGGGTTGCCCCAGCAGCGCGCCCCAGAAACGCGGCTGGGTGGAGGCCTTCCACGAGGCGCGTCGCGGCAAGCGCGGGGATGGACGGCTGGCCGCCTGCGCGTCGCGGGCCAAGACGGGGCGAGGCGCCTGCGACAGGTCATCCCAGGTTCGCGATACCCGCGAATAGGCCTGCCGATGCGCGGGCTGGGCGGCCAGCCAGGCATGCAATTCCTGCTCATCAGCGTCCGACCAGCTGGCGTCCTGGCGACGCACCAGCCATTCAGCCGCCGCTTCGTGCAAGGCGAGCGTGTCCGGCAAGGCAGAGGAAGACGGTTCGGTCATGACTAGGCGGAGTCGCTATTGTTGTTCTTGTCCAGGCCGGCGTCATCGCCAGCGGGCCGATGCAATTGCTGCATCTGGGCAACCGTAGCATAGTGCACGCGGACCTCGCAGTAAGCGATTGCCCGCGCCAGATGCTTGACCACCATGCGCCGCGATATCTGCATGCGGGCGGCGACTTCGTCCTGTGTCAATCCATCGAAACGGCTCAGCACAAAGGCTTCGCGCTGGCGTTCGGGGAGTTCCTGCAAGGCCTCGCCCAGGCGCGCCAACCGTTGCTGATGCGCGGCAGCGCGCATGGGACATGAAGCATCGCCCGCCGCCAGGGCCCGCACGCCCTCTTCCGCTTCATCGAGCGACACGGTCTGCAGGCGCCGCCCCGCCTTGCGCTCGCGGAATTCGTCCGCCACGCCGTTCAATACCGTCCTGCGCAGGTATGCGCCCTGCTCATCGGAAGAATCCAGCGCGGGATTGGCCGCCACCCATTTGACGACGCCATCGTGCAGCGCGTCCTCGGCGCTGCCGATGCTGCCCTTGAAGCGGGCCAGGCCGCGCATGAGCGGCAAGCGCCAGCGCGCATAGGCTTTGGCGATCGCGCTGGAATTTCCGTTCTGGTCGTCGGCGGATGCGGGCGTCGTGTCGGACGCCAGCAAAGGGTTGCGGCTCATGCGGCGCGGGTCGGTTGAAAGTGGCCGGATTGTACTGAGATTTATTCTCAGTCGCAATGCAGCGCACCCCCAGCCCGTTCACCGGTCAACCCTCGCGCCTCACGGCGCCACTTGATACCCGCGCTGCTGCATGCAATTGCTATATGTGGAGGCCGCTGCCGCATTCTGTTGCGACGCTTCGGCGCGATCCTGGCGGCGGTCCTGGCGTTGCCGCGAACCGCCCACGACCATCCCTGCCGCCGCCGCGTCTTTCGCCTGGTTCTGCCGGTACTGCTGCTTGGCATCGTCGCTCATCCGGTCGTAGACCTCCTCGTGCTGATTGCCGCGCACGCTGGCTGCCGCCGCACCCGCAGCCGCGCCCGCAGCGGCGCCACGGACCCGTCCGCCGGATTTAGGATCGTTCGTGCTGGTGCTGGCGCCGCTGCCTGCCAAAGCCTGGCATGCGCTGATGTCCTGCTGGGTGGTTTGGGGCGATTGCCCTTTGAGCGGGGTTACCGTCTGTGCGGTGGCGCACAGGCAGAACAAGGAAAGAAGCGTTGCGGTACAGGGGCGTATGGACTTTTTCATGAAAAACTCCATTGAAGGCAAGAAACCCACCACCTTCGAGTTTAGCGCCGCACATCGAAGCCAGCCCAGGAACTGCGCAGCGAAATCCTATGCCAAATGCCTGATTAACGCTGAAACCGCTTGATTGATGAACGGATTTGGCATTCCGGCAAGCTGGAACAATGCGGGGCGCGACCTGGAGCGGGTTGGAATATTGAAGCAGGCAGCCTTGCTGCACGTAAGCACTTCAGTAGTGTGAGCAATAGATCAAGCGCAGCTTCGCCGCTCCTTTTGGCCATCCATTTCCAGGCACCCACGGACCGTGACAAGCAACAATCTACGAGAGATTATTCATTCGCTACGCGAACGGCTGACCACCGGCAGGCTCGGCGCCGGCATCGTCAGTTCGATGACTGGCATGCTTGCCGCTGCCGGATACGAATACGACGTGGCCCGGTTTCCCGCGCTTCCTTCCAACCACGCCTGGCCCACCGATTTGCAGGACGCTCCGCAATCCCTGGCTGAGGCCCTGCTGTGGAAAATGGGCAAGTGGGAAGTCTATAGATCGTTCGTCGCATATGTCGCCGATGCCAACAGCGCGCCAAAGCCCACCGACGTTGTTTTCTACGCGTTCGCAAAGCATCTTGCGAATTCATCCCGGCCCATCTACGACCAGCACGCCCTGCGCGCGCTCTGGGCCATCGACAGCAGCATGACCCATGGCCAGATCGGACTATGCCGCAGCCTCCTGGCCACTAGGGATGGAAAATGGAAAGCCTCGGCCAGCGGCGCAAGCACGTCCGAGGGATATCAACTCTATCTTGATCGCGTGGAGCGGATCCGCGATGAGAGCCTGACTCTGGATGCGCTCGACAAATTGCTGATGCCGCTGGGGCAGGCCCTGAAGCAACACACCGCAGACCGGGCCGACAAAGAGCGCACCACGCACATCACCGAGTTCAACCGGCTCGCCGGTCTTGCGAGTGACGCCACGCGCCGCCGCATGACATGCCTGGACGCCCCACGGCCTCCAGGCCCCGGGGCTTAATTCGCCTTCTCGTCCTCGCCCTTGTAACCGCTGATATAAGCCCGCCCCGAGCAGCGCACGAAGGCCACGCAGGTCAGGCCGCCGCTCTTGGCGTCGCAGGTGGCGCGCGCTTCGTTGCGCGCGGCCACGGGGTCGGGATTCTTCGCGGTAAAGCTGGTGCCGCGGCCCTTGCTGCCCTTGCCCCAGGCCATGCCGACGCAGGTGTCGGTATAGGTGAGCACCGTGCGGCAGCCCACGCAGTCTTCCCACTTGAGCAAGGCGTCGACCGCTTCCTTCTCGCTCGGATAGCCATCGGCATAGGTCAGCTGGCCCGAGTCCTTCTCGGCCACGGAGCCCCAATAGCCGCGCGAATCCAGCTTGGCCGACAGGGCTTCGAGCTGGGCGGGCGTGGCGGTGTCGGGCGCCTTCAGGTCGGCTTCGCTGTAGCCCGGGCCGACGCACAGGGGCATGACGGCAAGCTTGCACTTGCCGTCGGCGCTGTCGTTGGTGCAGGTGCGGATGGCCTTCTTCGCGGCGACCTCCGACGACACGCTGGCGCCCCAGAACAGGTCGCCGCGCGAATTGCGCGAGAATGCCACGCAGCTGTCAGAGAATGAGGTGACGCTCTTGCAGCCCTTGCCCCCGGCCTTGTTGCACTTGGCCAGCGCGGCGTCCTGCGCTTCCTTGGTGGAGGTTTCGGGCATGACCCAATACAGCTTGGCGTGCGCTTCGTCGGTGGCCACGGCGCCGTACAGCGTGTCGGCATGCGCCGCTGGGGCAGCCAAGCCCAGCGCCAGCGCGCCTGCGCCGGCCAATGCGGCCACGGTGGAACGGAACTGAACGAGCAATCGCGCGAGCATCATGGGTGTGCAATATCCAGTGGTTGTGGCGCCGTGCGCCTCGCGATCTGCCATCGCCAAGGTGCCCCCCGGGGCGCAGAACGCGCGGATCGTAGCACGTTACAGTTTGTCTTCCTCTCCCCGCTTTCTCACGTTTCCAGGTATTACGTAACCAATTTTTCAGCGGGAGAAAGCCGATGCGCCACTATTTTTTCGTTAACATTCTGCCCTCGCAGCGCAGCGTCAGACGACCGCCTGCAGGTGTACGCCGCACTGCCAGCGCTCGGGCGCCGCGATACGACTAGTCACGAAACGAAACTAAAACAAGACAAAATCTTGCGGCCGCTGAATTATGTTCCGGCACGCCGGATCTTTGAGGGAGCTAGGGCTCAGCATGAATAAATCGCGACTCCGTTCGACCTGGTTGCTGGGCCGCGCCCTGCCGGCGGCCCTGGTCCTTGCCGCCTTGGCCGGCTGCGCGCCGATGCCCACGGGCGGCAGTTCCACGCTGCCGTCGCTGACCAATATCTTCTCGTCCGGGCTATCGTTCTCGCCCAGCGTGAACGTGGCCAAGAACATGAAGGGCCGTCCGGTCGGCGACGCCATCACGGCGCTGGGCGAACCGTCGAAGAAGCGCGGCGTGGGCAACACGATGGAGCTCATCTGGTCGGACTACCAGACCGCGCCCTATACGGAATGGGTCTCGACCGGCACCTCCCAGCAGGTGGTGGGCATGATTCCGGCCACCTCGACCAGCGCCGCGACCCCCGTCTTCCAGAACACCAACCACGGCTATTACAACAACCGCACCAAGGTCTACGAATGCACCGTGGTGATGCGCATGCAGAACAGCGTCATCATCGACAGCCAGGTGGACGGCAATGTCTGCCCCGAATTCATCGCCGCGCTGCGCAAGTGGGCGGGCGAGCGTGAAGCCAACAACTACCGCAGCAATTAAGGCAGCGCCCCCTCTTGTCGAACAAACTCGGAGCCCGCCATTTCCTCGCGGCGACGGCTGACGCCATGCGCCAGCAGGGTCGCGCCATGCTGGCCGCGGCCCCCTGGTCGCTGGCGCTATTCATCCTGTCGCTGCCTTTCGCCTTGCTGATCACCAACCTGTTTCCGTACGGGAATGGGCTGTTCATGGCGCTGGCGCTGATCAACCTGATTGCGTTGGCGCGCATGACCTGCGCCTGGCATCGCGTCGTCCAGCCGGCGGACTTGACGGGCGTCGGCGCCACCCGCGGCAGCGCGGCGCAGGCTCGTCATCTGGCGTTGCTCTGCGCGCTCGTCATTGCAGGCACTGCGATGGCCCGCGCCACCGGGGACCTGCCCTATGTGATCTACATGGTGCTGGCGGGATCGAATGACGCCGTGTTCTGGAGCGCCTTGTGCGCCGCGCTGGCGCTGATCTGGGTGCCCACGCTGTACGCGCTGGCAATGTATGGACTGAGCCTGCCGCGCGCGGCGGTAGCCGGCGAGTACCGTTTCCACGCCGCGCGCGCCGCCATGCCGTACAAGCCCTGGCCGCTGATGCTGGCGCTGCTCATGTTGATCGCGGCGGCCGGCCATGCCGGCTACATCCTGGGCATGCTCGCGTACGGCTACCCGGACGTTGGACTGGCGCGGGCAGCGATGAGCGCACTGCTCTGCGTCCCGCTCGTGTTTGTGGTGGCAACGATGTATGCGGTTGCCTATCGCGATTCCTGCGAACCGGCTGCGCGGACACTCTCCAGCCGTTCTTGAGCCCGAGCGCAGGCCGTCCAACGAGGCGTGAAGCACGTCTTTTGCTCCCATGCCCTAGTCCAGATCCGACGATCGCGGATACTCGATTTGGAGTATTGCCCGGCCACGCCAGAACTGCAAAAGTCGCTGACAGCGGTTCCCGGGCCACCGCGACGTCGATCATGATGCCGCAGGCCCCTCCCCCAAGTACTTATGAGCACGAGGAATCAGGAGGTGTCGCCATGGACCCCAAGAGTTTTCACTCCTGCTTCCAGCGGACAAGCGCCCGTCATTCAGCCCGCTGAACGAGGAGGTACACCCCGACTTCCCCTGGCTGACCGCGAATCGCGCTCGGTCGCGCGGAGCGGACGTCTTCGCGGTCATCGACACGATCGTGATCCACGCCACGGCGGGTTATGCCACGCAGCACGCCATTGACAACTGGAAAGTCAGAAAGGCGAGCGCCCACTGGATCGTCCCGGATGAAGACGAGCCGCAGCATGGCCACTTCGTCTGGTCCGTGGTCGCCGAAGCCAAGGCGGCATTCCATGTCGGGGACGTCAACTACGCGCCGCATCTGGGCCAGGGTCCGAACGTCAACAACCGCAGCCTGGGGATCGAGATCGTCAACACCCAGGATGTCCAGAATTACAAGGACCCCTATTCGGCTTGGCAAATCGAAGCGACGGCCCGGATCATTACCTATGCCTGGAGCAAGTATCCGAACCTGAAGCATGTCATTTCGCATGCCAAGCTGGACCCGGGCCGCCGGTCGGACCCGGGAATCAACTTTCCCTGGCCCAAGCTGGAGAATCTGGTGTTGTCCCATACTGCGGTAGCGCAACGGAACCCGCTTGTGTTTGCCGCCTATGCCGGCGCGCCGCGAGCCGATTATCCGGGGAACTGCTGCGGGCCCTGATCGCGAAGCCGCTCGAAGCTGACATTTCACTGACTTAAAAACGCGAATAGTTTTTATTCATATAGAATCCGGACTGTCCGTAACCCCATAGCCTGGCAGTCCCGATGTCCCTGCCCCTTTCCACGGGCCCTCATTTCCCACGCAAACGCCTGGTCCTGATCGCCGCCGCGCTGGTCATATTGGCTGCCCTGGCGCTCTGGTACGTCGGGTCCAAGGGCACACCCGCCGCGCGTCCGCCCGAGTATGGCCAGATCCCTGTCGCCGTCGCGGTCGAGGCTGCCAGCGCCGGTCCGCTGCAGCGCGACCTGCACGCGCTTGGCACCATCACGCCCCTGGCGCAGGTGACCCTGCGCAGCCAGGTCGACGGCGAACTGCTGAAGCTGCATTTCACTGAAGGCCAGGCCGTGACGCGCGGCCAGTTGCTGGCGGAGATCGATGCGCGTCCCTACCTTGCGGCGCTGGCCGCGGCCGAAGGCGAACTGGCGCGCACCCAGGCGCTGCTGGAGAACGCCGAGGCCGATCTGCAGCGCTACCGCAAGCTGGCGCGCCAGGAAGCGGTGTCGGGTCAGCAATTGGATACCGCCGAAGCCCAGGTGCGCGCCTATGCGGCCCAGCGGCTACGCAACCAGGCCCAGGTGGCCGACGCGCAGCGCCTGCTGGACCACACCCGTATCGTTGCGCCCCACGACGGCCGCATCGGGCTGCGCCGCATCGACGCCGGCAATCACGTGCGCGCGGCCGACGCCGACGGCCTGACCACGCTGGTCCAGACCCGGCCGATCTCGGCGCTCTTCAGCATTTCCGAAACGCGCCTGGACATCCTGCGCCAGGCCCAGGCGCGCGACGCCGCGCTGCGGGTCCAGGCCTGGGACGCGGACGACCGCCGCCTTCTGGCCGAAGGCACTTTGGAGGCACTGGACAACCGCATCCAGGCCGCCAGCGGCACCGTCCGGCTACGCGCGCGCTTTGCCAACGCCGACGAATCGCTGTTTCCGAACCAGTTCGTGAACATCCGGCTGGCGGTAGTACAGCAGGACAACGTCATTTCCATTCCCACGGCCGCGGTGCAGTACGGCTCCGAGGGCGCCTTCGTGTTCGTGATCGGCGAGGACACGCGTGCCACGCGCCGCGTGCTGGAGCTGGGCCCGGCCAACGCCGGCCGCATCGTGGTGCAGGCCGGCCTGGCCGAAGGCGAACGCGTGGTGGTCGAAGGCGTGGACCGCCTGCACGACGGCCGCGACGTGCAAATTGTCGAATCGCAGAAATCATGAGCCTGTCGCGCCCCTTCATCCTGCGCCCCGTCGCCACGTCCTTCCTGATGATCGCCCTGCTGCTGTCGGGCATCCTGGCGTGGCGCATGTTGCCCGTGGCGGCGCTGCCGCAGGTGGATTACCCCATCATCCAGGTGACCACGCAGTACCCCGGCGCCAGTCCGAATGTGACGGCGCGCACCGTCACCGCGCCGCTGGAACGGCGCTTCGGGCAGATACCGGGCCTGAAGCAGATGTCCTCCACCAGCGGCAGCGGCATCTCGGTGATCACGCTGCAATTCGCGTTGGACGTGTCGCTGGGCGTGGCCGAGCAGGAAGTCCAGGCGGCCATCAGCGCCAGCGGCGCGCTGCTGCCCAATGACCTGCCGACGCCGCCCGTGTACCGCAAGGTCAACCCGGCCGACGTGCCTATCCTGACGCTGGCGGTCACGTCGGATTCCCTGCCCTTGCCCCAGGTCTACGACCTGGTCGACACCCGCATGACGCAGCGCCTGTCGCAGTTGTCCGGCGTGGGCATGGTCAGCCTGGCGGGCGGCCAGCGGCCGGCGGTGCGGGTGCAGGTCAATCCCATGGCGCTGGCCGCGCGCGGCCTGCAGCTGGCCGACGTGCAGGAAGCCATCAGCAAGGCCAATTCGAACCAGCCCAAGGGCAGCTTCGACGGGCCGGTGCGCTCGGTCATCATGGACGCCAACGACCAGCTGCAAAGCGCCGAGGAATACCGCGAACTGATCGTGGCCTGGCGCAACGGCGCGCCGGTGCGGCTGGGCCAGGTCGCCACGGTCGAAGACGGGGCGGAAGACCGCTATCTGGCCGCCTGGGTCGACAAGCAGCCGGCCGTGTTGGTCAACATCCAGCGCCAGCCGGGCGCCAACGTCATCGCCGTGGCCGACCAGGTCAAGGCGCTGCTGCCGCAACTGACGGCCAGCCTGCCCGCCGCCGCGCAGGTCCGCGTGCTGACGGACCGCACCGAGAGCATCCGCGCATCGGTGCGCGGCGTGCAATGGGAACTGGCCTTCGCCGTGGGCCTGGTGGTGCTGGTGACGTTCCTGTTCCTGCGCAACCTGCCCGCCACGCTGATCCCCAGCCTGGCGGTCCCCTTGTCGCTGATCGGCACCTTCGGCTTCATGCATCTGGCGGGCTTCTCCACCAACAACCTGACGCTGATGGCCCTGACGATAGGCGCGGGCTTCGTGGTGGACGACGCCATCGTGATGCTGGAAAACATTGCGCGCTACCGCGAGCAAGGCCACAGCCCCATGTCGGCCGCGCTCAAGGGCGCCGGCCAGATCGGCTTCACGCTGGTGTCCCTGACGCTGTCGCTGATCGCCGTGCTGATTCCGCTGCTGTTCATGGAAGACGTGGTGGGCCGTCTGTTCCGCGAGTTCGCTGTGACGCTGGCGGTCGCCATCCTGATATCGCTGGCGGTGTCGCTGACGCTGACGCCGATGATGTGCGCGCGGCTGCTGCCCGCGCACGAAGCGACGCGCCCGGGGCTGCTGGACCGCATCCAGGCCGGCTACGCCCGTTGGCTGGACCTGACCTTGCGCCATCAACGGCTGACGCTGGCCGTGATGCTGGCGACGGTGGCGCTGACCGGGCTGCTGTACCTGGCCGTACCCAAGGGCTTCTTCCCGACCCAGGACGGCGGCACGCTGCAAGGGGTCACGCAATCGTCCCAGAGCACCTCGTTCGACGCCATGTCGCGGCGCCAGCAGGCGGTGGCCGAGACACTGCTGGCCGACCCCGACGTGGCCAGCCTGTCGTCCTTCATCGGCATCGACGGCATGAACACCACCTTGAATACCGGCCGCTTTCTGATCAACCTGAAACCCTGGTCGGACCGCAGCGCGCCGCTGGCGGACATCATGGCGCGGCTGGATGCGCGCGCCCGCGAGGTCCAGGGCATCTCGCTCTATCTGCAGCCGGTGCAGGAACTCAATATCGAGGACCGCGTGAGCCGCGGCCAGTACCAGTTCACGCTGACCTCCCCCGACAGCGCGCTGTTGGCGCGCTGGACCCATGCCCTGGCCGAACGCCTGGCGCAGTCGCCCGCGCTGGCCGACGTTTCCACCGACCTGCAAGGCGACGGCCGCCAGGCCTACCTGCAGGTCTCTCGCGACGCCGCCGCCCGCCTGGGCGTGACGATGGACGACGTGGCGCAGACCCTCTACAACGCCTTTGGGCAGCGCCAGGTGGCCACCCTGTTCACGCAGTCCAACCAGTACCGGGTCGTGCTGGAAGTGGACCGCAAGCTGGCGCTGAACCCGGACGCGCTGGAACGCATCCATCTGCAGACCGAGGACGGCCAGGCGATCCCGCTGTCGGCGCTGGCCACCGTCAGCGAACGCGCGGCGCCGCTGGCCGTGAACCACTTGTCGCAGTTCCCCGCGGTCAATCTGTCCTTCAACCTGCCCGCCGGCGGCTCCCTGGGGGAGGCCATCGCAGCCATCGAATCGGCGCGGCAGGAGATCGGCATGCCGGTCAGCGTGGAGCTGCGCTTGCAGGGGGCTGCCGCGGCCTTCCAGGCCTCGCTGTCGAACACGCTGTGGCTGATGCTGGCCGCGGTGGTCACCATGTACCTGGTGCTGGGCATGCTGTATGAAAGCGCCATCCACCCGGTGACCATCCTGTCCACCCTGCCCTCGGCCGCGGTGGGCGCCTTCCTGGCGCTGCTGCTTACCGGGCGTCCGCTGGACCTGATCGCCGTCATCGGCATCATCCTGCTGATCGGGCTGGTGAAGAAGAACGGCATCATGATGGTGGACTTTGCCCTGGAGGCAGAACGCTCGCGCGGCCTGGCGCCGCAGGCCGCCATCCGCGAAGCCGCGCTGCTGCGCCTGCGTCCCATTCTGATGACGACGCTGGCCGCGCTGTTCGGCGCGCTGCCGCTGATGCTGGCTACGGGCTCGGGCGCGGAACTGCGCCAGCCGCTGGGCTGGGTCATGGTGGGCGGGCTGCTGGTCAGCCAGGTGCTGACCCTGTTCACCACGCCCGCCGTGTACCTGTTCTTCCACCGCCTGGGCCAGCGCCGCGGCGCCGCAGCCGCCAAACCCGGGGTTGAAGGCCCCGCGCCATGATCCGCGCCTTGCTGCACCGCCCGACCGCCTGCATCTTCCTGGCGATCGCGCTGACCCTGCTGGGTGCGGTCGCATGGCGGCTGCTGCCGGTCGCGCCCTTGCCCCAGGTCGACTTTCCCACCATCGAGGTGCGCGCCGAACTGCCGGGCGCCAGTCCCGAAAGCATGGCCAGCACCGTGGCCGCGCCGCTGGAGCGCGCGCTGGGCAGCATCGCCGGCGTCAGCGCCATGACTTCGTCCAGCAACCAGGGCGCGACCCGCGTACAGCTGCAGTTCGATCTGGATCGCGACATCAACGAGGCCGCGCGCGACGTGCAGGCGGCCATCAACGCGGCCCGCGCCGAGTTGCCCGCCGGCATGCCCGGCAATCCCAGCTATCGCAAGGTCAACCCGTCCCAGGCGCCGATCATGGCACTGGCGCTCAGTTCGCCCACCCGTCCCGCGGGCGAACTCTACGACCTGGGCTCGACCGTGCTGGCGCAGAAGATTTCGCAGATCAACGGCGTGGGCGAAGTAACCATGGGCGGCAGCTCCCTGCCCGCGGTGCGCGTACAGGTCAATTCCAACGCCCTGGCCCACTATGGCGTGGCGCTGGATGAAGTGCGCCAGGCCATCGCCGACGCCGCGCCCATGCGGCCGCAAGGCCAGTTGGATTCCGCCAGCCGGCGCTGGGAAGTCGGTACGCCCGAACAACCCCGCGCCGCGGGGGACTACGAAAGCCTGATCGTGCGCCACCAGGACGGCGCCGTGATCCGGCTGTCGCAGATCGCACGCGTCAGCGATTCCGTCGAAAACCGCTACAGCAGCGGCTTTCACAACCGCAACCCGGCCGTGGTCCTGACAATCAGCCGCCAGCCCGGTTCGAACATCATCGAAACCATAGGCGCCATCAACCAGGCCCTGCCCGGCCTGCGCGCGCTGATGCCGGCCGACGTGGACCTGACCGTGGCGCTGGACCGCTCGCCTGGCATCAACGCCACCTTGCGCGAAGCGCACATCACGCTGGGGCTGGCCACCGCGCTGGTGATCCTGGTGGTGTGGGCGTTCCTGGGCAATGCACGCGCGGCGGCCATCCCCAGCGTGGCGATTCCGGTGTGCCTGATCGCCACCTTCGCCGTCATGTACCTGTGGGGCTTTTCGCTGAACAATCTGTCGCTGATGGCGCTGATCGTCGCGGCCGGCCTGGTGGTGGACGATGCCATCGTGGTGCTGGAGAACATCTCGCGCCATATCGAGCGCGGCCTCTCGCCGCGCAAGGCCGCGCTGCGCGGCGTGCGCGAAGTAGGCTTCACGCTGGTGGCCATGACCGTGGCGCTGAGCGTGGTTTTCGTCTCCATCCTGTTCATGGGCGGCCTGGTCGAGCGGCTGTTCCGCGAGTTCTCCATCACCCTGGTCGCCGCCACCGTCATCTCGCTGGTGGTCTCGGTCGCCATCATCCCCAGCCTGTGCGCCCGCTGGCTCAGGCCCGCCGTTCCCGCCGCGCACATGGCGAACGCGCGTCCATCGCGCATGCAGGCGATCTTCGAACGCCTGCATGCCTGGTACGGCAACACCCTGTGGCGGGTGCTGGGCCATGCCCGCCTGACGCTATTGCTGCTGGCCGGCGTGGTGGGGCTGAATGTCTACCTGTACGTGCAGGCGCCCAAGGGCTTCCTGCCGGTGCAGGACACCGGCCAGTTGGTGGGCTTCGTGCGCGGCGACGACGGCTTCTCGTTCCAGGTCATGCAGCCCAAGATCGACCAGTACCGCCAACTGGTGCTCAAGCATCCGGCGGTGCAGGACGTCATCGGCTACAACGGCGGCAGCCTGGGCATCAGCAATTCCCTGTTCCTGATCCGCCTGAAGCCCGCCGCCGAACGCCAGGAATCGTCGACCGAGGTCATCAACTGGCTGCGCACCAATGCGCCGGCAGTGCCGGGCGGCATGTTCTTCCTGAACGTGGACCAGGACCTGCGCATGCCCGGCGGGTTCGGTAATTCGGGCGACCATGAACTGGCCATCATGGCCAGCGACGTGCCGGCGCTGCGGCAATGGTCGCGCAAGATCTCCAAGGCCATGCAGGAGATCCCCGAACTGCGCGACGTCGACGCGGAAGGCGACGGCGCCACCCAGCAGGTCGTGATCGACATAGACCGCGCCGCCGCGCAGCGCCTGGGCGTGGACATGGGCACCATCAGCAGCGTGCTCAGCAACTCGTTCAGCCAGCGCCAGGTCGCCACGCTGTACGACGCCATGAACCAGTACCGCGTGGTGCTGGAGCTGGACCCGCGCTACACCGAGGACCCCGAGGTGCTGGAGCAGGTGCAGGTGGTCGCCGCCGACGGCACGCGCGTGCCGCTGACGGCCTTCGCCACCTATGACTACGGCCTGGTGAACGACCGCGTGTTCCATGATGGCCTGTTCGCCGCCGTGGGCGTGGGCTTTTCACTGGCCGAGGGCGTATCGCTGCAACAGGCCCTGGCCGCCATCGACAAGACCATGGCCGAGCTGATGGTGCCCTCGTACATCCAGACCCGCCTGGGCGGCGATGCGCGCAACTTCCAGCAAAGCCTTCAGGACCAGCCCTGGCTGATCCTGGCGGTGCTGGTCGCGATCTACCTGGTGCTGGGCATCCTGTACGAAAGCCCGCTGCATCCGCTCACCATCCTGTCGACCTTGCCGTCCGCCGGCGTGGGCGCGCTGCTGGCGCTGCGCCTGGCCGGCATCGAATTCACGCTGATCGCGCTCTTGGGACTGTTCCTGCTGGTGGGCATCGTCATGAAGAACGCCATCCTGATGATCGACTTCGCGCTCAGTCTGGAACGGCGCGAAGGGCTCACGCCGGAACAGGCCATCCACCGCGCCGCCATGCTGCGGCTGCGACCCATCGTCATGACCAACCTGGCGGGGCTGCTGGGCGTCCTGCCCCTGGTGCTGGGTATGGGCGAAGGCTCCGAGCTGCGCCGCCCGCTGGGCATCGCCATCGTCGGCGGGCTGATGATCAGCCAGTTCTTGACGCTGTACACCACGCCGATCGTGTATCTGGCGCTGGAGAGGCTGCGGTTGAAGTGGAAGGCTGGCCGGCTGCGTCCTGGCCCCGAGGCCTGACGCAGGGCCCAGCCTGCAGGGTCAGTCCGGGAGTATTCCCGCCGCCTTGATGACCTGCGCCCATTTGCGCTGCTCAGCCCGCTGGAAGTCCGCCAGTTCGCCCGGCGTGCCGCCTGCCGGAATCGCGCCCAGTTCAGCCAGGCGCTGCTTCACCGCCGCGTCGCCCAGGGCCTGGTTGATGGCCAGGGACAACTTTTGCTGCACCGCCTGCGGCGTGCCTGCCGGCGCATACATCGCAAACCAGGACGACGCTTCGAAATCCGGCGCGCCCAAGGCCTCGGCCATGGTTGGCACTTCTGGATAGTCCGGCAGCCGCTGCGCTGTCGTGACAGCCAGCATGCGCAGTTTGCCGGCCTTCACGAAAGGCGTGCTGGTCAGCAGCGTATCGAACATGACCTGGACCTGACCCGCCACCAGATCGGTCACTGCCGGGCTTGAGCCCTTGTAGGGAATGTGGGTCATGGAGGTGCCGGTCTTGTACTTGAAATACTCCGGCACCAGATGGGAAGAGCCGCCATTCCCCGCCGAGCCGTAGTTCACGCGATCTGGGTGGGCTTTCAGGTAGTCCACGAGCTCGCCCACGGTCTGCGCCGGCATCTGTTGCGGGTTGATCACGACTGCGATGGGCACCGTAAGGACCAGCGCCAGGGGCGTGAAGTCCTTGTTCGCATCGTAGGGAATGTCGGGATAGAGCCCCGGATTGATCGCCATGGTGCCGATGCTGGCCATCATCAGCGTGTATCCGTCCGGCTTGCTGCGGGCGACGTCGCCTGCGCCGATGAAGCCATGCGCGCCGGCCTTGTTCTCGATGACGAAAGGCGTGCCCAAGCGGTCGGAGAGCGCCTTGCCGACCACGCGCGCGGCGATATCGGTCGGACCGCCTGCGGGAAACGGTACGACCAGACGGATGGAACGTTCGGGCCATTGCGACCCGGTACTGCCCAGCGCGGGCTGTGCCACGACAGCGCAGGCAAGCGCGGCAATTCCTAAAAGATGCTTCACGGATTTGTCTCCTGGTATGGTCTGCGGCGCGCGTCAGGCGGCGGTCTGGATGCCGGCTTCGCGTATCAGGCGCGCCCACTTCTTCTGTTCTTCCTGGATGTAGCGCTGCGCGGCCTCCGGAGATCCGCCCATGGCCGTACTGCCCTCAGCGGTGAACATGGCAACTGTGGCCGGATCCGCCAGCACCTTCTCCACTACCGCATTGACGGCCCGGACCACCTCGGGCGGGGTGCCGGCCGGCGCGACCAGCGCCTTCCAGTCCAGCGCCTCGAAGCCCTCGTAGCCGGACTCGGCCACGGTGGGCACATCGGGCAGGATCTCCAGCCGCGCGCGCGAGCTGACGGCCAACGGCCGCAGCACCTTGCCCTTGAGCATTTCCTGCGCGGCCTGCGGCGTGGCGAACATGTAGTCGGTATTGCCGCCCAACAAGTCGTTGAGCGCAGGCGCCGCGCCGCGATAAGGCACGTTAAGCACTTGGAACTTGCCCTGATAGGCGAGCAGTTCACCCGCCAGATGGCCCACCGTGCCGGAACCCGCCAGCGCCTGCTTGATGGCGCCAGGCTCGGCCCGCGCGTCCTTGATCAAGTCGGCCAAGGTTTGCCAACGTGCGTTGGCCTTGACCACCAGCACGACCGGCAGCGATGCGATCAGGGAGACCGCCGCGAAGTCCTTTTCCGCGTCGAAGGGAATCTGCGGCATCAGGGCGGGATTGATGGCCAGGTTGGCGGTCTGGCCCAGGCCCAGCATGTAGCCGTCCGGCTTGGCCTTGGCGACGAAATCCATGCCGATGTTGCCGCCCGCCCCGGGACGGTTCTCCACCACCACCGACCAGCCGGCCAGCGCAGTGACCTTGGCCGCGATGGCGCGCGCCACTGAATCCGTGCCGCCGCCCGGCGTATAGGGAACGATAAGGCGCACAGGCCGCCCGTTCGGATAGGCGGCTGCGGTCTGGGCGCGCAGCGGCAAGGCCGCAGCGCACATCGCCGCGCCCAGGAAAGCGCGGCGGGATAGCGTGATCATGATTAGTCTCCTTGTGTGATTTGCCTTGCTTTCAAGGCTGCGATTTCGTCGTCGCGATAGCCGACGCCGCGCAGCAGCGCGTCGGTGTGTTCGCCCACCGCAGGCGGCTGCAGGCGTATTCCGGGCTGGGCGCCGCCCAGCGTGAAGGGCGCGAGCGGCGCCAGGGACTCGCGCCCGTCCTCCAGGGTGATGGGCGCGAGGCCGCCGGTAGCCGCCAGATGCGGATCGTCGAACAGTTGCTCAGGCCGCGTGATCGGCGCGAAGGGCAACCCTTCATGCTCGAACACCGCCGCCAACTCGGCCGCGCTGCGGTCCGCCAAGTGCGAGCGCAGCTGCGGCATCAGCCAGTCGCGCGCCTGCACGCGGTCGTTGTTGCTGGCCAGGCGCGGATCGGCCAGCAGCTCGGCCAAGCCGAAGGCGCGACAGAAGATGCCCCATTGCTTGTCGCTGACCACGGCCAGGAAGATCTGTTCGCCGCCCTTGACGGTGAACACGTCATAGATGGCCCAGGCCGAGATGCGGCCGGGCATGGGCGCGGCAGCGCGTCCGGTGACGGCGTACTGCATCATGTGCTGCCCCACCAGGAAGACGTTGTTCTCGAACAGCGAGGCCTGCACTTCCGTGCCCTCTCCCGTCTGCTCGCGCTGCGCCAGGGCCGCCATGGCGCCGATGGCGCCGAACATGCCGCCCATGATGTCGTTGACGCTGGCGCCCGCACGCAGCGGATCGCCGGGACGCCCCGTCATATAGGCCAGACCGCCCATCATCTGCACGACTTCATCCAGCGCCGTCCGGTGTTCGTAGGGTCCGGGCAGGAAGCCCTTGTGGCTCACGTAGATCAGGCGGGGATTGCGTTGCTTGAGCGTGGCGTAGTCCAGGCCCAGCTTCTGCATGACGCCGGCCTTGAAGTTCTCGCTCACGATGTCGGCCGAGTCGATCAGGCGCAACGCGGCCTCTATGCCCTCGGGCTGCTTCAGGTCCAGGGCGATGCTCTTCTTGTTGCGGTTGAACATGGGGAAGAAGCCCGCGCCCGAACCCAGCAGCCGGCGCGTGCTGTCGCCGCCTACCGGTTCGACCTTGATGACTTCGGCACCAAGGTCCGCCAGCAGCATGCCGCAGGTAGGACCCATGACCATGTGGGTGAATTCGACGACGCGGATGTTTTCATACGGAAGGCGCGGATGGGCGTGGCTGGACATGGGTGTGGATCTTCTGCAAGTAAGGGCCATTACGGCAAAGGCCGGCCTGGCCGCGTGTATCTAGGTCGTAGGCCTGCGGGAATGGCCGATCAGGCCCGCTGGACGAATCCCTTGGGCAAGCCGGCGTCGGGGGTCATGCCATACAACGGCTCGCCGGGCAGGCCGGCCGCCAGCGGCGCGCGTGCGGCAAGGATTCCATCCAGGTCAATGCCGGTGCGCACGCCCATGGCCTCGAACATGAAGACCAGGTCTTCGGTGACGACGTTGCCGGACGCGCCCGGCGCATAGGGGCATCCGCCCAGGCCGCCCAGCGAACTGTCGAAGGTGCGCACGCCTTCCTCCCAGGCAGCCAGGCAGTTGGCCAGGCCCAGGCCACGCGTGTTGTGCATGTGGGCGGCGCCCGCCTTCTCGCCGATTTCCGCGCGCAGACGGCGGAACAGCCGCCGCACTTGCGCGGGATTGGCATAGCCGACGGTGTCCGACAGCCCCGATTCGTCGGCGCCCGCAGCCACGCATAGCGCCGCCAGGCGGATGACCTCGTCTTCGGGCACCACGCCCTGCAAGGTGCAGCCGAAGGCCGTTGAAATGCCGGCCTCCAGCTTGACCGCGGGAGCCAGTTCATCACGCAGCCTTGCGATCGCCCGGACCTCCTCCACCATTTCCTTGGGCGTCTTGCGCACATTGGCCAGCGAATGCTCACGGCTGGCGGAGACCGGCATCGTCAGCTTGTGGACGCCGGCCCGCAACGCCGCCTCGGCGCCGCGCAGGTTGGGCACCAGCGCCATGACGGTAAGCGCCGGATGGCGCGCCGCATGCCGCACCACCTCGGCAGCATCCGCCATCTGCGGCAGCAGGCGCGCCGGCACGAAGGAAGCCACTTCGATTTCGCGCACGCCAGCCGCGACCAGCGCGTCGATCCAGCGCAGCTTGTCGGCGGTGGGCATGGTCGCCTTGACCGACTGCAAGCCATCGCGCGGACCGACCTCGCTGATCAGGACGTCGGGTTTGCGGTCGTTGGGCTGGGCCATGGTTTTGATATCTCCAATATTCTATCTAATAGAACCACGTTTCTTTAGATAGAATTATTGGATTCACCGACCGTAGCTGTCAAGCGCCAGGTCGTACAGGAAAACCACGAGGCGGGCACCAGGCAGCGCCTACAATGCCGTCATTCGTTCTAAAGGATGGAATATGGTCCCGCCCCGGAATCAACCCCACGGAGCCGCACATGCCGCGTAAAGCCGCCACGGAATCACTGGCCGATACCGATGCCGCCCAAGGCGGCGTGGCTGCGGTAGACCGCGCGCTCAGCCTGATGTCGGTTTATGCGGCCGGCGACAAAGCTCTGTCACTGGGCGAACTGGCCGAGCGCACGCGTCTGTACAAGAGCACGGTCCTGCGACTGCTGGCGTCGCTGGAGCATGCCGGATGGATCCAGCGCCTGGACGATGGCCGCTATGCCCTGGGCGGAGAAATCGCCCGTCTGCACGGCATCTACGCAGCCTCGTTTTCATTGGAAGAGGTGGTCATGCCGGTATTGCGCGACCTGGTCGCGGCAACCGGCGAAAGCGCGGCCTATCACGTCCGCCAGGGCGATGCGCGTCTGTGCCTTTACCGCGTGGATTCGCCGCATCCTGTAAGAGACCACATCCGCGCGGGCGATCTGCTGCCGCTGGACCGCGGCAGCGGCGGACGCGTCCTGACGGCCTACGATCCCCTGCTGGGGCGGGCGCCGGGACCGGACCAGGAACTGCATGCGCGCATCCGCGCCGACGGTTATTTCGCAGCCATGGGCGATCGCCTGGCGGAAGTGGCGGGTATTTCCGCGCCCGTCTTTCTGCTCAATGGCGAAATCGCGGCGGCAGTGACGCTGACCGCGCCCGTCCATCGTTACGTTGCCGCCCATCTGGCAGCGGTACAGGAGGCGGCGCGGCGCCTGACGGGGAAAGTCGGTTAGCGGACCCGGAGCCGGGGCCCCACTGAGGAAGGGTTCTTGAGTCGCCGGCGTCCGGACTGCGGGATTCCGATGCTCGGCCCCGGTGGGGCTGCGCTTCGGATCCCTCCGCCCGGCCACCGGCTCACAGTATCTGCCCATGAACGGGGTTCGAAACTACCGCATTAGACGACTACCAGCCGAGGTGGCCCGGAGCCATCCGAAGCGCAGCCCCATTGGGGCGAGCATCGGAATGGCGCAGGGCTGCCTCGGCGGCGAAAGAACCCTGACACCCGCAAGCTCGAAGCCCTGTCGCTTCGACTTTGTGAGGCTGGGTTCTTGAGTCGCCGGCGTCCGGGCTGCGGGATTCCGATGCTCGCCCCGATGGGGCTGCGCTTCGGATCCCTCCGCCCGGCCACCGGCTCACAGTATCTGCCCATGAACGGGGTTCGAAACCACCGCATTAGGCGACTACAGCCGAGGTGGCCCGGAGCCATCCGAAGCGCAGCCCCATTGGGGCGAGCATCGGAATGGCGCAGGGCTGCCTCGGCGGCTTAAGAACCCCGACATCCGCAAGCTCGAAGCCCGGTCGCTTCGATTTAGTGAGGCGGGGTTCTTGAGTCGCCGGAGTCCGGACTGCGGGATTCCGATGCTCACCCCGGTGGGGCTGCGCTTCGGATCCCTCCGCCCGGCCACCGGCTCACGGCATCTGCCTATGAACGGGGGCTGAAACCAACGCATTAGGCAACTCCCAGCCCGCAGCGGCCACGGCGATCAAGACTGCGGCCCGCCAGGCAGCACCAGCTTTTCCAGGTAGTCCAGATCCTCGCGCACCAACCGCAAGGACTCGCTCACGTCCGGCGAGCGCGGCCGACGGGCAGCGTCGCGCAACAGCGATTGCACCGCCATGTCGGCCATGATGGCCGCGACTTCGGCACGGCTCAGGCGGCCATCGGGCTTGTACCACCACGCCGACCAGTTGCACATACCGATGAGGCTGAAGGCGGCGACGTGCGGATCGACCATGCGGAACTGGCCGTCGCGGATGCCGTTTTCGATGACGCGGCTGAAGTTCTCCAGCACGTTGCGACGCGACGCCTGCACGGCGGCGCGCTGCTTGGGCGTCATGTCGGCTTCGGTCCGGTCGGCCACGCGGAACTCGGCGGTGCGCGACAGGATCAGGTCGGCATGCCGCGTGACCAGCGCGCGCAGCGCCTCGACCGGATCCAGGTCCTCGCGGGTGGCGGTTTCGCCGGCCATTTTCTTGGCCGCGCTCAGCACATCCTCAGTGAGCGAACGCAGGATCTCGTCCTTGCTCTTGAAGTAGTAATAGACCGCGGTGCGGCTCAGGCCCAGCGATTCGGCGATGTCCTGGATGCTGGTGCCACCGCTGCCGCGCTTGATGAATAGCGTGGCCGCGGCGTCGAGTATGGCGGTGCGCAGCGCTTCGCCCTTCAGCGCTCCCTTGGTGCTTGCGTCGTTCACGTTGCGATGTTCCTCGAATGGACCGTCCGGGACGGCCCCGTCCCGAAATTATGGCATGCGCGTTTACGTCTCCAAGCCGCGCCGGCCGGCGTTTTCCCGCGACTGAGTCCCCAATTTTTGACGCGACTGTCAGTTTTTTAAATTTAATTGACACTAAAGTCAAATATTCGTCTAATACGTCAAACCGAGGTCCCAGGACCATCGCCACAGGAGACGAATGTGACTACCGCCGCCCCCTCCAGCCAGATCACCGCAGGCTTTCTCAACACCGATTGGAATCCGCGCGACCTGCCCGCCGGCGCCTCGACCCGCAACGTCGTGCTGCGCACCGCCGACGGCGCCGCCACTTCCGGATCGCTGTACCAGCCGGCCGGCCCCCGTCCCGACACCGTGGTCTGCGTGATGCATCCACGCGAGTTCATGGCCTGCCACTACCTGATCCCCGACATCGTCGGCGCCGGTCTTGCGGCGTGGTCGCAAGGGGCGCGCTCGGTCGGCAACGATCTCAGGCTGGAACACGAACAGGCGCTGCAGGATGTGGCCGCCGGCCTGCGCTTCCTGCGCGAACAGGGCTTCAAGAAAATCGTGCTGCTGGGCAATTCCGGCGGCGCCGGCCTGTATGCGTTCTATGCGCAGCAGGCCGGCCTGCCCGCCGGCGAGCGCGTCGCCCGCACGCCGGGCGGCAAGTCCAGCGGGCTGGATGAACTGGACATGCCCGAAGTACACGGCCTGGTGCTGGTGGGCCCGCACCCGGGCCAGGGCTCGCTGCTGCTGAACTGCATCGATCCGTCCGTCGCCGACGAGAACGACGCGCTGTCGGTAACGCCGGACCTGGATCCGCTGGCGCCCGAGAACGGTTATCGGCCCAAGGGCCAGGCGCGCTATGCGCCGGAGTTCGTCGCCCGCTACCGCCAGGCGCAGCGCGACCGCGTGGCGCGCCTGGACGCGCAGGCGCGGCAGATGATCGCCGACCGCCTCGCGGCCCGCGCCGACGTCAAGAGCGGCGCCGACGCCTCGGCCGAACGCCGGCGCCAGGCCGCGCACACGCCGGTGCTGGTGGTCTGGCGCACCGACGCCGACCTGCGTTGCCTGGACCTCAGCCTGGATCCTTCGGACCGCCACCCGGGCTCGCTCTGGGGCAAGGATCCGTACGCGTCGAACTACGGCGCCGTCGGCTTCGCCCGCTTCTGCACGCCCGAGAGCTGGCTGTCGACCTGGTCCGGCCTGTCTTCCCACGCCAGCATGGCGCGCACCGCCGGCGGCATCAGTCAGCCCACCCTGATCGTCGAATACACGGGCGACCAGGCCTGTTTCCCTTCCGACGTGCGCGCCATCCACGACGCCATCCCCGCGCCGGACAAGACCCACCTGCGCATCCGCGGCGATCACCACGGCCGCGCGCTGGTTGAAGGCGAAGAACCCGGGCGCTACGCGGCCGGCCGCGAACTGGCCGCCTGGCTGCGCCAACGTTTCCTGTAATCCGAATGCCGACGGAGCAAGTCATGACTGCAACTCCCAAGACCCCCGCCCCCCTGCGCCTGCACGGCGTGGACCATACGGCGCGGCCCACCTGGCGCCTGCGCGAAACCGTCGCCTTCTATCGCGACATCCTCGGCCTGCCGCTGGTGCATGTGATCTCGGCGCGCGGCTGGGGTCCCGCCACGCACCCGGACTTCCTGCATTTCTTCTTCGACAGCGGCCAGGGCAGCACCATCGCCTTCTTCTACTACCTGGGTTCCGACGAACCCGAGGCGCTGCGCGGACGCAGCCGCATGCGGCCGCTGCCGGAAGACCACGTGTTCGACGCCACGCATACCGCCTGGCTGGTGGAAAGCGAGGACGAGCTCAAGGCCTGGAAGCAGAAGTTGCAGGATGCCGGGCTGGAAGTCTCGGTCGAAACCCGCCATGAAGTGATCGAATCCATCTACGTGCGCGATCCGAACGGCTATTTCATCGAATTCACGCGCAAGCTGCGGCCGCTGGGCGAAGTCGACTCGATCGACGCCGCCCTGACGCTGCAGGCGGCCATGCAGGCCGAAGCCGATGCGGAATCAGCCGGCGGGCGCATCCAGCACATCGACGACGTCTGGGCGCGCAAGGCGGCGCTGCTGGAAGAGCGGCTGGAGCTGGCGGATGGCGGCGTCGAACCGTCCGTGCGGATCTTCGTGCCGCGCGTCGAAGAGTTTTCATCCCTGGTCGAGGACGCCTCGGGTCGCGAAAACTGCACCGTGGTGCCGGGCGAGCATTTCGACTGCATCGTCTCCGACGGCCCGGTGGAATTCCAGCGCAAGGCCCTGGGACTCAAGCCCGCCGTCTGGTATGGCTTGTTCACCGGCGGCGTCAGCGGCACGATCGACGTACTGGACCGGGACCGCGTGCGGATCTCGGCCGCGCGGCACTGAGACACGGGCCTGGAGGAGACCATCATGCGAGATATACGCCACCCCATAGAGGGCGTGATCTACCACCACCCCGAGCGGGCGCGCCAGTACTTCGCCAGCGGCGCCTGGGAACCTTCGACCGTCGGCGCGGCGCTGCACGCCACCGCCCAGCGCTGCCCCGAGCGCACCGCGCTGATCATCGACGAAGGCAGCCTGAGCTTTCGCGAGCTGGACGAACAGACCGACCGGCTGGCCGCCGCGCTGCTGAAGCTGGGCCTCGCGCCCGCGGACCGCGCCATCTTCCAGATGGGCACCACGCTGGAAACGGCGCTGGCCCTGCTTGCCTGCTACAAGGCGGGGATCGTCCCCGTCTGTTCCCTGCCGCAGCACCGCGAACTGGAGATCGGCCAGTTGTCGCGCCAGACCCGCGCCCGCGGCTATTTCGTGCAGGCCGACTTCGGCAAGTTCGATCTGCCCGCCTTCGCCGCCGGCATGCTGGCCGCCAGCGACACGCTGGAGCACCTGGTCGTGGCGCGCGGCGACTCGCCGCATGGCGTGTCCCTGCACGCGCTGCTGGATGCGATGCCGCTGGCCGAGGCCCGCCTCATCCTCGCCGAGCAAGGACCCGGCTGCGAAGACGTGCTGAGCTTCCAGCTGTCGGGCGGCACGACCGGCATGCCCAAGATCATCCCGCGCTTCCATGCCGAGTACCTGGGCCATTCACTGGCCTGCGCCCGGCGCTACAAGATGCAGGACGACGACCGCATCATCTGGGCCCTGCCCTTGCTGCACAACGCGGCCCAGGTCTATGTGCTGATTCCCGTCATCGCCATGGGCGTTTCCGCGGTGCTGATGCCGCGGGTCGACGTGCCACGCATGCTGGAACTGATCGAGCGCCACCGCGTCACCCGCGCCATGTCCATCGGGCCGATAGCGCCGCAGATCATGGCCTTCGCCGACCTGGCGAACTACGACCTGTCGTCCCTGCGCCTGTTCATCACCATGAGCGCCGCGGACCGGCTTGAAGCGCACCTGAACGTGCCCTGCTCCAACCTGTTCGGCATCACGGAAGGATTGCTGCTGGGCTCGCCCGCCGACGCGTCCGAGTACGAACGGCACCATACGCAAGGCCGCTCGGGCTGTCCCGAGGACGACATCCGCCTGCTCGCGCCCGGCACCGAGGAACCAGTGGCCGAAGGCCAGATGGGCGAACTCTGCTTCCGCGGCCCCGCCACGCTGCCCGGGTTCTTCGACGCTCCCGCGGCCAACGCCTCCGCGTACACCTCGGACGGCTATTACCGCACCGGAGACATGATGACGGCGCGCGTGGTCGATGGCGCAACCTGCTACGCCTTCGAAGGCCGCCTGCGCGACAACATCAACCGCGGCGGCGAGAAGATCGGCTGCGAGGAAGTCGAGGCGCTGGTGGGCGCGCATCCGGCCATTTCCGAAGCGCGCCTGGTGGCCATGCCCGACCCCTTCTATGGCGAAAAAGGCTGCATCTTCATCATCGTCCGGCCCGGCCACACGGCGCCCGGCCTGACGGAGCTGGCGGACTTCCTCACCGGCCAGGGGCTCGCCAAATACAAGTGTCCGGAACGCATCGAGCAGATCGAAGCCTTCCCCGTCACCAAGGTCGGCAAGCTCGACAAGGCGGCCCTGCGCCATAGCGTCGCGGAAATGCTCAACCAGGAAGCCGCCAAGGCCCGGGAGAACGGCAATGACCAGCACTGAATACGTCCTGAGCGAAACGCCTTTCATCGTGCGCCGCCGCGTCAAATGGGGCGACTGCGATCCCGCGGGCGTGGTCTACACCGTCACGTTCGGCGAATACGTGCTGTCGGCCGCCGAACTGTTCTACGGCCACCTGTTCAATGGCACGCCGCAGCGCATCAAGGATGAGCACGGCTTCGGCACGCCGACGCGCGCGCTGTCGTTCGACTTCCAGGCCTCGCTGTGGCCGGACGAGGAATTCGACATGTGCGTCAGGGTCGAGGAAATCCGCACCCGCACCTACACCCTGCACGTCGCCGGCAGCGTGCGGGGCCAGCCCGCGTTCGACGCCAGGCTGACCCCGATCTGCGTGGCGCGCGGCGAACGGCGCGCCATCGAAGTACCCGCCGCGCTGCGCGGCGCGCTGCAGTCATATCGGCAAGCCTGCGCGCAGGCCGAAGCAAACAGGAGTGAAGCCAAATGAAGATCGCTGTCATCGGAGCGGGCCCCGCCGGCCTGTACTTTTCGCTGCTTGCCAAGAAGCATGCGCCGCAGCATGAAATCACCGTTTACGAACGGAACCCGCGCGGCGCCACCTACGGCTGGGGCGTGGTGTTCTCGGACATCGGCCTGGCCTTCCTGCGCGAAGCCGACCCCGAATTCTTCAAGGCCTTCGTCGCGCACCACGAACGCTGCGACTACATGGAGATCATCCACCAAGGCGCCCGCGTCCAGGTCCAGGGCAACCATTTCTCGCGCACGGCCCGCATCGACATGCTGGAAGTCCTGGAAAAAGCCTGCCTGGAGGCCGGCGTCCAGATCCTGCACGAACAGCAGATCGACGACGTGGAGCGGCTGGCCGCGGAAGTGGACATGGTCGTGGCCGCGGACGGCAGCAACAGCGCCGTGCGCAAGCAGTACGCCGAACACTTCCGGCCCAGCTTCGAACGCCGCCGCAACAAGTTCGCCTGGTACGGCACACGCCAGCGCTTTCATCCGGTATCGCTGATCTTCCGCGAAACGGACCACGGTATCTTCATCGCGCACAGCTACCAGTACAGCAAGGACCTCAGCACCTTCCTGGTGGAAGTGGACCCGGACACCTGGCAGCGCGCCGGCCTGGACACGGCCAGCGAGGACGCAAGCCGCCAATATTGCGCCGAGGTGTTCCGCGCCGACCTGGGCGCCAACGAACTGCTGGGCAACCGTTCCCTCTGGTTCGAGGCCAACATCGTGCGCAACGAACGCTGGTCGCATCGCAACATCGTCCTGCTGGGCGATGCGCTGCGCACCGTGCATTTCTCGCTCGGCTCCGGCACCCGCATGGCGATGCAGGATGCGATCGCGCTGCACCATGGGCTCACGCAACATCCCGACGACACGCAGGCCGCGTTCGCGCACTTCGAGGCGCAGCGCCGTCCGGCATCGGCCAACTTCCAGACCGCCGCCGCGCGCAGCCTGGACTGGTACGAGAACGTGGCCGACAAGATGCACCTGGACCCCGTGTCCTTCGCCTACGACTACATGCGCCGCACGGGCCAGGTCAGCCACGACGACCTGCGCCAGCGCGACCCCGGCTTCGCCGCCGCCTACGAGGCGCTGCACCCGGAGGCGGCAGCGGTGTCCTGAGCCACGCACCCTTTTGCTGTAAGTACCCGGCCGCGGCGCATCCGCGCATGCGGCCCCGACGATAAGCGGCGCGGGGAAGCGCCGCAAAAACCATCCATGGAAAGTGGAGGAGACATGAAAAATACTCTCTGGTGCATGGCGCTGACCGGCGCCCTGGCCTGCGCCTCGGCACAGGCCCAATCCGACAAGTACCCCGAACGGCCGGTGCGCATCGTGCTGCCGTATTCGGTGGGCAGCGGCCCCGACGCCGTCGCCCGCATGCTGGGCGAACAGCTCACGGCGGCCTGGAAGCAGCCGCTTATCGTGGAGAACAAGCCCGGCGCCAACGGCTGGCTGGCGATAGGCGAGGTCAAGCGCGCCACGCCCGACGGCTACTCGCTGGCCGTGGTGGACAACACCCACATGACGCTGCAGCCGCAGCTCTACCGCAATCTGCCCTTCGATCCGGTCAAGGATTTCGTCCCTGTGGCGCCGATCTACACCACGCATTTCTTCATGGTGGTGTCGGCCTCGTCCCCCTGGAACAACGTCACCGACCTGATCGCCGCAGCCAAGGCCCAGCCCGGCAAGCTGACCTACGGCACCTGGGGCATGGGCAGCGTGGCGCATGTGGGCACCTCCATGTTCCAGACCGCCACGCAGACCAGCATGACGCACGTGCCTTTCAAGGACCTGGCCCAGCTCTACACGGCGGTGGCCAATGGCGAGGTCGACTGGGCTTTCGGCACGGCCGCCACCGTGCAGAACCTGTACCAGGCCAAGCGGGTCAAGCTGCTGGCGCTGGCGGCGCCGTCCCGCCTCGGTTCCTACGCCGACGTGCCCACGGTCAGCGAGGCCGGCGGCCCCAAGGACTTCGAGTTGAAGACCTGGGTCGCGGCCTTCGCGCCCAAAGGCACGCCGGATGCCGTGGTCAAGCGCATCAACGCCGCCATTGCCCAGGCCGTGGTCACGCCCGCGGTGCGCAAGCGCTTCGAGACCTATGGCTTCGACGCCTGGCCGCAGGATGCCGCCGCGCTGGCCCAGGCCCGCGACGCGGATTCGGCGCGCTTCGCGGCCGTGGTCAAAGAGGCCAATATCTCGCTGGACTGAAGCGCAGTCCCGGGGCCGCCCGCGGCGGCCCCGCTACCCTTCCGGCGCCTTGGGCGTGGCCGTCAGCCGCTGCGCCATGAACTCCAGGAACTCGCGCGCCAGCGCCGGCAAGGTCCGGCCCTGCAAGGTCAGGACCTGGATGCTCCGCTGCCGCATTTCGGGATTGCTGAACGGCACCGCGACCAGGCCTTCGCCGTCGCGCTGTCCGAGCACCGTCAGGTAGCCCGACAGCGCCACGATGTCGCTGCCCGGCAGCATGGGCAGGAAGGCCGCGGAATGATTGGACACGTAGGCCGGCTCGATGTGCAGCCCGGCGTTGGCGCAGGCCGCGTCAAACAGCTGCCGCACCGTAGTGCCATGGTCGCCCAGCGACAGCGGCACCTTGGTCAGGTCGCGCACGCCAAGGCTGCGGCGGCTGGCCAGCGGATGGTTGCGGCACATGACCGCATAGACCGGCGCGCGCACCAGCAGTTCGGTCTTGAGCCGGTCGTCCTGCGCGGTGGTGTAGCGCAGCGCCAGCTGCGACAGGCCCTCCAGGATCTGGCGGCTGACCTCCTCGGGGCGCTCCACGTGCAAATGGAAACGGGCCTCGGGCCTGACCCGCTTGAACTCGGCCATGCACATGGGCAGGAAGCGGTGGGCGAAACCCTCGGTGCAGGCCAGGCGTATGGTCACGTCGCCCAAGTGGCCGCGCTGGCGGATCTCGGTGGTGACGCGCTCGGCTTCCAGGGCGGCGGCATTGGCGTAGGCCGCCAATTGGCGGCCGGCTTCGCTCAGTTCCATGCCGCGCGCCTGCCGCTCGAACAGCGCGATGCCCAGCCCGTCCTCCAGCTTGGCGATCTGCCGGCTGACGGCAGAAGCCGCCACGTGCTGTGCCGCCGCGGCGCCCGCGATGGAACCGCAGCGCGCGACCTCCAGAAAATACCTCAAGCCCAGCGAAATCATGGCGGCCCCTCTTATCCATGCCTTTATGGCAATGAAAGAATGCTAATTATCTAATTGTGGCATGTAGTGAAGCGTAATAACTTTGTGCCTCCCTCTGCATCCCATCCCAGGCACCGAAGTGACACGCGAACAAGCCCTGCTCCAAGCCGTTCAAGCCTACGACAACGGCGACCTGCATGCCGCGCTGGCCCGCCGCGTCGCCTACGCGACGGAAAGCGAAGTGCCCGACCAGGCGCCGGCCCAGCATGCCTACCTGAACGAAGAACTGGTTCCGCTGCTCCAGCAACTGGGCTTCGCCTGTGAGGTGCACCCCAACCCCTCGGGCGCCGACCTGCCCATCCTGGTGGCGCGCCGCAACGAGCAGGCCGGTCTGCCCACGGTGCTGATGTACGGCCACGGCGACGTGGTGCGCGGCAACGCCGCCAAGTGGGAAGCCGGCCGCGATCCCTGGCGCCTGCAGGTCGAAGGCGACCGCTGGTACGGACGCGGCACCGCCGACAACAAGGGCCAGCACAGCATCAATCTGGAAGCCTTGCGCCAGGTCATCGCCGCGCGCGGCGGCAGGCTCGGTTTCAACACGACCTGGCTGATCGAGACCGGCGAGGAAGCGGGCTCCCCCGGACTGGCCGCCTTCTGCGAGGCACAGCGCGAGGCGCTGGCGGCGGATGTCTTCATCGCCAGCGACGGCCCGCGGCTGAGCGCGCAGCGTCCCACCCTGTTCATGGGCTCGCGCGGCGCGGTGAACTTCGAACTGAAACTGCGCGCGCGCGAACGCGGCTACCACTCGGGCAACTGGGGCGGCCTGCTGGCCAACCCCGCCATCGTGCTGGCGCACGCCATCGCCACGCTGGTCGATGCGCGCGGCCGAATCACGGTGCCCGGCCTGCGCCCGCCCCCCATCCCGGAGGCGGTGGCCGGGGCGCTGGCCGACCTGGAAGTCGGCGGCGGCGAAGACGACCCCGACATCAACGCGTGGTGGGGCGAACCCGGGCTGAGCGCGCCCGAAAAAGTGTTCGGCTGGAACAGCCTGGACGTCCTGACCTTTGGCGCCGGCGATCCGGCCAAGCCGGTCAACGCCATACCGCCCGAGGCCGTGGCCTGGTGCCAGCTGCGTTTCGTGGTCGGTACGGACTGGCGCGCGCTGGAAACGCACGTGCGGGAACACCTGCGCGCGGCGGGCTTCGAGGACGTGCAGGTGCGCATCGGCATGCAGGCCGGCGCCACCCGCCTGTCGCCCGACAATCCCTGGGTGCGCTGGGCCGCGGCCTCGCTGGAACGCAGCACCGGCAAGCGGCCGGCGCTGCTGCCCAACCTGGGCGGCTCGCTGCCCAACGACATCTTCGCCGACCAATTGGGACTGCCTACATTGTGGGTGCCGCATTCCTATCCCGCTTGCGCCCAGCACGCGCCCAACGAACACCTGCTGGGCAGCGTCGCCCGCGAGGGGCTGGCCATCATGGCTGGCCTGTACTGGGACCTGGGCGATCAGGGCAGCGCCCCGCGCCAGGCGGCTGCGCGCCCGTCTTCCAACGCCAACTGACCGGAATCTCCGACATGAACGTCAAACTCCGCGCCGCCCTGGCCGCCGCAAGCCTTGCCGCCGCCGCGCATGCGGGCGGCGTCCAAGCCGCCTATCCTGAACAGGCAATCAAGATCGTCGTACCCTTCACGCCGGGCGGAGCGACCGACGCCGTGGCGCGTCTGCTGGCCAACAAGCTGTCCGGCAAGTTCGGCCAGCCGGTCATCGTGGAGAACCGCCCCGGCGCATCCACCGTGATCGGCGCGGAAGCGGCGGCGCGCGCGCAGCCTGACGGCTACACCCTGATGCTGTCGGGCAGCACCACCTATACCGTGCTGCCGGCGCTCAAGCCCGGGCTGCCCTATGACCCGCAAAAGAGCTATGAACACATCGCCATCGTCGCCATGGCGCCCGTGGTGCTGCTGGCCAAGAACGGCCTTGCGGCCAGCACTGCGCAGGAAGCGGCGGCGCTGGCCCGGCAGCAAAGCGCCAAGGGCGGCCTGATGTACGGCACCTTCGGTCCCGGATCCGCGCCACACCTGGCGGGCGAGATGTACGCCGAGGCCGCGGGCGCCAAGATGTTGCCGGTGCCCTACAAGGGCAGCGCGCAGCTGGTCACGGCCATGATAGGCGGCGAGGTCGACCTGGGCGTGGACACCGTGTCTTCCGCCGCGCCGCAGGTCCGCGCCGGCAAGATCCGCGCGCTGGCCGTGACGGGCGAACGCCGCATGCCGCAACTGCCCGACGTGCCGACCTTCGCGGAAGCCGGCATGGCGGACGTTTCTTTCGTGGGCTGGTACGCGCTGGTGGCGCCGGCGCGCACGCCGGCCCCTGTGGTGGATACCCTGAGCCGCGCCGTGGCGGAAATCATGGAGGATCCGCAGGTCCGCAAATCGGTGGCGGACCTGGCGCTGGATCCGGTCTATCTGCCCGGGCCGGCATTCAAGGCGCAGATCACGAAGGAACTGCACACCTTTTCCGAAGTAGCGGCCCGCGCCGGCATCACGCTGGACTAACCGCGGCAGCTTGACGCCTGGCCTCAGTCCGGTTGGGTGCGGGTGATCTTGGACCCTTCCAGGCCCATGCCCGCCATCAGCCCCTGTCCGCCGAATGGCACGGCATAGACATCCTGGCTCAGGGTGGTGGTGGTAATGCTGGCGGCATAGCTGTCATCCACCACGACCAGGCTGGGGCCGGCGCCAAGCGACCAGCCGTCGCTCTGGTCCAGGTATCGCATCGCCGGCTCGTTCATGAAGAACAGCGCATAGCTGAACTCCTGCGCGCCGGCCTGAAGACCGAACGATACGGCCGATATGTTGTAGTAGGCCTGGACCTTGCCGCGACGGATGAGCGCGCCGTCGCCAGTTTCCGCGCCGACCAGCAGGCCGCCCTTCAGAATGCGGGGAAACACCAGCACGCCCACCGCCTTGTTGCCCAGTACACGCGTCTTGGGTTCCTGCTGGTACAGGCGATCCAGCGCACTCTGCGCTTCACGGCTGAGCTCGGCCGCGGACTCCGCCCTGGCCTGCGGCGCCAGGCAGATACAGGCGACCCACAAAAAAAGGCTGGCCCAAAGCCAGCCGCGGATACTCATAGGCAAAACGGACGCGCGACGCATACAGCCCCCTGATCTCGAAAGGAAAAGGACGGCAAGCGCCCGACGCGCTCGCCCCGACTTGCCGGATCAGTATTGGCAGGCGCCGATGCCTTGTCAAGATACACATGCACCTGGCCGCAGCGGCGGCATCAAACCCTGGGCGGCGTGGTCTCCCTTTCCGGGTGGCGATGCCGGCCCAGGGCTTCGATGAAGGCGGTCACGCTCTTAGCGGCGGCCGCCGCGTCCATCCTTAGCAGTCCGCCATCCGCCGTATCGGCGGACAGGCCCGCCGCGGCAAGCAGCTGCACGCCCTCGCCCATGCCCATCAAAGTCTTCCCGTGGCGATAGGCGTCGCGCAGGAACTCCAGCGCGCGTCCGTCCGATTCCAGGCGGGCCACCGCAGCCTCGCCGCCCGCCGCAACCACGCCATCGAACAGCGCCGAAGGATGGTTGTCCAGGGAAGCATCGGCATCCAGCGTGCCGCCCCCGGCAGCCGGGACGGGCCCGATGCGCTGCCCGACGAGCCGCACGATGGCGCCCGCCGCGATCAGCCCCTGGGCTACGGCGGACACGCTCTTGCCATCCGCGCCCTCCGCCACCAGGATTGCGACCTTGCGCGTGGCGATGCCGCCATCCCCAGGGCGCGCGGCCAATGACAATGCCGGCGACACCTCGACTTCCGGCTTGGGCGGACGCTCGATCGCCCGCGGCAAGGGCGCGGGCAAGGCCATGCCCAGCTGGTCGGCCACGCCCTGCGCCAGTTCTTCGGACACGTTGCGCAGCGACGCGACCATGCGCTGGCGCACCGCCGGCACCGTGACCTTGCTTAATTCAAAGGCATAGGCGTCGGCGATGTGGCGTTTTTCCCAGTCTGCCTGACTGTCGTAGAACAGCGTCGCCTGGTTGTAATGCTCGGCGAATTTTTCAGGATGCCCTCGCAGTTCGTCGCCCGTCTCCGGCTCCGGAAACGACACGAAGCCATCCATGCCGGCCTGGAACGGACAGCCGCCGGCAAGCGAGTTGGGCTCGTAGGCCACGCGGCCGCGATGGATGGCCTGGCGATGCATGCCGTCGCGCTGGTTGTTATGCACGGGCGCAAGCGGCGCATTGATCGGGATTTCATGGAAGTTGGGGCCGCCCAGCCGCGAAATCTGCGTGTCCACGTAGGAATGGATGCGCCCGGCCAATAGCGGGTCATTGGTGAAGTCCAGGCCCGGCACGATGTGGGCAGCGCAAAAGGCGACCTGCTCGGTCTCGGCGAAGAAGTTGTCGGGATTGCGGTCCAGCACCATCCGCCCCACCGGCACGACGGGCACCAGTTCCTCCGGCACGATCTTGGTGGCGTCCAGCACGTCGAAGCTGAATCCTTCGGCCTGCTCCTCGGTGAATACCTGCACGCCCAGCTCCCACTGCGGGCCATTGCCGGCGTCGATCGCCTCCCAAAGATCGCGGCGGTGGAAGTCAGGGTCCGCGCCGGATACCTTCACGGCTTCATTCCAGACCTGCGAATGCGTGCCAAGTAGCGGATTCCAATGGAATTTCACCAGCCGCGACTCGCCCGCGGCGTTGACGAAGCGGAAGGTGTGCACGCCAAAGCCCTGCATCATCCGGTAGCTGCGCGGGATGGCACGGTCCGACATCAGCCACATCAGCATGTGGGTGGATTCCGGCATCAGCGACACGAAGTCCCAGAAGGTGTCGTGCGCGGACGCGGCCTGGGGCATGCCATGATGCGGCTCGGGCTTGACGGCGTGCACCAGGTCCGGGAACTTCATCGCGTCCTGGATGAAGAAGACCGGCATGTTGTTGCCGACCAGATCCCAGTTGCCCTCGTCGGTATAGAACTTCACGGCGAAACCGCGCACGTCCCGCGCCGTGTCCTTGGAGCCGCGCTCGCCTGCCACCGTCGAAAAACGCACGAACACCGGCGTGCGCTTGCCGGCTTCGGCGAACAAAGAGGCCGCGGTCAGGTCGGTCAGCGGCTTGTAGCATTCGAAGTAGCCGTGGGCCGCCGAACCGCGCGCATGCACGATGCGCTCGGGAATCCGCTCGTGGTCGAAATGCGTGATCTTCTCGCGCAGGATGAAGTCCTTGAGCAGCGCCGGCCCGCGCAAACCCGCCTTCAGCGAGTGCTGGTTGTCGCTGACGCGCACGCCCTGGTTGGTGGTCAGCATCTGTCCGCTTGAATCCGCACGCACGCGTTCCAGCCGGCCGTCGGCCGCGTTGATGCCGGCCGCGGCCGCGCCCCCGGTCTTGGCCGAGGTCTCGGCTTCGGACAGCGAACTGGCCGTCGCGGAAGGATCCGCTGCCGCGACGTGCGCGCCGGCATAGGGGCACCGCGCCCCTGCTTCACCGTACTCCGCCGCCTTGCCGGCATTGTGGGGAATCGCGGCGGCCGTATCACCCACGGCCGCGGCGCGCTTGAGCGCCGGATGGCTGGGCTTGCCAGCGGGTCCGGACGCGGGGCCGCTGTCCGTATTCAGGTAGGCCGTGTCCACGGCCGCGCCTGCGCCGCCCTTGCCTGCTGCTTTCTTGGCTGGCATCGCAATCTCCTAGTGGCTCAACATCTTGCCGCGCGCCTGTTCGGCCCGCGATGCGCCGATGGCGGTCTCCACCTGCTTGACCTCTTCGGGCGGCGGCAGCACCGCCGGCAATCCCAGCGACTGGATCCACAATTCGCGCGACCAGCCCTGCGTGTGATAAAGGTGGTGGTCCTCGTCGGTGGCCACGGCGTCATACGCCTGCTTCAATACCTTGGCCTCGTCGCCGCTGTGCTGCTCGGCAATCACGCCGATCAGGGACCAGTTCGCGTGGTCCTTGGTCTCGGCCAGCACCACGCATTCGGTGGCGACCAGTTGGGCCGCGTCCGGATCGCCCGCGCTGATCGCCATCTTCATGGCCTTGACCAATGCCTCGCCGATATGGCGCACGACCTGGCGGCCCGGCGGCTGCGCCTGCGGATCCAGCCGCAGCTGCTCGAATACGGTCAATAGCACCCGGCGATGCGTGCGGGTTTCTTCCAGGTAGCCGAGCCATTCCTTTTTCAGGTCCTCGTTCACCGCGCAGGACACGGCGGTTTCATACACGGCCAGGCCGCCTATTTCGGTTTCCAGGGCCTGGTACAGCAATTCCTCGATCTGCGAGGCGTTTGCAGCTTTGCGTTTCATGTGGCGCTCCTCTTTCATGTCTTGCGGGCATCCGCGCATGCCCGCGGCGGATATGCGGATGGAGCGCCTACCCAGCAATCGCCGTGCCCGGCCCGCGCGATGGCAATTGCCTGCGGCAGCTCGGAGCGGATGCCGCTTGCGCGGCAAAAAATACAAGGCCGACGGCAGGGACAACCTCGTCCCCATTTAGACTAGAATTGGAACCATTCTCAATAAAATCAGACCGCCCGGCTCGCGGCGGCGCCAACAAGAAAGAGGCTCGTCCTGAAATCCGGTTTCCGCCTATCCATGGCCTGGCTCCATACCTGGGTCGGCCTGTGGTTTTCCTGGCTGCTGTTCGCCATCTTCCTGACGGGATCGCTGGCCGTCTTCTCCGAACCCATCACGCACTGGATGACGCCCGAGCACCAGGAGGCGGAAGCGCAGGCTGCGCAAAAGGAAAGCGTTCCGGTGGACCGCGCGCGCCGGCTGGAACTGGCGGTGGACTATATGGCGCGCAACCATGCGGGCGCCGGCATGTGGGAAATCTGGCCGGTGGACCGCTTTCACGACAACGGCCTGACGGCCTATTGGTTCGACCAGAACGGCCAGTACGCGGATGCCGAACTCGATCCCGACACGGGCGCCGAACTGGCGGACCACCACGACGCCGAAGGCCGCGCGACGATGGGCGGCACGCATTTCGTGGACTTCCACTACACGCTGCACGACGCCGGCCTGGGGCTGTGGATCGTTGCCTTCGCCAGCATGGCGATGCTGGTCGCGCTGATTTCCGGCGTGGTCACGCACAAGCGCATCTTCAAGGACTTCTTCACCTTCCGCGCCAAGAAGGGCCAACGGTCCTGGCTGGATGCGCACAACGCCGTGGCGGTGCTGACCCTGCCTTTCCAATTCATGATCGCCTACACGGGCATCGTGATTTCGAGCGCGATACTGATGCCCGCCCCCGTCACGGCCACCTACGGCCCGGGTCCCCAGGCCAGCCGCCTTTATCTGGCCGAACTGTCCGGCGAGGAGCGTCCCTCGCGCACGGGTGTGGCGCTGGCCATGCCGGCGCTCGAACCCATCGTGGCCCGCGGCGAACAACTGATCGGGCAGACGGCGCGCGCCATCGTCATCAACAATCCCGAAGATAGCTCCATGCGCATCGGCGTCTACGGCTGGAACGAAGACGCCGACACCTTCCGCAATATCAGCGCCACCACGGGCATGGCGGAGTTCTCCGCCAGCGGCGAACTGCTGCGCCTGCGGCCCGCGGGCGGCGTGCATGGCGGCGCGCCGGCCCTGGCGTTCCAGGTCATGAGCGACCTGCACATGTCCAAGTTCGGCGGACTGGCCGTCAGCTGGCTGTACTTCATCTGCGGCCTGGCGGGCGCGGCCATGATGGGTACGGGCGCGCTGCTGTTCATGGTCAAGCGCCGCGCCAAGCACGGCGACGAATTCGGCAGCGCGACGGCGCGCATGTACCGGCTGATAGAAGGCTTGAACGTGGCCGCGCTGGCCGGGCTGGCGATCGCCTGCATCGGCTACCTCTGGGCCAACCGCCTGCTGCCCGTAGCGCTGGAAAACCGCGCGCTATGGGAGTTGCGCTGCTTCTTCCTGGTGTGGGCGCTGACCCTGGCGCATGCCTGGCTGTGCAGCCCGCGCCGCGCCTGGATCTCGCAACTGGTCCTGCTGTCCGCGCTGTGCCTGCTGCTGCCGGCGCTATCGTTCGTCACATTGGGCGACCATCCGGCAGCGCAGATCGCACGCGGCGATTGGGAGAGCGCGGGCGTCGAACTGACGTCCGCCGCATTCGGCGTACTATCGGGCTGGGCGGCCCTGCTGTTGTGGCGACGGCCCGCATCCGCGCCCATCCGGCGCAATCCCCGCAGTGACGCAGAGGCGGCCGCATGAACACCAACGACCTGTACGCGATTTCCATGGCGCTGCTGCTGACCTATTCAGGCATGGCCTGCCTGAGCCTGGCCATGCCGCGCCATTACGACCAGGTCTGGGGACGCGATCCCTCCGCCGGCCATACCCGCGTGCTGCGCGGCGCCGGCGTGCTGCTGCTGGCGCTGGCGCTACTGCCCTGCGTGGGACTCTGGGGCAACACCGTAGGCGTGGTGGCCTGGCTGGGCTGGCTGTCGGCCGGCGCGCTGCTCTGGGTCGGCATGCTGTCGTGGGCGCCGCGTCCGGCAGCCCGTACCGCGGCGCTGGCCGTGGCGATATCCCTGGCCGGGGTCGGCATCGGCTTCTGAAGCGCAGGTTTGACGCGCATCAAGCAAGCCTGATATCCAGGCGGTGCCGGGCGGCGCCCGCACCATATGTGGTGGTAGAGTTTTCACACCCTACTACATATGGTGTCAGTCATGCATATCCAGCACATCCTCAAGCGCGACGGCCGGGTCGCGGAGTTCGACCGCGACAAGATCGCCCAAGCCATGGCGGCGGCCGGCAACAGCACGGGAGAACTGGACCTGGCGGGCGCGCAGGCCTTGACCGACACCGTCATCGCCGCACTGGAAGACAACCCCTGCCCGGGCGTCGAGACCATCCAGAACCGCGTGGAAGAAGCCCTGGTGCAGGCCGGCCATTGGCGCACTGCGCGCGCCTACATCGTGCACCGCGAACAGCACGCCCGGCTGCGCGCGCTGCGCCACACGCTGGTGGACGTGGAAAGCGCGATGGAGGAATACCTGGACCAGCGCGACTGGCGCGTCAATGCCAACGCCAACCAGGGCTACAGCCTGGGCGGCCTGATCCTGAACGTGGCCGGCAAGGTCACCGCCAACTACTGGCTGTCCAACGTATTCGCGCCCGAGGCGGGCCGCGCCCATCGCGAAGGCGACATCCACATCCATGACCTGGACATGCTGAGCGGCTATTGCGCCGGCTGGTCACTGCGCCAGCTGTTGACCGAAGGCTTCAACGGCATCCCCGGCAAGGTCGAAGCCACGCCGCCACGCCACATGTCCGCGGCCATCGGCCAGATCGTCAACTTCCTGGGTACGTTGCAAAACGAATGGGCCGGCGCGCAGGCATTCAGCTCCTTCGACACCTACATGGCGCCCTTCATCCGCCGCGACGCCATGACGTACGCGGACGTGAAGCAGTCCATGCAGGAACTCATCTACAACCTGAACGTGCCCAGCCGCTGGGGCACGCAGACGCCCTTCACCAACCTCACGTTCGACTGGACCTGCCCGCCGGACCTGAAGGACCAGATCCCGTATATCGGCGGCGAGGAAATGCCCTTCTCCTACGGCGACCTGCAGACCGAGATGGACATGATCAACCGCGCCTACATCGAAGTCATGATGGCTGGCGACGCCAAGGGCCGCGTGTTCACTTTCCCCATCCCGACCTACAACATCACGCCCGACTTCGACTGGGACCACCCCAACACCGAGCGCCTGTTCGAGATGACAGCGCGCTACGGCCTGCCCTATTTCCAGAACTTCCTGAACTCGGACCTGGAGCCGCACATGGTGCGCTCGATGTGCTGCCGCCTCCAGCTGGACCTGCGCGAACTGCTCAAGCGCGGCAACGGCCTGTTCGGATCGGCCGAGCAGACGGGGTCGGTCGGCGTGGTGACGGTCAATTGCGCGCGCCTGGGCTACACCTGCCGCGGCGACGAAGCACGGCTGATGCAGCGGCTGGACCACCTGCTGGAACTGGGCCGCGACGTGTTGGAAACCAAGCGCAAGGTGGTGCAGCGCTATATCGATCAAGGCCTCTACCCCTATACCCGCCGCTACCTGGGCACCTTGCGCAATCACTTCAGCACGCTGGGCGTGAACGGCATCAACGAGATGGTCCGCAACTTCACGGCCGACGCCGAGGACATCACCACCGCCGCGGGCCATGCCCTGGCCGTGCGCTTGCTGGACCGCGTGCGCGACCGCATGACCGCGTTCCAGGAAGAGACCGGCCACCTGTACAACCTGGAAGCCACGCCCGCCGAAGGCACCACCTACCGCTTCGCCCGCGAAGACAGGAAGCGCTATCCCGCCATCCTGCAGGCGGGCAGCGAGACGCAGCCCTACTACACCAATTCCAGCCAGCTGCCGGTCGGCCACACCGACGATCCTTTCCATGCGCTGGAACTGCAGGAAACGCTGCAGGGCAAGTACACCGGCGGCACCGTGCTGCATCTGTACATGAACGAAGCGGTTTCTTCTTCCGCCGCGTGCAAGCAGCTGGTGCGCCGCGCGCTGTCGAACTTCCGGCTGCCCTACATCACGGTCACGCCGACCTTCTCCATCTGCCCCAACCATGGCTATTTGGCGGGGCACCATGAGTTCTGCCCGAAATGCGATGCCGAACTGCTGGCCAAGCAAGCGGCATGCTGCACCCCGGCCTAGGACCTGTAAACGACAGGCCCCGGACCGGACCGCCGGGCAACCGCCCGGCATCCACTCCATAAGGAACCGCCATGCAAACCTTGATCGCTCCCGAAGTCACCACCGCTCCCGCCGCGCAATTGGACGACAGCCAGCGCGTGCGCTGCGAGATCTGGACCCGCGTCATGGGCTACCACCGCCCCGTCACTTCCTTCAACACCGGCAAACAGGGCGAATTCAATGAACGCCGCTTCTTCGTCGAACGCCGCGCCTGAGGGCGCCACGCGAGCCGCCGCGTCAGCCACGGGCTGCGGCCCGGGCACGCGGCGGCTGACGGCGCGCCCGGCCTACCCGGCCGCGCCGCAACCGGTGGCCCAGCCCTTGCCCCGGCATTCGCATGCCGTCGGCGGGCTGGTGCCGTTTTCCACCGTGGACTGGCCCGGGCAACTGGCGGCGGTCGTATTCATTTCGGGCTGCCCCTGGCGCTGCCACTATTGCCATAACGTCGAGCTCCAGACCCGCGCCGCCCGCTACGACTGGCGCGAGGTCCGCGCCTTCCTGGAGACGCGCAAGGGCCTGCTCGACGCCATTGTTTTCTCCGGCGGCGAGCCCTTGAGCGAACCGCGCCTGCCGCAGATGATCCGCGACGTCAGGCGCATGGGCTACCGCGTCGGCATGCATACCGCCGGCATCTATCCGCTACGCCTGGCCGACGTGCTGCGCCATCTGGACTGGATCGGCCTGGACATCAAGGCCGACGCCCAGGGCTATGACGACATCACCGGCCGCCGCGATTCACAGCGCCCCGCGCTGGCCTGCCTGACGCAACTGCTGGCGGCCGACATCGACTTCGAGTGCCGCATCACCTGGCACCCGGACTGGCTGGACGAAACCCGGCTGCTGACCCTGGCCCGCGAGCTGGCGCGTCGCGGCGTGCGCCGCTTTGCCGTGCAAGGCGCGCGCCGCTCGCCCGATGCGCCGCCGGTACGCGCGCTAAGCTCGCCGGCCCTGGCGCTGCTGATGCAATGGTTCGAGGAGTTCTCCTATCGCTGAGCCAGGTGCTGCCGCATGGTGGCCAGAAAACGAGGCGATCCCACCGCGCCCACGTTGCAGCGGGACCACGGCGACACCGCCGTGGGATCCACGCTGAACACGCGTCCCGGCGCCATGGTGACCTTCTCGGGTATCAAATCGGCCGCCAGCTTGAGGGAGTCCTCTACACCCGGAAAAGTCGACCACAGGTACAGCGAACTGGTCGGCCGGGTGTATACCCCGGCGCCGAGCGCGTCCAGCACCTGCAAGGCATGGCCGGTCGCCGCCTCCAGCCGCTGGCGCAGCCTGACCAGATGCCGTTCGTAGTGCCCTTCGCGCAGCATCACGTCCACCATGCGTTCGCAATACTCTGAGCTGCTGACATGCACCAGCGCCTTCAGGTCGGCCAGATCGCTGGCCAGGGCCGCGTTGCATGCGATAAAGCCCACCCGCAGCGCAGCTGAAAAGGACTTTGAAAAACTGCCTATGTAGATCGTGCGTTCCAGCTGATCCAGCGCCGACAGGCGCACGGCCGAGGTGGGCTTGAAATCGGCCAGCGGATCGTTCTCTACCACCGTCAGGTTGTAGCGTTCGGATAGTTGCAGGACCTTGTAGGCCTTGGCGAGCGAGATGTCCGAGCCAGTGGGGTTGTGCGCCAGCGACTGGGTGAAGAACAAGCGCGGCTTTTCGCGTTGCAGCAGCGCTTCCAGTGCAGCCACGTCGGGGCCGTCCGCCAGGCGCGGCACGCCCAGCATGCGCGCGCCGGCCAGCTTCAGTTTGCCGAACAGAGGGTAGTAGCCGGGGTTGTCCACCAGCACGGCCGCGCCCGGCGGCACGAAATAGCGGATCACCAGATCCATGGCTTCGTTCGCCCCATGTGTCAGCACCAATTGCGGCGGCGCCGCGTTGATGCCCACGTCGCCCAGTTTGCGCACCAGGCTCTCGCGTAGCGGCGCATAGCCGAAGCGGCTGCCGTATCGGAACAAGGCGCCCAACCCGGTGCGCACCACCTTCTGGTGATAGCGGTCCATGCGCATGTCCGCCAGCCATTCCACGGGCGGAAAGCCGTCCCCCACGGCCACGGCGTCGGGCTGGGTCTTGAGCTGTTCGCGCATCAGCCAAACGATGTCCATGGCGCGGCTCAACTGCCCTGGCTCTTCTTCCGCAGCCTGGCGCGCGAACTTCGTCTCCAGCACGAAAAAGCCCGAGCCCCGCCGCGGTTCCACCAAGCCTTGCGCCACCAGCATTTCAAACGCCACCACCACCGTGTTCTTCGCATAGCGATGCAACTGCGCCAGTTCGCGCAGGGACGGCAGCTTGTCGCCCGGCCGGTAGAGGCCATCGGCAATCTGCTGGCCGATCAACTTGGCCAGGCTTTCGGCGATGGGCGCGGCGCGCTGGGGCCTGCCGCCGGTGTGTGCTGCTTCCACGCGCGTCTTCCTGTTGGCTGGACTATCAGAATTGGTGCAGTGCAATGGTACTGTTTGCCAAAACTGTACCTCTCAATAGCGGTACAGTTTACCTAGAATCAGGCCACTTGATTCTTATACGGAGACACCTCATCGTGGCCGATTCACGCCTGCCCAACTTCCGCGCCCTGACCCCCGCGCAACGCCTGACAACCATCGCCGACGCCGCCGCGCTCACGCCCGCGGAGCGCGCGCTGCTTGCCCAACCGGGCGCGCTTGGTCTGGACCGCGCCGACGGCATGATCGAGAACGTCATCGGTTCGTTCGAGCTGCCGCTGGGCGTAGCCGGCAATTTCCAGGTCAATGGCCGCGACGTGCTGGTGCCCATGGCGGTCGAAGAGCCCTCGGTGGTGGCGGCCGCATCCTACATGGCCAAGCTGGCGCGCGAATGCGGCGGCTTCGAAACCTCCAGTACCCGCCCGCTGATGCGCGCGCAGGTGCAGGTGCTGGGACTGGGCGACCCGCAAGGGGCGCGCCTGGCGTTGCTGCGCGAGCGCGAACGCATCGTCGCGCTGGCCAACAGCCGCGACAAGGTGCTGATCGAGCTGGGCGGCGGCTGCCAGGACATCGAGGTCCATGTATTCCCCGACACGCCGCGCGGTCCCATGATCGTGATGCATCTGATCGTGGACGTGCGCGACGCCATGGGCGCCAATACGGTCAATACCATGGCCGAGGCCGTGGCGCCGCTGGTCGAACAAATCACCGGCGGCTCGGTCCGGCTGCGCATCCTGTCCAACCTGGCGGACCTGCGCCTGGCCCGCGCCCGCGTGCGTCTCACGCCGCAAGTCCTGGACACCAAAGAGCGCAGCGGCGCCGAGATCATCGAGGGCGTGCTGGACGCCTACACCTTCGCCGCCGTCGATCCCTACCGCGCCGCCACGCACAACAAGGGCATCATGAACGGCATCGACCCCGTCATCGTTGCCACCGGCAACGATTGGCGCGCGGTCGAAGCCGGCGCCCACGCCTATGCCAGCCGCTCGGGACGCTACACCTCGCTGACGCAATGGGAGAAAGACAATTCGGGCGCGCTGGTCGGCACGATAGAAATGCCGATGCCGGTGGGCCTGGTGGGCGGCGCGACCAAGACGCATCCGCTGGCGCAGGTAGCGCTGAAGATCATGGACCTGCGCTCCGCCCAGGAATTGGGCGAAATCGCCGTGGCTGTGGGCCTGGCGCAGAACCTGGGCGCGCTGCGCGCGCTGGCCACCGAAGGCATACAGCGCGGCCATATGGCCTTGCACGCCCGCAATATCGCGCTGGTGGCCGGCGCGACGGGCGCGGAGATCGACGCGGTCGCCAAGCGCATGGCGGCGGAAAAAGACGTCCGCACCGACCGCGCGCTGGCCTTGCTGGAGGAACTGCGCAACCCGCGATGAGTTTGTCCCGCAAGGTCAGGCGGCTTTGCATGCAGCGACAGGCGCCCCTCGCGGGCCCTGGACAACGACAGAGGCGGCGCACGGACTCCCCGGATGCCGCCCGACCACAGAGGAGAGAGACATGAAACCAAGCACCCCGGCGCCCTCCTGGCGCCTGGCGGAAGTCTGGAGCGACACGGTGGATCTGCGCCAGTTGGCCTGGGCCATCGGCCTCGGCATCGTCATCAGCGTGGCGGGCTTCTACGCCGCCAGCCGCTGGCTGCGCGGCATCGTGGCATCGCCCGAACTTGCGCACGCCTACGCCATGCTGGCCGGCCTGGCCGGCTGCGTGCTGGCGGGCGTGATCTGCGCCCGGCTGTTTCCGCCCAAGCGCGAAGTCATCGAACACAGCGCCGCCCATGATCCTGCCTGGCGCGCCGAAGTCCTGGCTGAACTGGCCGAGCAACCGGGCGGCCTGGGCTCCCTGGCGGACCTGCCTGAACCCACCAAGCGCGAACTGAAGGAACTGGGTCTGTACGAACTGTTCGCCGAAGCCGCCGCCCAACCCGCGCAACCGCAACCCGCCGCGGCAGCGCAGGCCGGCCCAAGCAAGGAGGCGCTGGCATGAGCGACCCCATCCTGCTTGAACAAATCATGGTGGCCGCCGCGATGGGGCTTTTGGGCGCGGTGGTGTTCGCGGCCATCGGCCTGGTGTCCGGCACCGACGAAACCACCACGCTGGCGCCGCTGACCCTGCTGGTGGTGCTGCTGGGCGTGCCGCCCGCTGGCGTATTCACTTTCTTCCTGGCCGGCGCGGTCGCCAAACACATGACGCACGCAGTGCCCACGGCCCTGCTCGGCATCCCGGGCGACACGCTGGCCACGCCGCTGCTGCAGGACGCGAACATGCTGCGCAAGCTGGGCGTGCCGCACATCGCTCTGCGCAAGATGGTGTCCGGCGCCATCGTCGCGGCCTTCGTCGCCGTGCCCCTGGCCGTGCTGTTCGCGGTGCTGCTGGCTCCGTTCGGCGCCGCCATCACCAAGTCCGCGCCCTGGATCTTCCTGGCCGCCGCGGTGCTGATCGCCTATTTCTCGGCCGGACGCTGGGCCGCCGTGGCGCTGCTGGTGCCCTTCGTGGTGGTCATCATCGCGCTGCAAAGCCTCACGGCCAAGTACGGCGTCAAGCTGAGCATCAGTTACTTCCTGGGCATCGCCATCGGCCCGTTGATCGCGGATCTGTTCACGGTGATCTCGCCCCAGGGCCGCTCGCGCATGATGCGCGACAAGGTGCGCACGTTCTCGCTGGCGCCCGACGTCAAGGGCTGGTCGGGCTATTTTCCCAACCCGCTGAAGGTCATGGACCGCACGCAGACGCGCTGGACCCTGGCCACGGCCGCGATCTCCAGCGCCACTTTCGTGTTCAGTCCCGTGGCCATGACCGTGGTGCTGGGGGAACTGGTCGGCTCGCGCATCAAGCATGCCTACCACCGCCTGACGACGGTGCTGAGCGCGCGCAACGGCGTGACCGAGGCCACCTACATCGCCGAGGCGCTGATCCCGCTGATCGCCTTCGGCCTGCCGCTAAGCCCGGTTGCCGCCGGCCCGGCCGCGCCGCTCTTCAACGCGCCGCCGCGCTTCACGGTGGATGCCGCATCGGGCCAGACCCACAACCTGCACAATCTGCTCAACCACTGGGAATTCCTGGGTTACGGCATGCTGGCGGTGCTGCTGGCCGCGGTCGTGTCCTATCCGTTCGCGATGAATTTCGCACGCCGCGCCGCGCTCTTCGTGTCGCGCAAGGTCAGCCATGAAGCCATCATCGCCACCTTCGTAGGCCTGATCATCGTCATCAGCATCTGGGAAGGCCAGTTCCTCGGCCTGCTGGTGATCCTGACCATGGGCTTGATCGGCGGCCTGCTGTCGCGCCTGTTCGGCTTCAATACGGGCGTGCAGTTCATGGGCTATTACACCGCCGTGCTGTCGGTGCCGGCAATCGTCAAGCTGCTAGGCTAATGGCCCCCACGCCGCGCCCCTGCGGGGCTAGCTGCCCCCCGTGGGGGCTGGCCCACCTTGGGGCGGCCCAGCGGTGGGCCTGCGCCTGGGAGGACCCCCACGCCGCGCCCCTGCGGGGCTAGCTGCCCCCCGAGGGGGCTGGCCCACCTTGGGGCGGCCCGGCGGTGGGCCTGCGCCTAAGCCGGGCCCTCCATTGTTCGCCGCTTGATCCTGCGCAAGGCGACGCGAACTCCCTTGCTCTAGCCTCTTTCCACTTGAAAAGAGGAAAGACTCATCATGACGTGGTTCAAATCACTCACCCTCGCCGGACGCGAATTGCTGCCCATTGTCCAGGGCGGCATGGGCGTCGGCGTATCCGCCCATCGCCTGGCCGGCGCGGTCGCCAGCCAGAACGCCATGGGCACCATCGCCAGTGTGGATTTGCGCCACCACCATCCCGACCTGCTGGAAAAAACCGAACGCTGCCATGATCGCGACGTCATCGACAGCGCCAACCAGGTCGCGCTGGACCGCGAGGTACGCGCCGCGCTGGACACCGCGCAAGGCCGCGGCCTGGTGGCCGTGAACGTCATGAAGGCGGTGCGCGACCATCCCGCCCTGGTGCGCCAGGCCTGCGAAAGCGGCGCCCACGCCATCGTGATGGGCGCGGGCCTGCCGCTGGACCTGCCCGAGATGACGGCCGACTACCCGAAGGTAGCGCTGGTGCCCATTCTGTCCGAGGCGCGCGGCGTGGCGGTGGTGCTGAAGAAATGGATGAAAAAGGGCCGCATGGCCGATGCCGTGGTGATCGAACACCCTGGCTACGCCGGCGGCCATCTGGGCGCGGCCCGGCTGGATGACGTGCACAGCGAGCGCTTCGACTTCCAGCATGTGCTGGCCGATTGCCACAAGCTGTTCCAGGAACTGGCGCTGGGTTCGGATGCGCCCCGCCTGATCGTGGCGGGCGGCGTGGGCAGCCACGAGCAGGTGCGCCATTGGCTGGCCAACGGCGCCGACGGCGTGCAGGTCGGCACGGCCTTTGCCGTCACCAGCGAAGGCGACGCGCATGAGAACTTCAAGCGGGTGCTGATTGACGCCGACCCGGACAAGCTGGCCGAATTCACCAGCGTGGCCGGCCTGCCCGCCCGCGCCGTGGAAACGCCCTGGCTGACGCGCTATCTGCGGCAGGAAAAGACCCTGCAAGCCAACACCCGCTGCGATGCGCGCCGCTGCAGCCAGCGCATGGACTGCCTGACGCAATGCGGATTGCGCGACGGCCTGGCGCGCTTCGGACAATTCTGCATCGACCTGAAACTGGCGGCCGCCATGCGCGGCGAGGTCAGCCGCGGCCTGTTCTTCCGCGGCGCGTCCAAGCTGCCGTTCGGCAGCGCCATGCGCTCGGTGCGTGAATTGATGGACTACCTGCTGCACGGCGAGATGCCCGCCTCCGCCTGAAACAGGTCGGCCCAAACGCGGGGGCTTCCTAAAATAATTGAACGACGTACAATATTATTCGTCGTTCGATTATTTCCGCCCATGGATACCTCCGCCCTATCTCCATCCGAATCCGCCGCACCCGAAGCCGCCGCACCCGAAGCCGGACGCCGCGAACGCAAGCGCTTGCAGACCCTGGACCACCTGGCGCAAACCGCCTGGCGCCTGTTCGAGACCCTGGGCTATGACGTGGTCACCATGGAACAGATCGCCGCGCAGGCGGATGTTTCCAAGGGCACGCTGTACAACCATTTTCCGGTCAAGGAAGCCCTGCTTGCGCACCGCTTCCATGGCGAACTGGCGGCAAGCCAGCGGGAACTGCAGCCCGCGCTGCGCGCCCTGCCCACCCTCGCACAGCGCCTGACGCGGATACTGCATGCTTCGGCACATTGGTCCGAATCGCATCGGACCTATCTGGGGCCGTACTTGCGCTACCGGCTATCCACGCTGCAGCCCGGCGCGCGCGACGACGGCCGCTACCCACGCAGCGGCATGCAGGCGCTGTACACCGCGCTGATCGAAGAGGCGCAGGCGGCAGGCCAGGCGCGGACCGATCTGGACGCCGGACAACTGGCCCATCAGCTGCAATTCCTGTACCTGGGCGCGATGCTGCGCTGGCTGGACCAGCCCCGCAGCAGCCTGAAGGCAGAGTTCGATGCCGCCATCAGCCTCTTCGTGCGCGGCGTGACGCCCGAGGCGGCGGCATGAGCGCCGCCGCGCTGGACTGGGCCGCCGCCGCCCTGGCCGGCCCGCAAGCGGCCGGCGGCAAGGGCTGGCAGCTGGGCCGCATGTCGCAACTGGGCGTGCCGGTGCCCGACGGCTTCGTGCTGCCGGCAGCGTTGAGCCTGGCTCGCGAACCGGGCCAGGCATTGCCGCCCGCTGTCGCCCAGGCGTTGCGCGATGAACTGGCCGCGCGCGGCTGGCTCGAACGGCCGCTGGCCTTGCGCTCGTCCGCGCCACAGGAAGATTCCGCGGGCGCCTCGTTCGCGGGGATCCATCTTTCCTGCCTGAACGTGCGCGGCGCGGATGCGGCGATCGACGCGGTCCGGCAGGTCTGGGATTCGCAATGGACGCCGCAGGCCTGCGCCTACCGGCAGAAGCTCGGCTTGAACCCGGCCGGAATGGCCGTGGTCGTCATGCCGCTGATCGACGCGGTCGCCTCGGGCATCGCTTTCACCCTCGATCCCGTGTCGGGGCGGCATGACGAGATGGTCATCCACGCCAACTGGGGCTTGGGCGAGTCGCTGGTCGACGGCGCGGCGCAAGGCGACGAATACCGCCTGCGCGAAGACTATCTGCGCCAGGCTTGGCCGCTGGCCGGCCGGCGCATCGGCGCCAAGCGCCACGCCAGCCAGGCCGCGGAAGGCGCCAGCACCTTGCTTGCTCCGACGCCGGCCGCGCGCGCTGCCCAGGCCGTGCTGAGCGACGCGCAGGCCGAAACCCTGGGCGATATCGTGCGCGACGCGGCGCGCGCGCTGGACTATGCCGGCGGCGGCTACGACATCGAATGGGTCTGGGATGGGCGGCGCTTCTGGATCGTGCAGGCCCGTCCCATCACCGCGGCGGCGCGCCACACCTATCCGGCGCTGCGCGCGCAGCCAGCCTATTGGTCGCGCGGCAACACCCGCGAAGTGCTGCCGCTGGCCATGTCGGCGCTGGAATGGGATACGGGGCGCGTCATGGCGCAGCGCATGCTGACCACGGGCTTTGAACTGAGCGGCTATTCCACCCTGCCGGGCGTGCGGCTGGCGGCGCTGTTCCAGGGCCGGGTCTATCTGGACGCCTCGGTCATCCAATGGCTGGGTTACGACGCGCTGGGCGTGCCGCCGAAAGCCATGAACGCGCTGCTGGGCGGTCCCCAGCCCGAAATCGCAGTGACGCCCCTGACGCTGGCGCAACGCCTGCGGCATGGCGCGCGCATCCTGCGCTACCTGCGCCGCGCAGCCCCCTTGCGCAAGCAGGCGGAACAGGACCTGCCGCGCCTGTTCGCCCGCGCCCAGGCCTGGCTGGACGAGCCCGCGCCCGCGTCCAACGCCGCGCTGGGCGCGCGCCTGCGGGAACAGTTCCACACGGTGCTGGCGGCGGATCAATTGTTCTTCCTGCAGGGCTCGGGCGGCGGCGCGCTGCACAAGCTGCTGGAACTGGTGGAGAAAGCCTGCCCGGGCGAAGGCCATGCGCTCACGGCCGCGTTGATGGCTGGCGGCGAACCCAGCGTGACCGCGGCGCAAAGCTATGCCCTCATGGCGTTGGCCAAGCTGGCCGCCGGCGACGCAAGCGTGATGGAGTGGCTGCGCGATCCCCAGCGCGACAGCGCCGGCTGGCAGCGCGCCTTGCCGGATGGAGCTCCCTTCAAGCAAGCCTTCGCGGACTTCCTGCGCCAATACGGCCATCGCGCCGTTTATGAAACCTATCTGCGCAACCCGCGCTGGCGCGAGGACCCCGGCTATCTGCTGGACAGCGTGCTGCAGTTGACCGACGCCGACCCTGCCGCGTTGCGCGCCCGGCAGGACAGCGCCGCAAGCCAGGCCCGGTTGCGCCTGCGCGCGGCGCTACCTTTCTGGCAGCGCCCGCTGATCGCCCGTCTGCTGGCCGCTGCCCGCATCGAGGGCAGGCAGCGCGAGGCCGCGCGCAGCGTACTGGTGGCCTATCTTGCCGCCGCGCGCCAGAACGCCTTGGCGCTGGGGCGCCGCTACGTCCACGCCGACGGCCTGGCCGCCGCGGACGACATCTTCCACCTGAATGCGGCCGAACTCTTCGCCCTGGCCGACGCCAGGCTGACGCCCGCCGCCGCGGGCCGCCGCGCCGCCCTGCGCCGCGCTCAATTGGAGTCCTGGGCCGCGGCCCCCGATCAGGACGTCATCGCCGAAGATGCCGCAGGCGCCGCCACGGACATGCCGCCCCCCGCGCCTGCCGATGCCGGCGCCGCCGGATCCTGGCGCGGCACGCCTGCCGCGGGCGGCCGTGCGCGGGCCGGCGCTTTCGTCGCCCGCTCGCCCTCCGAAGGACTGGCCATGCCGGCCGGCGGCATCCTGGTCGCCGCGTCCACCGACCCGGCCTGGACGCCGCTGTTCCTGCGGGCCGGGGCCCTGGTCATGGAGGCGGGTGGCTACCTGTCGCACGGCGCCATCGTGGCGCGCGAGTTCGGCATACCGGCTATCGTCAATGTGCAAGGCATCATGCGGCAGGTCGCCACAGGCGACGTCCTGGAAGTGGACGCGTCGCGCGGCACGGTGCGGCGGCTGGCAGCCGCTTCCAGCCTGGGCGCATCCGACTCGTAGAAGCCCGCTAGCGCGCCGCGGCCAGGTCGAACTGGAACACCGCGCCCGATCCGGCGCGGTCCACAAGCCTGATCTCGCTGTGGTGCAGCTGCAGGATGCGCTGCACGATCACCAGCCCCAGCCCGCCGCCGTCGCCAGGGCCTCGATTCAAGGCGCTGGCCCGCGTGAAAAGTCCCGCGCGCAGCGCCTGCGGAATGCCCTCGCCCGTGTCGCTGACCTGCACCTGCACCAGGTCATGCGCGCTGCCCAGCCGCAGTTCGATCAGGCCGCCGGGCGGGCTGTGGCGGATGGCGTTGTCCAGCAGGTTGGTCAGCACGCGTTCGATCAGCCCAAGGTCCGCGCGCACCGGCGGCAGTTCGCGCGGGATGTCGGTGGTCAGGCGTTGCTGGCGCGCCTCGGCCGCCAGCTCGAACTTCTGGATCACGTCCTGCACCAATTCCGGCAACGAAAAGGTCTCGGGCTCCAGCCGCACCAGCCCGGACTCCAGCCGCGCCAGTTCGAAGAGTTCCTGCGCCAGGCGGCCGACCTTGCGGCTCTGGGCCAGCGCAATGTCCAGGTAGCGGCGGCGCTCGTCCGGGTCCAGCGTCTGGTCCTTCAACCTCAGGGTTTCCAGATAGCCGTGCAGCGAGGTCAGCGGCGTGCGCAGATCGTGCGAGATGTTGGCGACCAGGTCGCGCCGCTGCTGGTCCTGCCGGGTCAGTTCGCGCCATTGGTCGGATATGCGCTTGCCCATCTGCACGAAGCTGCGCCGCAGCACCGCGATCTCGTCGCCATTGCGCTCCGAGGCGTCGCCCGGACGCTCCAGCGCGGCCAGGGCCTGCCCGTCGTCGCCGTCGAAGGCGCGCACCGCGCGCGTCAGCCCGCGCAGCGGCCGCGTGATCAAGGCGAACGCCGCCAGGCCAGCCACCAGGCCCAGCAGCGCGACCAGCGCGATCGACCACAAGGTCGTGCGCAGCACGGAGCTGCGCGACACGGCCATCGCCAGCGCGTCGTGCGCCTGCCCCTGCAACACCACGTAGACGTAGCCCTTGTCCTGCCCGCCCACGCGCACCGGCGCGGCGCTGAAGACTTTCTGCGCGTCCAGGCTGCGCGGGTCGTCGCCGGTGATGGGCAGCATCTCGCCGGCCAACAGGCGCTTGACCGGCCCCAGGTCGACACGCTCGCGCTTGATCTGGCCGGCGGGCGCGGCATCGCCCACGATGTGGCCGTCGTTGGACAGCAAGTAGACCTCGACCGCCGGATTCACCGCCATCAGCATGTCGAACAGCGAGCGCACCGCAGCGGGCTTCCAGCCGTTGGTGTCCATCAATTCGTTGGCGCCGGCGATATGCTGCGCCAGTCCGCTGGACAGGCGCTGGACCACCTCCTGCTCGTAGCGGGAATTGGCCGCGATCTGCAGCCAGGCCGAGGCGCCGCAGCTGGCGAGCAACAGCAACGCAAACACGGCGGACAGCCGTTGGGTAAGCGTGAACCGCTTCATGATGCGCCTCCCGCGCCGCCCGGCCCCGCGGCGAATTTATAGCCCTTGCCCCAGACCGTCAGAATGCGCTGCGGATCCGACGGGTCCGCTTCGATCTTCACCCGCAGCCGATTGATGTGGGTATTGACCGTGTGTTCATAGCCTTCGTGCTGATAGCCCCATACCTGGTTCAGCAGATCCATGCGCGAAAAAACCTTGTCCGGGTGCCGCGCGAAGAAATGCAGCAGATCGAACTCGCGCGGGGTCAGGTCCAGCCGGCGGCCGTCGACCTCGGCCGTGCGCGCCACCGGGTCGATGGCCACGCCGTGCAGGGCCAGGCTGCCGGCGTCGATGCGCGCGTTGCGCTCAAGCGCGTCGCTGCGGCGCAGGAGCGCCCGCACCCGCGCCACCAGTTCCAGCATCGAGAACGGCTTGGCCAGGTAGTCGTCCGCGCCCAGTTCCAGGCCCAGGATACGGTGCACTTCGCTGGAGCGCGCGCTGGTGATGATGATGGGCGTATAGCGCGCCATGGCGCGGGCGCGCTTGCAGATTTCAAGGCCATCGATGCCGGGCAACATCAGGTCCAGCACCAGGGCGTCCCAGCCGCCTTCCTCCAGCCTGCGCATGCCTTCGTTGCCGTCGGCGGCATGCTCGACCGCGTAGCCTTCGTCCCGCAGATGCAGGCGCAGCAGTTCGGCGATGTGGGCGTCGTCTTCGACGATGAGTACGCGTCGGGGCGTGTCCATGGGCAGCAAACTCTAAAGGGGTTATGCGCCTATTGTCGCCAATCCGCGCCGCCGAGTTATCACAATTAATTTAAGTTTGCGTGAGGACTTCGGTATCGGCCCCGGGGAAGAATGGCTCCAACGACAACAAGCCCCCCCCGGAGTCCCGCCATGCTGGCCCCTCCCGCAAGCCACGACGTTCCGGCCCCGCCGGCCAATGTACCCATCCATCCCGGCTGGCTGCGCGCCATGCACTGGCTCAACGCCCTGGCCGTGGTGGTCATGGTAATGAGCGGCTGGCGCATCTACAACGCCTCGCCCTTGTTCGACTTCGTGTTTCCACGGGAGATCACGCTGGGCGGCTGGCTGGGCGGCGCCCTGCAATGGCATTTCGCCGGCATGTGGCTGCTGTTCTTCAACGGCATCCTGTACCTGGCCATGAATCTGGTCACCGGCCGCCTCTGGCGCAAGTTCTTCCCCTTGAGCATCCGCGGCATTGCCGCCGACCTGGGCGCGGCGCTGCGCGGCAAGCTCGCCCACGCCGATCCGCGCCGCTACAACCAGGTGCAGCGGCTGGCTTATCTGTTCGTGATGCTCGACATCGCGGTGCTGGTGCTTTCCGGACTGGTGCTGTGGAAGTCGGTGCAGTTCGAACTGCTGCGCGAACTGATGGGCGGTTACGAGACCGCGCGCCGCGTGCACTTCATTGCCATGGCCTTGCTGACGGCGTTCGTGGCGGTCCACCTGGTGATGGTTGCATTGGTGCCGCGCAGCCTGATCGCCATGATCCGCGGCAAATAAGGAGCCATCCGTGAACAAGCACAAGCGCCCCTCCCTGCCCGGCCTGGACGGCCCGGCCATCCTCAAGGAAGCCGGCAGGATCCTGGAAAAGCGGGTCGAACAGCCCTCGCGCCGCGCCTTCCTGCGCAGCAGCCTGACCCTGGGCGGACTGGCCATGCTGTCGGGCTGCTCGCTGTCGGACGACGAAAGCGTAGAGAAAGCGCTGACCGCGGTTTCGCGCTTCAACGACCGGGTGCAGGGCTGGATCTTCGACCCCGACCAGTTGGCGCCGACCTATCCCGAATCGATGATCACGCGGCCCTTCCCCTTCAATGCCTACTACGGCATTGACGAGGTGCGGCATGTGGACGAGGAATCGTTCCGCCTGGAAGTCAGCGGACTGGTCGCAGACAAGCGCCGCTGGCGGCTGGAGGAACTGCGCGCCATGGCGCAGATCGACCAGGTGACGCGGCACATCTGCGTCGAAGGCTGGAGCGCCATCGGCAAATGGGGCGGCGTGCCGTTCTCCGCCTTCCTCAAGCGCGTGGGCGCGGACCTGAGCGCCAGGTACGTGGGCTTCAAGTGCGCCGACGACTACTACACCAGCATCGACATGCCCACCGCATTGCACCCCCAGACCATCCTGGCGCTGACCTATGACGGCCAGACGCTGCCCCCAGAGTACGGCTTCCCCATGAAGCTGCGCATGCCTACCAAGCTTGGCTACAAGAACCCCAAGCACATACAGGCAATTTTCGTCACCAACACCTACCCGGGCGGTTACTGGGAGGACCAGGGCTACAACTGGTTCGGCGGCAGCTAGGTGGAATCTTTCACGCTTTCACTCTCCATAAAGGAACGCATCATGAAGAAAATCGCTACCACCGCCGCGCTGTCCCTGTGCCTGGCTTTCGGCGCCGCGGCAGTCCATGCCGCCGACAGCATGAGCAAGGACGCCATGGGCGGCGGCTCGATGGCCAAGGACGGAATGGCCAAGAGCGGGATGTCCAAGGATTCCATGTCCAAGGACGGCATGTCGAAGGAAGGCATGTCGAAGGATTCGATGTCCAAGAACAGCATGTCGAAGGACTCGATGTCCAAGGATGGCATGTCAAAGGATGGCATGTCCAAGGATTCGATGTCCAAGGACGGCATGTCGAAAGGCGGCATGTCCAAGGATGGCATGAAGCAATAGCGCCCACCCGGCCCGCCCCTGATCCGGAGCATGTCATGAAACTAGACCGCAGGCATTTCCTGGGCCTGGGCAGCGCGGCGGCCATCGCCGCCGGCCTGGCCCCGGTCCTGGCGGCGCGCGGCGGCCCGGCCGCCGCCGCCCAGGCCTTCCCCTACACGCTAAGCGACGCGCAATGGCGCGAACGGCTCACGCGCGAACAATACGAAGTGCTGCGCCGCGAAGGCACCGAGCGTCCCTACTCCAGCCCGCTGGACAAGGAGTATCGCAAGGGCGCCTACGCCTGCGCCGGCTGCGCCCATCCGCTGTTCTCTTCTTCCACCAAGTTCGACAGCGGCACCGGCTGGCCCAGCTTCTGGCAGCCGCTGGACGGCGCCGTGGGCGAAACCAAGGACCGCAGCTTCGGCATGACGCGCGTCGCCGTGCATTGCGCCAATTGCGGCGGCCATCTGGGCCACGTCTTCGACGACGGCCCGCGCCCGACAGGTCTACGCTACTGCATGAATGGCGTGGCCCTGGCGTTCACCCCGCAGGCCTAAATCCCGGCCGCCCCATCCATCAGGAGACACCATGTCCGCCACCCACCTGCCCCGCAAACTCTGCGCCGCGCTGGCCGCCGCCTGCGGCCTGCTGGGCGCCGCCCCGGCCAGCGCCGCGGAAACCGCCTTCATCATTCCGCCCCCGGCCATGGACCAGCCCGCCGCCGCCGCACCGCAAAAAGCCGTCATCGCCGGCGGCTGCTTCTGGGGCGTGCAAGCCGTGTTCCAGCACGTCAAGGGGGTCAGCTCCGCCGTCTCCGGCTACGCCGGCGGCCAGGCGTCCACCGCCAATTACGACACCGTCAGCGGCGGGCGCAGCGGCCACGCCGAAGCGGTCGAGATCACCTACGACCCCGCCCAGGTCAGCTACGGCCAGCTGCTGCAGATCTATTTCTCGGTGGCCCACGATCCCACCCAGCTCAACCGCCAGGGTCCGGACAGCGGTACCCAATACCGTTCAACGGTCTTTCCTGCGGACGACGGCCAGCGCAAAGTGGCCGAAGCCTACATCGCGCAGCTGAATAAGACAGGTGTGTACCCCAAGGCGCTTGCCACGACGATAGAACCGCTGAAAGCCTTCTATCCTGCCGAGGACTACCACCAGGACTATCTCGTGCGCCATCCGTACAGCATGTACATCATGGTCAACGACGTGCCCAAGGTCGAAAACCTGGCCAAGACGTTTCCGCAGCAGTATCGGGACAAGCCTGTGCTGGTGAACTGAAGACGATAAATGGAGCCGGCCGCGCTGAATAAAGTCGGCCGCGCTCTAAACCCTTGCGTAGCAACGAAGGCTCGCTTACGGAGCCTTTATCTCCTTCTTTTCCGCTTTCTCCTTTTTTTCTCCATCGTAATGGGACTTGATGGCGAGAAACATGCCCGTGCCCAACACCAGAAGCTTGAACGTACCGAAGACTACAGGGACCCAAAAATTCATCATTTCCTCAAAACGCTGCTTCAGCAGCTTCATTTACGACTCGCGGGCCAGGCAACGACAAACGAACTCAGCGCCGCCGAGCGCTATCAGCAGGTACCGCAAATAGGAACCGGAGATTTTTCCCCATGCCTTCCTCTGACGGTTGCTTAAAAATGGCAACGCAAAAAGAGGTTGGAAATGGGCAGAGCGAGCGCCATACGCCCTGCAAACAATCGGAGTTTACCGTCGAACTTCTCGCAACTTGCTGCACCGGAAACTGCTACGTATCCGCGACCGTATCAGTTCGGCCACGGCGGCTCATGCCTGTCCCGTACATCGCCATGCGCAGTAGCGGCATGTAGTTTTCCCAGCAGATCACGGCACCCAGTTTTCCGCGGGGTGTATCGAACACGGGCATGGTGGAGCCGTCGCCATAGCCCCAGATCAACCGTTCCACGACGGTCGGCATCAATTTGCGTTGCTTGCTGCGCCAGCCGAGCCCAGCACCAGCGCATGCGGTTCGATGCCTTCGGGGTGTCATGCCTGCCCGCGGCCTGAACTGGCCAAGGGCGCCCGCTATGCCTGAACCGCCCGTCTTGGACCGGAAGTACACTCGGCAGCAGACAGCCACCTGCACACAGGCCCACCCGGCACAACCCCGTACCCACATGTTCCAACTACGACAGCTGAAGATCTTCGTCGCGGCGATGGAAACGTTGAGCTTCACGAAAGCCGCCAAACAGGTGCATCTGTCGCAACCCAGCGTTACGGAACAGATACGGGCGCTGGAAGAGAGCGTCGGCCAGGCGCTCTTCATCCGCCAGAACAATCGCCTGCAACCCACCCCGGCCGCAGAGAGACTGGCCATTCGAGCACGCGAATTGCTTGCCCGGGCCGATGACGCCTTCCGGGAAGTTCGCGACAACGTCGACGATTCAGGAGGCACGATCCGGGTCGCCGCGCCGCAGACCTTGTGCACCAGTGTGCTGGTTCCGCAACTGTTGCGCTTTGCCGGCATGCACCCCGGAACGCAGGTTGCAGTTCAAGAAAGAAACTCCCTGGCGACGGCTCAGGCGGTGCTCGATGGGACGGCCGACCTCGGTCTGGTGCACGGATGGCCGGCAAGCGACGCCAAGCTCCGGGCGCAAGCCATTGCGCGGGACATGCCGGTGGTCGTAATGCCCCCTGGGCATCCGCTATCCGAGGCTGTAGACATCAAGGCCGACGCGCTTGCCGCATTCCCGCTGGTCGTCACGATGGACGGCTGCCGATACCGGGAATACCTGGAGGCCGTGTTGCAGGAAGCCCCGGTGCAGCCGCGTATCCGCGGTGTCGCCGACAGCGTACCGGCCCTGATACAGATGGTGTCCGCGGGCCTTGGGGTATCGATCCTGCCGCGGATGGCCATGGATCCCGCAGCGACAACCGCTTGCGTCCGGTGGCGGCCGTTGTCGACCGCGGGAGCAGGTCTTCCCATCTGCCTGCTCACCTTGCACCGGACGCCTACGCGCCAGGTGGCCGCCTTCATCGAGATGATCCGCCTCGCGGTGACTGGCTCAGACCAGCCGATGGCCGCCATCGACATGAAGCACGGTGCCGGTGGTGTAGCCATTGCCGATCAGGAAGCCGATGGCATCGGCGATATCGCTGCCGGCGCCGACCCGGCCCACCGGTAGCCGCTCGGCCATCGATGCCAAAAGCGGTCCGCTGTCGGCGCCGGCTACGTCATTCCAGATGGGCGTATCCACCCAGCCCGGCGATACGGCATTGATCCGCAGCGGCGCAAGCTCGACCGCCATGGCGCGCACGACACCCTCCAACGCGGCATTGATCGCCGCCACGGCGATGCCCTTCGGCCGGGGCCGGTAGGCGGCAATGCCCGACGTCAGGGTGATGGAACCGTGCGCCGGCATGCGCGGGGCGCCATGTTTGGCCAGCAGGATGGGCGCGACGACCTTGGAGCGGATGGCTTGGTCCAGCGCGTCCAGCGAGAGTTGCGGCAGTAGCTCGTAGGCGCCGCGTATGTCGGCAGCCGTGCAGACCAGATGATCCACCGGGCCTGATTCTTCAAACAGCCGCTGCACTTGCGCTTCACTCGTCACATCCGCCTGGTGCAGGCGAGGCGCGCCAAACGCGCGCAACTGCTCGCGCGCCGCGTCGAGCTTGTCGCGGGACCTGCCCACGATCAGTACCTCGCAGTGCATGCCCAGCAATCGCTCGCTGACGGCCAACCCCATGCCCGAGCTACCGCCGACCACCACCACCCGTTGTCCTGCAAGACCATTGTCCATGCTCATTTCCTTGAAACACGTGTTTGGAGCAGGCGATGGTGGCGCTACGAAGTGCCGGGCGCCAGCAGGAATGTCCGATCGGGGTATCGGCTTGCCCGATGCGGGCGTGTCCAGGTTCCGGCGCTTTGCGTGAATGACGAAAACGGAAAAGCAATGCTGCATCCTGCGCCATCGGCCGCGGCGCGACGCTGGGCGGTATCATGCTGGCCAAGACCGGCGTTGCCGGCACCCAATTGTCGGCAGGCGGAATTGCCGCCATCGCGATGGCGTTCGCGCTGCGGCAACGGTTTCCGGCAACAGCCGGAAGCTGCGATGCCCGCCAATCGCGGGCCTGCCGGCAAACGAGTCCAGGAGAAGTACAGCAGTGAACGATACCCACATACCGGAAACGGAAACCCCCGAAGACCGCAAAGAACAGCTGCCCACGCTGTGGCGCGACGATGGCTGGACCGCCAGGATCATCAAGAACGAGGAAGACGACGGCTGGGCCGTGGAAATGACCATGGACGGCGAGGCCGAGCCGGCCCTGGTCGGTCCATGGACCATGGGCCGCGACAAGAAAAACCCCAAGCCGCTCGACTCCCCGGCCTTCATCACCCTGGTCAAGACCGCCCGGGAAGTCCTGCGCCGCCACGAGCAGCAACTGCACGCGACGCTACACAAAAGCGTGAAGATCGACGCCGCCGCCGGCCGCCTGACCGTCAAGCTGGATATCGTTCCCGACGAAGACGAGCCGTATGCCGTGTTGAGCGCCTACGACGAATCCGGCGAACAATTGGCCCAGACCCATGTCGCGCCTACGTACAAGCTGAGCGTGCAGCGCGCCTCGGAGTGGGCCAGCGGCGGCTTCGGCAAGCACGGCTGACCTGAAACCCCGGCCTCGGCCGCGCCTTAGCGCCGCGCGCGGACCTGCCCCGGCGGCACGCCGAAGCGGCGCCGGAATGCGGTGGCGAAGTTGGCTGCGCTGCCGTAGCCGGCGATGCAAGCCGCTTGCGCGACGCTGATGCCATCGCGCTCCAGCGCCAACCGCGCGCGCGACAGCCTGCCCTCGCGCAGGTATTGCGCCACCGTGGTGCCCCACATGGCGCGAAAGTGCCGCTGCAGCGTGTTCACGCTGACGCACGCCCGCGCGGCAATTTCCGCCAGCGGCAAGGCATCGGCGCCGCCCTGATCTATCCATTCCCGCAACGCGGCCATGCGGCGGCGGTCGCGCGGGCTGAGCGGCGCGGCCTCCTCGGCGGCCGTGCCGTGCGCATGCGCCAGCGCCTCGACCACGATGTCGAGCGCGCGCGACTTCTGGTACAGGCGCCACAAAGGCGGCGGCAGCACGGGCGGACGCAACATCTGCTGCGCGGCGGCCACGGCCTGGTCCGATGCCTTCCAGGTCTGCAACGCCAGATGGCGCTGCGCGAACGCGCGCAGCGCCAGTCCCTCTTCGCCGGGAAGATGCCGATCCAGCCATTGCGGCTGCAAGGTCAGCATCACCGTGCGCTCGATATGGCCACGGCATGACTCGCGCAGGAAGGCGTCCGGCCGCAGCGCGGAAAGCATCACCCCTTGCACGCTACCATCGGCGCCGGGTCCCAGGGTGAGCCTGTGTTCCCCCAGCGTCACGTTCACGCGGCCGCCGACCACCAGGGCCAGGTGCAGGCCTGGCCGCACCGCCGCCCGCATGCGCGCGCCTTGCAGATCGCGCGCGTCCAGCCGCCACAACACCATGCCCGGGTCCAGTTCGGCCAGGTCAGACCAGCCTTCCATGACGGTCTGCGCGCGCGCAGGGACCACAGGCGCCATCCCGTAATGGACGACCCGATGTGCTGATTCCGCAACGGCTACGCGCCGAAGCTCGTCCATGCCGGATTCCGGAGGATTGGCGATGCCGCAAAGCATTGTGGTGCCGGCGCAAAACCCGGCGTGCACTCCTGCTGACATAATTCTGAACGCTTCAAATAGAAATCGTTCTCAATTAAATCATGCACATCCGGCTTTGGGTTGAGCATCTGCGGCGGGCGTTGTGAAAACCCCACCCTGCCCGCCCGGTCCGCATGCTGCGTTGCCTGTGGAGTAGAACTTCGTGCTGTCCCTGTCCAACCAACGCCTGAACTACGCCGCAGCGGCGCTGTTCTGCGCGCTTCATACCGCCGGCGCCACCGCGCAGACGACCTCGACGCAGGATGATCACATCCAGCAGTTCCCCACCGTGCAGGTGCTCGGCACCGCCGAAGAGGAAGTGAAGGAAGCGCTGGGCGTCTCGGTGATCACGGCCGAGGAAATCGCCCGCCGTCCTCCCACCAACGACCTGTCCGACATCATCCGGCGCGAACCTGGGGTCAACCTGACCGGCAACAGCGCCAGCGGCTCACGCGGCAATAGCCGGCAGGTCGACATCCGCGGCATGGGGCCGGAAAACACCTTGATCTTGATCGACGGCAAGCCCGCCACCTCCCGCAACGCCATCCGCTATGGCTGGAGCGGAGACCGCGACACCCGCGGCGACACCAACTGGGTGCCCGCCGAGGAAGTCGAGCGCATCGAAGTATTGCGCGGCCCCGCCGCCGCGCGCTATGGCTCGGGCGCGATGGGCGGGGTGGTGAACATCATCACCAAGCGGCCCACGGACAAGCTCAGCGGTTCGCTGACCTACTATCTGAACCAGCCCGAGAACAGCGACGAAGGCAATACCAACCGGGTCGGCATTCGCCTGAGCGGCCCCATCAGCGACACCCTCAGCTTCCGGCTCTATGGCAACTACAACAAGACCAACCCCGACGCCCGCAACATCAACGCCGGCCGCTCGCTGCTCAACGGCGACGGCCAGGCGGAATCGGCCGGCCGCGAAGGCGTGATCAACCAGGACCTGAATACGGTCTTCTCCTGGCGTCCCGACAACCGCAACACGCTGGACCTGGAAGCCGCCTTCAGCCGCCAGGGCAACCTCTATGCCGGCGACACGATGCTGAACTCCACCACCAAGTTCACCGACAGCCTGTACGGCAAAGAAACCAACGTGCTCTACCGCGAGAGCCTGAGCCTGACGCATCGCGGCACCTGGGACTGGGGTACCTCGCGCGCCTCGATGGGCTATGACTACACCCGCAACGCGCGCCAGAACGAAGGCCTGGCCGGCAGCGGCGAAGGCAGCCCGATGGACCTGGGCTGGTCCACCTCGCGCTTGAAGAACCTGCGCGCGGCGGGCGAGGTCAACGTCCCGTTCAAGCTCGGCTTCGAGCAGGTCGCGACGGTAGGCGTGGAATGGCTGCGCGAATCCCTGGACGATCCCGCCAGCCTGCGCCAGACCTACACGGGCGGCGTCATCGGCGGCGTGGCACCTGGCAACCGCGATCCCAAGACCACGCAGAACAGCTACGCGCTGTTCGTCGAGGACAATATCGAGGCCGGGGAACGCACCACCCTGACGCCGGGCGTACGCCTGGACCACAACGAGAAGTTCGGCAACAACTGGAGCCCCAGCCTGAATGCCGCCTACAAGGTCACAGAGGCCTTCAGGCTCAAGGGCGGCATCGCGCGGGCGTACAAGGCGCCGAACCTGTACCAGTCGAATCCGAACTACCTGATGTACAGCCGCGGCTTCGGCTGCCTGGCCTCGCAGGCCAATCAGAACGGCTGCTACCTGGTGGGCAATGAAAACCTGTCGCCCGAAACCAGCGTCAACAAGGAAATCGGCTTCGAGTACGACCCCGGCAGCTGGCGCATGAGCGCGGCCTACTTCCGCAACGACTACAAGAACAAGATCGTGGCCGGCACGGACATCGCCTATCGCCTGGCCAACGGCGCGCGCGTGCTGCAATGGAGCAACTCGGGCAAGGCCGTGGTCGAGGGGCTGGAAGGCAATCTCTTCATTCCGCTGGCGCCCAGCCTGGACTGGAACACCAACTTCACCTACATGATCCAGAGCGAAAGCAAGGACAATGGCCAGCCGCTGAGCATCATCCCGAAGTACACGATCAATTCCACGCTGGATTGGTTCGCCACGGAAAAGCTGTCGTTCCAGGCCAACCTGACCTACTACGGCAAGCAGGAAGCCCCGACGTTGAACCCGCGCCGCGGCGAAACCATCACGGGCCAGGGGTTGCAAAGCGTCAGCCCCTACGCCCTGGTCGGGTTGAGCACGGGCTACGAGCTCAACAAGAACCTGCGCTTGCGCGTCGGCGTCAGCAACCTGCTGGACAAGAAGCTCTACCGCGAAGGCAACGCGGGCGAAGCGGGCGCCGCCACCTATAACGAACCGGGCCGCGCCTACTACGCGACGGTCACCGCGTCGTTCTAAGGCGGGCAAGCCAGCCGCGCGGCCCGGTGGACAGGGCGCGCGGGGCTCGCCTGCGGCCTCAATGGCCGGTCGAATCCCCTTCCCGGCTGGCTTCGAAAAGGAACCAGGTGCGCCGTTCGGTCTCGTCGATCCAGTTCTCGATCAGGCTGGAGCTGGCGATGTCGCGGTGCTCGTCGGTGATGTTGTGCGCTTCGCGCAGCGCCGCGGCCAGGACCTTGTTGTCCTCGCGCAGCTCGGCCAGCATATCCAGCGGCTGCACGTAGTCCGCGTCGTTATCCGAGATGCGCTGCGAACGCGCGATGTGGCCGATGGAACGCAGCGTCGTGCCGCCGATCTTGCGGATGCGTTCGGCGATGGGATCCGTCATGGCGAACAGCTGGTCGCCCTGCTCGTCCAGCAGCAGGTGGTAGTCGCGGAAATGGGGGCCGCTGACGTGCCAATGAAAGTTCTTGGTCTTGAGATACAGCGCGAACACGTCGGCGAGTATCTGGTTCAGCGCGGCGGAAATATCCCTGGTGGCCGCCGACGCCAGGTCGGTCGGCGTCGCCAGCGGGCGCTTGCGCCGCTCTTTCAGGGCTTTGGTGGTCTTCTCATCCAGTTTCTTGGCCATGGGTCGCAACTCCTAGGAATGATGGTGAAAACACACGCGCGGCGCGAGGCTTGCTTGCGCCGCGACTTCGCTAGCGTAAATCCGCACGCGTTCTTTTGCCAATGTCCGGGATCAAGGCGCCCTCCCTTCTGAAATCCGGTCCGGCTAGGAGTATGCTACGGCGCGTCAATTCAGCCGGATCCCTCCATCGCTATGCGCGGCAACCCCGACCCCAGGCAAGGCGCCATCGCCCTGCACGGGTTTTACTTCCTGTATTACGGCCTGCAGGGAGTCAGCATCCCCTTTCTGCCCCTGTGGTTCGCCAGCCGCGGACTGGATCCCGCCGTCATCGGCCTGATCGTCGCCACGTCCTTCCTGCCCAAGATCCTGTCCACGCCCGTGGTCGCCCACGTCGCCGACCAGACCGGCCGCGCCCATGCGCTGATTGCGGCGGCGCTGGCGGCATCGCTGGCGCTGTTCGTCTGCTATCCGTTCAGCAGCGCGCCCGGCTTGCTGTTGGCCATCACGCTGCTGCTCAATGCCGTGTTCCCGGCGGTGCTGCCGCTGATGGACCGCATGGCCATCGCCAGCGGTCGGGGCCAGGGGAGTTCCTACACCGTCATGCGCGCCTGCGGCTCGCTGGGTTTTGCCGTGGTCACCCTGGCGGGCGGCTACCTGATCAAGACGTTCGACGCCGACTGGGTGATGTGGCTGTCCATCGTCCTCATCATCGCCTGCCTGGCCTGCGTGCGGCTGCTGCCTCGGGCGGCGCGCCCCGCTGCGGGCGAAGCGCCCGCGCCGGCGGTCCGCCTGCCCATGCTCGAAGTCCTGCGCGACCGCCCGCTGCTGATGTGCATCGCTGCGGCCTCGCTGGTCCAGGCCAGCAACGGCTTCCTCTATTCCTATTCCACGCTGTACTGGACCGCCAGCGGCCTGTCGACCGCGTTGATTTCCATGCTGTGGGTGGTAGGCGTTGCCAGCGAGGTCCTGTTCTTCTTCCTTGCTCCCCGCATCCTGGCCCGCACGGGCGCGCAATGGCTGATCCTGGCGTCCGCCGTCATGACCGCGATCCGCTGGGCCGGTCTGTCCGCCACCACCGATCCGGCGCTGATCGCGGGCCTGCAACTGCTGCAGTGCTTCACGCTGGCGGGCAATAACGCAGCGATCATGTGGTACATCACGCGCCACGTGCCCGCCGCCATCAAGACGTCGGCCATCGCGCTCTACGCGCTGCTGTCGGGAGGGATCTTCATGTTCGCCAGCATCCAGTTGGGCGGCGCGTTGTACCGCAGCTATGCGCCGGGGGGATTTCTGGTGATGTCGCTGTGCGCGATCGGGGCGGTGCCTTTGGCGGTCTACGCTGAAAGGGTACGCAGAAAGTCGGTATAACCCGTCGCCGCCTGCGCCCAACGAAAAAAAGGCCTCGCAAGCGAGGCCTTTCCTGTCAGCAGCAACCGATCCGCTTCTTCCCGCCATAACGCGCGTCCTGGCGCTCGCGGAAGAATGCTTCGTAAGTCATCGGCTCCTGGTCAGGGTGCGTGCGCCGCATGTGCGCCACATACGTCTCGTAGTCCGGCACGCCGACCATCAGCCGGAGCGTCTGCCCCAGGTAGCGGCCGGCGGCGCCGGCCGCGGAACTCATGTTGGTGAACAGCATGCGTCGTCTCCCTGTTGCGCTCAGTCCGCGCCGGCGGCGGCCGGCAGCGTTTCGTACGGCATTTCGCGGGCGGTGGGCTTGTTCTCGTTACGCGCGCGCTGCACCGAACGCAGGCCGAACACCACGATGCTCACCACCACGAAGATGAAGATCGCGCACAGGCCGGCGTTGATGTAGTCGTTGAAGACCACGCGCGACATTTCGCCCAGGGACTTGGCCGGAGCCAGGACCTTGCCTTCGGCGATGGCCGCGTTGTACTTGTCGGCATGGGCCAGGAAGCTCACGCGCGGGTCGGAGTGGAACAGCTTCTGCCAGCCGGCGGTCAGCGTGCATGCCAGCAGCCACAGGGTCGGCAGCACCGTGACCCAGGCGTAGCGGTCACGCTTCATCTTGAACAGCACCACGGTGCCCAGCGTCAGCGCAATCGCGGCCAGCATCTGGTTGGCGATGCCGAACAGCGGCCACAGCGTGTTGATGCCGCCCAGCGGATCGACCACGCCCTGATACAGGAAGTAGCCCCAGGCCGCCACGCACAGGCCGGTGGCAATCAGGTTGGCAGGCAGCGAGTCAGTGCGCTTGAGCGACGGGGCGAAGGTGCCCAGCAGGTCTTGCAGCATGAAACGGCCCGCACGGGTGCCGGCGTCGACAGCGGTCAGGATGAAGAGCGCTTCGAACAGGATGGCGAAGTGGTACCAGAAGGCCATCATGCCCGGGCCGCCGATGGCCTGGTGCAGGATGTGCGCCATGCCCACGGCCAGCGTCGGAGCGCCGCCGGCGCGCGAGATGATGGTGCTTTCGCCCACGTCCTTGGCGGTCTGGATCAGGTCCGCGGGCGTCACCACGAAGCCCCAGCTGGAGACCACCTGGGCCACCTGGTCGGGCGTGGTGCCGATCACGGCCGCCGGGCTGTTCATGGCGTAGTAGATGCCCGGCTCGATCACGCAAGCCGCCACCAGCGCCATGATGGCCACGAAGGATTCCATCAGCATGCCGCCGTAACCGATGTAGCGGGCCTGGGTTTCGTTCTCGATCAGCTTGGGCGTGGTGCCCGAGGAGATCAGGGCGTGGAAGCCCGACACCGCGCCGCAGGCGATGGTGATGAAGAGGAACGGGAACAGGTTGCCCGACCACACCGGACCGGTGCCGTCGACGAACTGGGTCAGCGCGGGCATCTTCAGCTCGGGCGCGACCACGACGATGCCGATGGCCAGGCCGACGATGGTGCCGATCTTCAGGAAGGTCGACAGGTAGTCGCGCGGGGCCAGCAGCAGCCACACCGGCAGCACCGAAGCGATGAAGCCGTAGATGATCAGGATCCAGGTCAGGCCCTTGCCGTCGAAGTCGAACATGGGGCCGATCACCGGGTGCGCGGCCACGTCCTGGCCGAAGGTGATGGCGGCCATCAGGCCGACGAAGCCGATGATGGACACTTCGCCGATCTTGCCCGGGCGGATGTAGCGCAGGTACACGCCCATGAACAGCGCGATGGGAATGGTCGCGGCCACCGTGAAGGTGCCCCAGGGCGAATGCGTCAGCGCCTTGACCACGATCAGCGCCAGCACGGCCAGGATGATGACCATGATCATGAAGGCGCCGAACAGCGCGATCACGCCCGGGATCTTGCCCAGCTCGGACTTGACCAGGTCCCCCAGCGAACGGCCGTCGCGGCGGGTCGAGATGAAGAGGATCGTGAAGTCCTGCACGGCGCCGGCGAACACCACGCCGGCCAGGATCCACAGCATGCCCGGCAGATAGCCCATCTGCGCGGCCAGCACCGGGCCCACCAGCGGGCCAGCGCCAGCGATGGCGGCGAAGTGGTGGCCGAACAGCACGTGCTTGTTGGTGGGCACGTAGTCCAGGCCGTCGTTGTGCTTCCAGGCCGGCGTCATGCGCGTCGGATCCAGCTGGAACACGTTCTTGGCGATGAAGCGGCTGTAATAACGGTATGCGATCAAATACACGCATACGGCGGCGATCACCACCCATAGCGCATTGATGGTCTCCCCTCTGGCCAGCGCCACGGTGCCCAGCGCGAACGCGCCCAGTACCGCAACCGCCAGCCAGACCAGGTGCTGACCCAGTCCCTTACTGCTGGTTTGCATAAGTGCTCCTCTAGCCTCCCGCCATGCTTTTGGCGTGAAACGCTTTTATCGTCCCGCGGAAGGCAGACTCATTGTTGTGGGGTGGCGGACGCGCGCGCGTCCACGCAGCGCCGTGTCGACGCGGACGCTAGTATTTCGTTTTGACTACGCAGCAACAAGCGCGAAACTACGCAATTCCACTACGTGTTACTACGCAATGCGCCGCAGCATGATTTGGCGAAAACCGTAAAATCACGACTGAAATTTCCCGATCCTGACTGCGGCAAGCAAAATGCTGCGTCGCAATATTCGCGTTCGCGCTGATACAAATCCTTCATGAAGCTGCGCCTGAAAATCCTGCTGCTCGCCGCGGTGCCCTTGCTGGTGGCCGTCGCCGCCATCACGGTGGCCGTCTACGTGCAGGGCCTGCAGCTGGCGCAGCGCGAAAAGCAGGTCGTGGAAAACGCCTGGCTGGCCAGCAAGGAAGGCGAGCTGCGCCACTACGTCAACCTGGCCTACAGCGCCATCGCCCCCCTGCAGGCGGCGGCCGACGATGACGCCACCCGCCAGCGCGCGCTGGACCTGCTGGCGCAGATGGAATTCGGCCACGACGGCTACTTTTTCGTCTACGACCTGAAGGGCAGGAACCTGATGCACCCGCGCCAGCCGGAGCTGGTTGGGCAGGACCTTTGGGAACTGCGCGACACCAAGGGCCAGCCCGTCATCCAGAATCTGCTGACCGCCGCCCGGCGCGGCGGCCAGGACGGCGAAGCGGTGCACTACCTTTGGGAAAAGCCGTCCACCCACCAGACCGAGGAAAAGCTGGGCTACGTGGTGGTGCTGGAGCGCTGGGGCTGGATGCTGGGCACCGGCATCTACCTGGACGACGTGCAGCAGGCGCTGGAGCGCATCGACGCCGCCGCCCAGGCCAATATCCGCAGCATGTTCGCCTGGGTGGCCGGGATTGCCGCCGTGTCCATCCTGGGCGTGGCGGCCTGCGGCCTGGCCTTGAACATCAGCGACCACCGCCAGTCCGACGCCAAGCTGCGGCTGATGGCGCGCCAGCTGGTGCGTTCGCAGGAAGACGAGCGCGCACGGCTCTCGCGCGAGCTGCATGACGGCATCAGCCAGGTGCTGGTGTCGATCAAGCTGTCGCTGGAAGCGGCGCGGGAACGGCTGCGGCAGACGCTGCCGGACGAGCCACGCGTCCTCGCTCATATCGACACCCCCTTGGGCGGCGCGCTGGACCGATTGAATACCGCCGTGGGCGAAGTCCGCCGCATTTCGCACAACCTGCGGCCGACGCTGCTGGACGACCTGGGCCTGCCGGCCGCACTCGAACATCTGGGCCGGGAATTCGCCATTCCCAGCCAGGATGGCGCCCCGCCTCTGGCCGTGCGCCTGCACACCGCCGGGCAGCCGGTGAAGCTGCCCGAGGCCTATGCCACCGCCCTGTTCCGGGTCACCCAGGAAGCCCTGACCAACGTCATCCGCCACGCCGGCGCCACCCGCGCCGACATGACGCTGGCTTATTCGCCACGCGACCTGCGCCTGACCATCGCCGACGACGGCCGCGGCTTCGACTATGCCGAGGTGCAGCAGGATCCGCGCCGCGGCATCGGCCTGCGCAATATGCGCGAACGCATGAACGCGCTGTCCGGCACGCTGACTTTCCGCTCCACTTCCCACGGCACGGTGCTGCAGGCCTGGCTGCCGCTGCCCGCCGCCCCTCTCCCCGCGAGTTCCGACGCATGAACCACAAGCCCGACGCCATCCGGCTGCTGCTGATCGACGACCACCCGCTGGTGCGGGACGGGCTGCGGCTGCGCCTGGAAACCGTGCCGCAACTGCGGGTGGTGGGCGAAGCCGGCAACGCCGCCGCCGCCCAGGCCTTCCTGGCCGCCTGCCTGGCCGAGGACCTGCAAGGAGGCACCTTGCCGCACCTGGCGCTGATGGACCTGAACATGCCCGGCGTGGGCGGGCTGGAATTGACCGCCCTGCTGCACGAGCGCTACCCGCAGATCGCGGTGCTGGTGCTGTCCATGCACGACAACCCCGAATACATGGTGCAGGCGGTCAAGGCCGGCGCGCGCGGCTATCTGCTGAAGGACGAACCGGCGCATGAGATCGTCACCGCCATCGACGCGGTCATGGCAGGCCGCAGCTATTTCAGCGCTGCGGTCGCGGTGCGCCTGTCGCAGGCCACGGCGCCGGCCACCATGCTGACGCAGCGCGAACGCGACGTGCTGCGCCACATCGCCAGCGGCGAGGCCAACAAGCAGATCGCGCAGGCGCTGGGACTGTCGGTGCGCACGGTGGAGACCCATCGCCTGAACATCAAGCGCAAGCTGGGCATAGACGGCCAGGCCGAGCTGATCAAGTACGCGGTCGAGAACCGCGGGATGTAGCCCCCACGCCGCGCACGCTACGCGTGCTTGCTGCCCCCCGAGGGGGCTGTTTCCCCTTGGGGCGGCCCGGCGGGGAAACCCTTCTTGTGGCCTGAGGTAGACTTGCAGCACTACGCTACACAGTAAAGCGCCGCAACCAGCGCCGCCCCCAGGAGTCCCCGATGTCATTGGAAAAGAACTACACCGCCATTCTTCAAGAACTAGGGGAAGATCCGTCCCGCGAAGGGCTGGCCGATACGCCCGCCCGCGCCGCCAAGGCCATGCGCCACCTGTGCCGCGGCTACGGCCAGAACCTGGACGAAATCGTCAACGGCGCGCTGTTCACCTCCGACACGCGCGAGATCGTGCTGGTCAAGAACATCGAGCTGTACTCGCTCTGCGAACACCACATGCTGCCCTTCATCGGCAAGGCGCACGTGGCCTACCTGCCCAACGGCAAGGTGCTGGGTCTGTCCAAGGTCGCCCGCATCGTCGAAATGTACGCGCGCCGCCTGCAGATCCAGGAAAACCTCAGCCGCCAGGTGGCCGAAGCCGTGCAGTCGGTGACCGGCGCCGCCGGCGTGGCCGTGGTGATCGAGGCCCAGCACATGTGCATGATGATGCGCGGCGTGGAAAAGCAGAACTCGTCCATGGTCACCTCGGTCATGCTGGGCGAATTCCACGACAATCCGTCGACCCGGGCCGAGTTCCTGAGCCTCATCCGCTAGGCCGATCCCCCTCTCCCCCTTTTGGCGCATATCGCGGGCCGCCTCGCCGGCCGCACCCCGCCGCGCCGGCCGCGCCAGGACTGGCGTTGCCGGCGCGGCGGGCGGGCCCGGGCCTTTTTGGCTCCTACTGATTAGGGCATCTGGCCCTAGCGTTCTGGCTCCATCCGGGCAAACTGGCTCCAGCATGCCGGTCGCGCCGGAGCGCGGCCGTTCCCTCCCGGAGATCTCCATGAACGCGATATTCCGCCTCATCCGCCGCTGCACCCTGGCCGGCCTGGCCGCCGCGCTGTTGGCCGCTCCCGCCTATGCCCAGACCAAGCTGGTGGTCGGCTACCAGTTGATCGTGGGGCCATTCCTGACGGCCATCGCCGACGGCAGTTTCGACAAGGCCTTGAAGGACGCCGGCTACCAGGTGGACTGGCGCCAGTTCACCTCCGGCGGCGACATCTCCACCGCGCTGGCCTCCGGCAATGTGCCGGTCGGCGTGCTGGGCTCCACCGGCATCACCGCGGCCGCCACCCGCGGCGTCGACATGGAGCTGTTCTGGATCCTGGACAACATCGGCAAATCCGAGGCGCTGGTGGCGCGCAACGGTTCCGGCATCAACAGCACGGCGGACCTGAAGGGCAAGCGCGTCGCCACGCCCTTCGTGTCCACCTCGCACTTCCATCTGCTGGTCGGGCTGGAACAGGTCTGGAAGATCAATCCGCGCGACGTGCGCATCCTGAACATGCAGCCGCCGCAGATCGTGGCCGCCTGGCAGCGCGGCGACATCGACGCGGCCTACGTCTGGCCGCCCGCCCTGACCGAGATCGCCAAGAGCGGCAAGATCATTGCCGACTCGGAACAGATCGGCAAAGCCAGCGTGCCAACCTTCGACGGCATCGTGGTCGATCGCGCCTGGGCCGCCAAGAATCCGAAGTTCATGGCCGCCTTCACCAGCGTTTTGGCCAAGTCCTATGCGGACTACCGCGCCAACAGCGCCAAGTGGACCGCCGATTCCCCGCAGGTCAAGAGCATCGTCAAGCTGATCGGCGGCAAGCCCGAGGACATGGTCGAAGCGCTCCAGCTGCTGGTCTTCCCGACCGTGCAGGAACAGGCCTCCAATGTCTGGCTGGGCGGCGGCAAGGAATCGGGCGCCGCGCGCGCCTTCGCGGCCAGCGCCCAATTCCTGAAGGACCAGAAGCAGATCGACCGCGCCCTGGCCGACTACAGCCCGCACGTCACCGACAAGTACGCCAAGGCGGCCGAGAAGTAAGGAGCGCTTGCGGCCAAGGCGGCCCGTCCGGCGCCGCCTGCCCAGCGCCACGCAGGGCTGCGCGCAGCCCGTCGCAACCAGGGGAGCCGGCATGACCATGCAGTCCTCGTCCGCCACGCATAGCCTGTGCGCGGAAAAAGTAAGCGTCACCTACCCCGGCCTGCACGAAAGCGGTCCGGTCATCGCGTTGCAGAACGTCAACCTGACCATCCAGCCTGGCGAGTTCGTCGTGGCGCTGGGCGCCTCGGGCTGCGGCAAGACCACCTTGCTCAGCCTGCTGGCCGGCTTCCTGTCGCCCACCGAGGGCGAGATCACGCTGGGCGGCCGGCCTATCGTGGGTCCCGGCGCCGACCGCGGCGTGGTGTTCCAGAAGCATGCCCTGCTGCCCTGGTTGAACGTGCTGGAGAACACCGAGTTCGGCCTGAAGCTGCAAGGCGTGGACAAGGAAACCCGCCGCGCCCGCGCGCGCCGCAATCTGGAGCTGGTGGGCCTGCAGGACTTCCACCGCCACATGATCTACCAGCTGTCCGGCGGCATGCAGCAGCGCGTGGGCATCGCGCGCGCGCTGACCTGCAACCCCGCCATGCTGCTGATGGACGAACCCATGGCGGCGCTGGACGCGCTGACGCGCGAGACCATCCAGGAGCTGCTGCTGGATATCTGGCGGCAGACCAACAAGATGTTCTTCTTCATCACGCACAGCGTCGAAGAAGCGCTGTTTCTGGGTTCGCGGCTGATCGTCATGTCGCCCCGCCCGGGCCGCATCACGCATACCTTCACGCCGGACTTCAACCGGCGCTACCTGGAGACCCGCGATGGCCGCAGCATCAAATCCAGTCCCGACTTCATCGCCATGCGCGAACAAGTCCTCGGCATCATCTATGGCGACGAGCGAGCCTCCTCCCCCCAAGGCTTCCATGGCTAGCAGCCGCCCGGGACACAAGCCCGCCGCGCCGGGCAAGGTCTACGGCGCGCCGGGCGCGGGCTACAGCGGCCACATCAGCCTGATCACCAGCCTGGCGCTCATCGGGCTATGGTTCCTGGTGACCAGCGCCGGCTGGGTGCGGCCATTGTTCCTGCCCTCGCCCCTGGCGGTGTACGACAAGTTCGTCTCGGCCATGACCGACGGCGTGGCCAACTCCACGCTGACCGAACATGCGCTGGCCAGCCTGTCGCGGGTGTTCGGGGCCTTCTTCCTGGCCTGCGTGACCGCCATTCCCGTCGGCATCCTGATGGGCGTGAACCGGTACGCGCGCGGCATCTTCGATCCGCCCATCGAGTTCTACCGCCCGCTGCCGCCGCTGGCCTATCTGCCGCTCATCATCATCTGGTTCGGCATCGGCGAATTCCCCAAGGTCCTGCTGATCTACCTGGCGATCTTCGCGCCCATGGCGATCGCGGCGCGCGCCGGTGTGCGCTCGGTGTCGATCGAACAGATCCACGCGGCCTACGCCATGGGCGGCACGCCTGCGCAGGTGGTCTGGCACGTGATCCTGAAGGCCGCCATGCCGGAGATCTTCACGGGCATGCGCATCGGCATCGGCGTGGGCTGGACCACGCTGGTGGCCGCCGAAATGGTGGCCGCCGACCGCGGCCTGGGCTTCATGGTGCTGAACGCCGCCCAGTTCCTGGCCAGCGACACCGTCATCATGGGCATCATCGTGATCGGCGTGTTCGCCTTCGCCTTCGACCTGCTGGTCCGTTATCTGGAGAAGTTCGCCATTCCGTGGAAGGGACGGGTCTGAAACGCGCCCGGGCAATCCCTCATTTCGTCCCCCATCCGGCTCCTCTATCCTCAAGAGCGGCGCCTGCGCAGCGGCTACCGGCTGCGCGGCCTAGACAAGGAGCCGTCATGTCCAGCCAGGCCTCGATGCTCAAGCCTGTGTTGTGGGAGCGCCTGTTCGAACGCGAAAGCGCGCCCAACCTCAGCCTGCAGGGCTGCGTGCGCCAGATGCTGGTGTCCGCCATCCTCAGCGGCCACCTGCCGCCGGGCACGCCGGTGCCGTCCAGCCGGCATCTGGCCGACCAGCTGCGCATCGCGCGCAACACCGTCGTGTTCGCCTACCAGCAACTGGTGAGCGAGGGTTATCTGGTGTCGCGCGAACGCAGCGGCCACTTCGTCAGCGACACGGTCATGCGCGGCCATTCCGGTCCGGCTGCCGACGCCCCGCCCGCCGACGGCGGCGAGCCGGACGTGCGCTGGGACGAAAGGCTGCGCTTCCGCCCGTCCCGGCAACGCAACATCACCAAGCCGCGCGACTGGCAGAAGCAGCCCTATCCCTTTGTCTACGCCCAGTTCGACCAGGACCTGTTCCCCACCGCGGAATGGCGCGAATGCTGCATCAAGGCGCTGTCGGTGCTGGACATCCGCAGCTGGGCGCCGGACCTGATCACCCACGACGACCCCGCACTGATCGAGCAGATCCGCACCCAGGTGCTGCCCCGCCGCGGCGTCTGGGCCGACGCCGAGGAAATCGTCATCACCGTGGGTGCGCAGCATGCGCTTTACCTGCTGGCCGACCTGCTGGTCAACGAGGACACGGTGGTCGGCATGGAAGATCCCGGCTACCCCGACGCCCGCAACATCTTCGCCAGCCACACGCGCAACCTGCTGCCGCTGCCGGTGGACGAACAAGGGCTATGCACCGGCACCCATCTGCTGGGCTGCGACTACCTCTTCGTCACGCCGGGCCACCAGTGCCCCACCACGGTCACGCTATCTCCGGAGCGCCGCCAGAACCTGCTGACGCTGGCGCGCCAGGCCGACAGCCTGATCATCGAGGACGACTTCGAAAGCGAAAGCCGCTGGGGCGAAGGCGCGATTCCCGCCTTGAAGAGCCTGGACCGCGACGGCCGCGTGATCTACGTGGGCAGCCTGGCCAAGTCCTTCGCGCCCGGCCTGCGCATCGGCTACATCGTGGCGCCACGCGAACTCACCGCGGAACTGCGCGCCCTGCGCCGGCTCATGCTGCGCCACCCTTCGGCCTACATCCAGCGGGCGTTTTCGCTGTTCATTTCGCTGGGGCACCACCATTCGCTGCTGCGCAGGCAATCGCAGGCCTACCAGGAGCGCGGCACCGAACTGGCCCGCGCGCTGGCGCGGCACCTGCCCGATTTCAAGGTCATACCCATTACCGGATCCTCGTCCTGCTGGCTGCAAGGCCCGCCCTGGCTCAACGCCTGCGAGCTATCCGAGGCCGCGCTGGCCGAGGGCGTGGTGGTGGAACCCGGCGACGTCTTCTTCATGAACGGAGCCGACGCGCCGCGCAACTTCCTGCGGGTCGGCTTCACATCGATCCGGCCGGAACACATCGAGCCGGGGATTGCCCGACTGGCCAAGGTGGTCGACCGCTACCGCGGCCGCGCCGCGGACGGCAAGCAGGCCCCGCAGGGCCCGGACTTGCACGCGCTAGAGCACTTCGTCTCTTAGGTAGTACCAGCGGTACAGCAGGCCCTGGCCCAGCCTGCGGAACGGCGCGAACATATGCCCCGGCAAGGGCGAGTCGTAGATCGGCAGGTCCCAGGCCACGCCGTCCTTGCCCATCATGCGTTGCGCCAGGCGCTTGCCCGCGTGGGCCGAGAACGCCACGCCATTGCCCCCGTAGCCGAAGGCGTAATAGACCGGCTGCGCCGGGTCGGGCTGGGTCACGCGCGGCATCATGTCGTGGCTCACGTCCACCCAGCCCCACCAGGAATAGTCCACGTCCACGCCCGCCAGCGTGGGGAACTTGCGCGCCAGCCCTTCGCGCAGCAGAGCCAGATGGCGCGGATGCTGCGCGTCGGCGCCGCGCAGCGCGCTGCGGCTGCCGATCTGCATGCGGCCGTCGGGCAGCAGGCGGTAATAGAAGCGCAGGGTTCGCGTGTCGGTGATGAACACCGTGCTTTTGAGGCCCGCTGCATCGCGTTCCGCCGGCGTCAGCACCCGCGTCACCAGCGAGTTCGACAGCACCGGCATGATGCGGTTGTCCAGCAAACGGTTGACGCCCTGCGCGGTATAGCCGCCAGTGGCGAACGCCACGCGCCGCGCGCGCACGTAGCCGTTGGGAGTCTGCAGCCGCACACCGCCATTCTCGGCGCGCCAGCCCAGCACCGGGCTGCCCGGATGGATGCGCACGCCCAGGGCCCGCGCCTGCCGCATATAGCCATAGGCGAGCTTCAACGGATGCACGCCCACGCCATCCGGCTCGTGCATCGCGCCCACCGCCTCGCGGTCGTACACGTAGCGTTCGCGCAATTCCTCCCGGCTCAACATCCGGGCGTCATAGCCGAACACCTCGCGCATCACGCGGGCTTCGTTTTCCAGGAACGCCATCTTCTTCTGGCGGTGCGCCGTGTACAGATGGCCGCCAGGTTGCGCGTCGCAATCCACCTGGGCCACCAGGCTCTTCCAATATTCGAAGCCTTCGCGGATCTCGGCGTCCAGACGCTTGGCGGTCGCCAGGCCCCAGCGCGCTATCCATTGCGAACGGTACAGGCGTCCGGACGCATTCTGTCCCTGTCCGCCGTTGCGGCTGGTGCAGCCCCACACCGCGCGATTGGCCTCGAGCACCACGGCCTTCACGCCGAAGTCGCGCGCCAGCGTCAACGCCGCCGACAGCCCGGTAAAGCCCGAGCCCACGATCACCACATCGGCGTCGATATCGCCGTTGACAGGGCCGTCATCCTCGGGCGGTTCGCCGGCGGTCGCGACCCAGTAGGTGGGCGCGTAGTCCTGCCCGCGGCCGGGCGGGGACACCAGCGGATCGTAGGCCGGGTTGTAGGCGCTGATCGCCGTCCGGCCAGCGGGGGCCGGACCTACAGGTTGGAAGGACATTTGAGTATCCATGCTGCGTTCCGGTTGCTGGATGCGGGTGCGTGTTCAACCGCGGGCCGGCAATACCGGGCGCTGCTTGCGGTAGGCATTCTTCACGCGGATCTTGCCGTCCCGGAAGGTGAAGACGTCCACCATGTCCGCCTCCACGCGGGAGCCGTCGGCGGCGGTGCCGGTAAAGGTCGATTGGGACACGCCGCGGTCGCCTGCGACCCAATGCGTGCCGTTCTGCCACTGCGCATCGGGGAAATTCGCCCAGGCCGCCGCGAAGGCCGCCCGCACCGCCTCGCGGCCTTCGTGCCGCGCGCCCCATCGCTCGGGGCCGGCCACGGTCTCGAACACGCAGTCGTCGCTCATGAAGGACATCAAGGCGTCGATATCGTGGCGGTTCCAGGCCGCCGCGAATTCGGCCAGCATGTCCGCGGTGACGGTCTTCTGCATTGCATACCTCCGGTAGACGCGGGCGCAAAGCGCGCCAGCATTCAAGATCCAAGGTAAGTGAGGCACCAGGCAGGGTCTAGAACCAGAAGCGGGGAATCGCTTGCACCAGATGCTTGCTCGCCCTTCAAGCCGCCGCCGGCGCCAGCCAGGCGTCGACGTCCGCGGGCTCAACGGCGCCGCGCATGCCGATCAGCACCAGCGACGGCTCGTCCAGATCCTCGGGCGGCCTGGCCTGCGTGTCGTAGCGCACGCGCCGGCCCGCCAGTTGCACCAGCACCAGGCCGTGGCGATCGGTGCGCACCCAGCCCTTTGCCCGCAGCAGCTGCCTGGGCGCGTCGCGCAACCGGCTGGCGAGCCGGTCGGCGTCCAGCAGCGCGGGCGCGCGCCACAGCCAGCTCTGGAATGGATGGTCGGGGTCGTCGGGCATCGCGGCGTGGACGTGTCCCGCATGGTTGCAAGCGCCGCTGGCGCATGCCTGCGCAAGGCCGCAAGACCCGCCTTCGCCCAGCAGATGGCGCAGGTCCACGCGCCCTTCGCGCGTCTCGACCATCGCGGCCCCGCATGTCGCCGCTTGCAGCCATGAACGCAACGACGCCAGTTCGGCGGCGGACGCCAGATCGGTCTTGTTCAACACCAGCAGATCCGCAGCCTTGAGCTGGCGTTCCACGGTATCGGCCAGCAAGGGATCCGCCGCCAGCGTGCGCACGTTCGCGGCATCTGCCAGCACCACCACGCCCTCAAGCTGCAGCATGGGATCCGACATGCCGACCTGCGCGATGCGGCCCGGATCCGACACGCCGCTGGCCTCGATCACGATCCATTCCGGCAAGGGGTCCAGCGCCAGCACGCGCGCCAGGGCATCGTCCAGGCCGCCCGCCATGGAACAGCAGACGCAGCCGTTGGCCAGCCTGATCACCTGGTCGCTGCGCTGCGCGATCAGCCCGGCATCGATATCGACCGGGCCGAAGTCATTGACCAGGACCGCCGCGCGGCGCTGGCTGCGGGACAACACATGATTGAGCAAGCTGGTCTTGCCCGCGCCCAGGAATCCGCCCACCACGGTCAGCGCAATTCGCGGTGCGCCATGGGCCGCCATCTCAGGCTTCCCGCAGTGGCAAGGGTCTGCCGCCGATCACGGTGCCCAGTACGCGCACGTCCTTCAGCTTCTCGGGCGCCACCTCCAGCGGATCGTCCTGCAGCACGCAGAAGTCCGCATGCTTGCCGACCTCGATGGAGCCGACGAGATGGTCCAGGTGCAAGGTGTAGGCCGCGCCCAGCGTGACCGCATGCAAGGCCTGCTCCACACCGATGCGTTCGGACTCCCCCAGCACCTTGCCCGACGAAGTCTGGCGGTTCACGGCGCACCAGGCCGTGAATAGCGGTCCCAGCGGCGTGATGGGCGCATCCGAATGGATGGAGAACGGCACGCCGGCGCGCGCCGCCGAGGCGCAGGCGTCCATGCGCCTGGCGCGATCCGGCCCCATGGTCAGGGCGTGATGGGCGTCGCCCCAGTAGAAGATGTGGTTGGCAAAGAGATTGGCGCACATGCCCAGGCTGGCCATGCGCCGGAACTGGGCCGCGTCGGCCATCTGGCAATGCTGCAAGGTATGGCGGTGATCGCGCCGCGGGCTGCGGCGCAAGGCGCGATCCACCGCGTCGATCGCAAGCTCGGTGGCTTCGTCGCCATTGGTGTGTATGTGCAGTTGCACGCCGGCGTCGTGGTAGGTCTGGACCATTGCGTCCAGCTCGGCCGGCGCGATCACCCAGATGCCGTTGGGCGCGCCGTTGTAGTAGCCGGGCCAGCGCAACCGGGCGGTAAAGCCCTGGATCGAACCGTCCACCACCAGCTTGACCATGCCCAGATGCAGCTTGTCGTTGTTCAGGCGCCGGGCCTCGGCCAGCTTGGCCAGGCAGCGCTGCGGATCGCCCGCGTAGGTCAGCGCGGACGCGGCCGGCACGATGCGCACGGGATAGTCCGGTTCGGCGGTGATGCGAGCCAGCGTCGCCAGACCCTCGTCGCCCAGTTCATTGACCAGGTCCGTGGCCGTGGTGACGCCCGCCCACTGCGCCACCTTGCCGAACATGCGCAGGCCCTCTTCCGATACGCCCACGGTGCGGAATGGACTGCCGATCAGGCGCATGACGGGGAACATCGCGGCGAATTCGCAGAGTTCGCCGCTGGGCCGTCCGTCTTCCATGCGCGTCACGCCCTCGATGTCGGTATCGCGGTCTATGCCGGCGCGCGCCAGCATGGGCGTGTTCACGTTCATCAGGTGCATGCTGGCATGCATGACCACCACGGGCCGCTCGGCGGACACCGCGTCCAGGTCCTGCACGCGCATGCGCGCGCCTTCGAAGAAGATCGGGTCGAAGCCCCAGCCTATCAGCGTCTCGCCGGCCGCCAGGACGCGTTCGGCCTCGCGCAGCCGCGCGGCCACCGCATCGAAACTCTTCAAGCCTTCCCACAGCCTGCCATCGGGTCCGCGCCGGTCGTAGAAGCCCACGTACACGAACTTCCACATTCCGCCTTCCGGCAGATGGCAATGCCCTTCGACCAGGCCTGGCATGAGCACTCTGTCCGCATAGCGCTCGTCGAGGTCGGCCGGACCCCAGCCCGCCAGTTCCTCGCGGCTGCCCACTCCCAGGACGCGGCCCTCGCGCACCGCCACGTGCGTGGCGCGGGGCTGCATCGGGTTCATGGTCAGGATGCTGCGCGCGGCATAGATCGTGGTTCGGGCGCGGGATTCGGTCATCTGTCTGTCCTTCTATCGGAGGGTGGGCTCATCCCTGCAGCGGCGACGCCAGGACGCCATCGCGGGATTCGACGAAATGGCAGGCCACGCGGTGGCCCGGCGCGACTTCGCGCAAGCCGGGTTCGCGCGTGGTACAGAGCGGCTGCGCGGCCGGACAGCGTCCGGCAAAACGGCAGCCCGGCGGCGGATCGACCGGACTGGGCGGATCGCCCGCCAGCCGCACGCGGCGCGCGGCCAGCTCGCGCCCGCCCTTCACGGTCGGCACCGCCGACATCAGGGCGACGCTGTAGGGATGCAGCGGCCGCGTGAAGAAGGCGTTGCGGGTGGCCTGCTCGATGATCTTGCCCAGGTACATGACGGCGATGTCGTCGCAGATGTGCTCCACCACCGCCATGTCGTGCGAGATGAACAGGAACGACTGGCCCTGCTCGCGTTGAATGCGCCGCAGCAGGTTCAGGATCTGCGCGCGGATGGCGATATCCAGCGCGGACACCGGTTCGTCGCAGACGATCAGGTCCGGCGCACTGGCCAGCGCCCGCGCCACGTTCAGCCGCTGCCGCTGGCCGCCGGAAAACTGGTGCGGAAACAGTTGCCGCTGCTCCGGGCGCAGGCCCACCAGTTCGAACATGCGGGCCACGCGCGCCTCGCGTCCGCCGGGCGGATCGATGCCCATCAGGTCCAGCGGCGCACGCACGATGTCGCCCGCCCGCTGGCGCGGATTGAGCGAGGAATACGGATCCTGGAACACCAGCTGCACGCGGCGGCGCATGCGGCGCAGGGCGGAGCCGTTCAGCGCCGTCATGTCCGTACCGTCGAAGTGGATGGAGCCCGCGGTCGGGTCCGCCAGCCGCAGCACGGACAAGGCCGTGGTGGTTTTGCCCGAACCGGACTCGCCCACGATCGCCAGCGTGCGGCCGCGCTGCAGCTCGAAGGACACGCCGTCCACGGCCTTCACGACCACCGGCTTGCCGTCGCGGCCACGCCCGCCGATGGGAAAATGCACGGCAAGATCGCGCACGGACAGCAAGGCGGAAGATTGCGGTGACGTCATTGCGCGGTCTCCGGATACAGCCAACAGGCGACTTCCTGCCCCTCGCCTACACGGGTCAGGGGCGGAAACGCGTCGCGGCAGCGCGCCATGGCCTGCCCGCAACGTTCCATGAAGGGGCAGCCCGCGCCGCGCTCCCAGATCGAAGGCACCACGCCGGGAATCTCCGGCAGGTCCGGGCGCACGTCGTCGGGCTCGCGGTCCAGCTCCGGCAGACAGGCGATCAGCCCCTGGGTATAGGGATGGCGGGGCTGCGCCAGGATCTCGCGCACGCCGCCCTGCTCCACCACCCGTCCGCCGTACATGACCACGACCCGGTCGGCCATCTCCGACACCGCGCCCATGTCATGCGTGATCAGCAGCACCGCGGTGCCGCGCCGCGCCTGCTGTTCGCGCAGCAGGTCGAAGATCTGCGCCTGAACCGTCACGTCCAGCGCCGTGGTCGGCTCGTCGGCGATCAGCACATCCGGATCGCAGGCCAGCGCGATGGCGATCATCACGCGCTGCCGCATGCCGCCGGACATCTGGTGCGGATAATCGTCCACGCGCCGCTCCGGCAAGGGGATGCCCACCGACTTCAGCATTTCGATGGCGCGCTCGCGCGCCTGGCTCTTGCTCAGGCCCTGATGCAGCCGCAGGGGCTCCGCGATCTGGTCGCCGACCGTATACACGGGATTCAGCGCCGTCATGGGCTCCTGGAAGATCATGGAGATCTTGTTGCCGCGCACCTGGCGCATGGCCTCCTCGTCGCGGCCGGCCAGGTCGTCGCCGCGCAGGCGCACGCAGCCCCCGCCGATGCGCCCCGGCGCTGGTATCAGCCGCATGATGGCCAGCGCCGTCATGCTCTTGCCGCAGCCGGACTCGCCCACCAGGCACAGGGTTTCGCCGGGGTTCAAGTCGAAGCTCACCGCGCTCAGCACCTCGGCGACACGGCCGCGCGACTGGAACTCGAGGCTCAGGCTGTCGACCTCCAGCACGGGCGCCTGCAGCGCGGCGTTCATGCCCGCCCCCGCGAGTTCGGGTTGAGCGCGTCGTTCAACCCGTCGCCGATCAGGCTGACGGCCAGCACGGTCACGAAGATGGCGGCGCCCGGCAGGGTCACCGCCCACCACGCGGTCAGGATGTAGGGGCGATTGCTGCCTATCATCAAGCCCCAGCTCATGATGTTGGGGTCGCCCAGCCCCAGGAACGACAGGCCCGCCTCGAACAGGATCGCCGTGCCTATCGCCAGCGTCGCCGACACGATCAGCGGCGCCAGCGCGTTGGGCAGGATCACGCGCCAGATGATGCGCGCGTCGCCCGCGCCTATCACCCTCTCGGCCAGCACGTACTCGCGGCGCTTGAGGCGCAGGAACTCGCCGCGCGCCAGCCGCGCCGTGCCCGGCCAGCTGACCACGCCGATGGCGATGGCGATGGTCGCCAGCGACGGCGAAAACAGCGTAACCAGCACCATGGCGAACAGCAGGGTCGGCAGCACCTGGAAGAATTCAGTGATGCGCATCAGGGTTTCGTCGATCCACCCGCCGTAATAGCCCGCCAGCGCGCCGACCGTCAGCCCGATGGCCATGGACAGCACGGCCGCCACCACGCCGACCAGCAAGGTGGCTCGGCCTCCATAGACCATGCCGGTCAATACGTCCCGTCCAAGGTAGTCGGTGCCCAGCAGCGCGTCCGCGCCCGGCGGCGTCATGGGAGCGCCGGCGATCTCGAAGGGATCCGCCTCCATGATCATGGGCCCAAAGAGCGTCACGGCCAGAATGGCGGCCAGCAGCAGCACGCCTGCCAGCGCCGCGGGATTGCGCGCGAATACCCGCAAGGCCTCGTACGACGGACGGGCCGGCGGCCGCGCCGCCTGGCCTTGCATGGCGGCGATGGATACGGCGGGAGGAGTCTGGCTCATGAGGTCTTGATCCTGGGATCGATCAGGCGATAGGCCAGATCGGTAAGCTGATTCATCACGACCACCAGCAGCGAGGCGAACAGCAGGATGCCCAGCAGCGTGGGATAGTCGCGCCTGAGCACGGAGTCGAACGCCAGCCGGCCCAGCCCGGGCCAGTTGAAGACCGTCTCGACCAGGATCGCGCCGGCCAGCACGTTGCCGAACTGCAGGCCCAGCATGGTCACCACCGGCAGCACGCCGTTGCGCAGCGCGTGCTTGTAGAGCACGGAGCGTTCCGGCAAGCCCTTGGCGCGCGCGGTGCGGATGTAGTCGGCCGACAGCGCCTCCATGACGCTGGCGCGCGCCAGCCGGCTGTACTGCGCGAGGTAGACGAAGGCCAGGGTGAAGGCCGGCAGCACCAGGTGATGCAGCACGTCCAGCACACCCGCCCAGCCGTCCTGCGGCCCGCCGGCGGAACGCATGTCCGACACCGGGAAGATCGGCAGCGCCGAGGCGAACAGGATGATAAGGATGATGCCCGTCCAGAACACCGGCGCGGAGTAGCCCACCACCGACAACAGCGTGATGCCTTGCGACAGCGGCCCATTGGGCTTGCGCGCGGCCAGCGTGCCCAGCAGCGTGCCGGCCAGGAACGCGCTCAGCACCGAGGTCACCACCAGCAGCAGCGTGGCAGGCACGCGGTCCCAGATCAGCTGCGCCACCGGCACGTTGAAGAAATAGGAATAGCCCAGGTCGCCCCGCAGCACCTGCATCAGGTAGATGCCCAGTTGCGTCAGGAAGGGCTTATCCAGCCCGTACTGCGCGCGCAGCTGCGCACGCAGTTCTTCGCTGATGCCGCCCATGGAGCCCGCAATGGTCTCGACCGGATCGCCCGGCGAGATGTGGATCAGCAGGAAATTCAGCGTCACCACGGCCAGCAGCAGCACCAGCGCATAGGCAAGGCGGCGCAAGAGATAGCGCGTCATGGCGGCTCCACCCTACTGCAGGTAGGTGTCGTCCATGGGCGATATAACGCCCCAGATGCCGTCCGGCAGGCCGTGCACCTTCTTCAGCGACAGGGTGTGGTACGGAATGACCGTGAGGAAGTCGATGGGCACGTCGGCCGTGACCAGGCGCTGGAATTCGGCGTACAGCGCGCGGCGCTTGTCCGCGTCGGTTTCGGTGCCGGCCTGTTCCAGCAGTTCGTCCACCTTGGGGTTGGAATAGGACTGCGTGTTGGTCCAGATGATGTCGCGGATATTGCTGGACAGGTAGGTGCGGTGCACGCCGATCACCGGATCGCCCCAGTTGAAGACGATGTCCGTGGTCATGTCGAAATCCTTGCCGGCGATGCGCTTGGCCCAGGTCGGGAAATCAGGCGAGGCGCGAACCTGCACCGCGATGCCGACCTTCTTCAACTGACTGCGCAGGTATTCCGCCACGTTCTTGCCCTGCACGTCGGAACCCGGCATGTAGTCCACCGTCAGCGACAGGCGTTCGCCTTTGGCGTCCTTCTTGTAGCCTGCCTCTTCCAGCAGTTGCTCGGATTTCTTCAGGTCCAGCGGATACTTCGCCACATCCTGCGTGGCAAACGGGCTGGTGCCGATGATAGGCCCGTCGGCGGGCTTGGCGAAGCCCGCGTTCAGCGCCTTGGTGATGAAGCCCTTGTCGGTGGCATAGGCGATGGCCTGCCGCACCCGCACGTCGTTCAAGGGCTTGCGCGCCGTATTGAAAGCCAGCCAGCTCAGGGCGCCTATGCCCTCATAGCCCTTGCTGGTCATGACGATGGCGGAATTTTCCTTGGCGCGCCGCAGGATGGTGGGCTCGGTCATGAAGGGCAACACGCCGATGTCGCCGCGCTCCAACCCGATCAGCAGATTGGTGGCGTCGGGATTGATCTTCACCACGATCCGGTCCAGGTAGGGCTTGCCGGGCAGGAAGAACTTGTCGAACTTCTCCAGCACGATTTCCTGGCCCGGCTTGAATTCCTTGAACTTGAACGGACCCGATCCGACCACGTCGGCCGAGTTGCGCGGATGGCTCTTGAGGTCCTGTCCATCGTCGTAGATGTGCTTGGGCAGCACCGGCATCAGGGCCGGCGACAGCGCCAGCAGGATGGCCGGATGGGGCTTGCTCATGCGCAGCACCACGGTGTAGGGATCCGGCGTGTCCACGGCCTCGACAGGCGCGAACATGGTCTGGAACGGATGGTTCTTCTTGACCGCCATGACCGAGAACGCCACGTCGGCCGAAGTCACTGGCTTGCCGTCATGGAATACCGCATCTTTGCGCAGATGCAGGGTCAGCGACTTGCCGTCCGGCGCCAGTTCCCAGGACTGCGCCAGATAGGGATGCGGCTTCCATTCGGCGTCGTAGCGCAGCAGGCTGGCGAACAGCTGCGTGCTGGGCAAGGCGGTTGCGATGCCCGACTGCACCGCGCCGTTCAGATGCCGCGGCACCTGCGTCGACCCTATCACCAACGTACCGCCGGACTTGGGCGCGTCCGCAGCCATGGCCCCGCCCGCAAGGGCCAACGCCGTCAGTATCGTGGTCAGGCATTTTTTTGCGCTGCGCATGTTCTACCCCTTGATGTCCAGTGTCACGAGCCATTCATCGGATGGCCTTGGGGCTAGCGTATCCAGCCTGCTGGTCCAGGCTTAGTACCAAACCGCCGGACTTTTTGGAGCCAGCCCCGCGGACGGTCAGGATTCAGGCTGCCAGCGCCCGCGCGTACAGCGAAGCGACTGCGCAACTGTTGACGCGGGCCTGCATGGAATCGGAGCGGCTGGTCAGCAGCACAGGCACGCGCGTACCCAGCACCAGTCCGGCGGTACCTGCGCCGGCCAGCCAGGTCAGCTCTTTGTAGAGCATGTTGCCGGCCTCGATATCGGGCACCAGCAGGATGTCGGCATCGCCCGCCACGCGCGAGACGATGCCCTTCTGATCGGCTGCCTCGCGCGAGATGGCGTTGTCGAAGGCCAAGGGGCCGTCGATCTCGCCGCCGCGGATCTGCTGGCGGTCCGCCATCTTCGACAGGGCCGCCGCGTCCAGCGTGGCGGGCATGGAAGGATTGACGGACTCCGTAGCGCACAGCACCGCGAGCTTGGGGCGGTCCACGCCCAGCGCGCGCGCCAGGTCGATGGCGTTCTGCGCGATGTCGGCTTTCTCCTGCAATGTGGGCGCAATGTTGACGGCCGCGTCGGTCAGGATGAAAAGCTTGGGGTACGCCGCCACCGCCATCACGAAGGCGTGGCTGATGCGCCGATCGGTGCGCAGGCCGGCGTCGCGCGCCACCACGGCCGACATGAAGTGGTCCGTGTGCAGGCTGCCCTTCATCAGCATGCGCACCGCGCCGTCCCGGGCCAGCGCCGCCGCCGCGCGCGCGGCCTGGCACTCGTCATCCGGCGTGTCGAACACTTCCACTTCGTTGTCGCGCAGCCCCAGTTCCGCCATCAGGACGCGCAGCCTGGCGGCCGGGCCGACCAGCACCGGTTCGATGTAGCCGGCGTCGCGCGCCTGCACGGCCGCGCCCAGGCTGGTCGGGCACAGCGGATACGCTACCGCAGTGCGCAAGCGGCCGGCCGACAGCGCGGCATTGCGCAGCGGCTCGAACAAGCGATCGCTTTCCATTTCTGTCTGCTCCTGCCGCGGAGATCCGCGGCGCCTGGCGGAAGAAATCCGGCGCGGCCGCCGCCACGCCGGACGCACGCTGCGCGATCAGCGCTTGGCCGGATCGATCGACAGCGGCACCTCGCCCGGATGGAAAGGCTGGTTCACGTACTGCTTGTACTTGTCCAGGAAGCGTACCGGCTGCTTGAGCGCGTCGCGGCGGAACGGGTCGCCCAGTTCCTGGCTGACCATCATCTCCAGCACGGTGGTCTTGCCTTCGGACTGCGCCTTGCATGCGGCCTGCAAGGCGGCGCCCACCTGGTCGGCATGCTCCACCCTGATGCCTTCCGCGCCCATGGCCCGCGCCAACTCCGAAAAGTTCGGGTTCTTCAGGTTGCTGCCGACGAAGCGGCGGCCGTAGAAGTCCACCTGGTTCTTCTTTTCCGCGCCCCATTGGCCGTTGTGGAACACCACGGCCGTCACCGGTATCTTCTCGCGCACGCAGGTCAGCAATTCCTGGAAGCTCATGCACCAGGCGCCGTCGCCCACGTAGGCCACGGCCGGACGGTCGGGCCGGCCGAGCTTCGCGCCGATCAGCGCCGGCAAGGCGTAGCCGCAATTGCCGAAGCTCATGGCGGCCAGCATGGAGTTCGGCTCGTCGAAGCGCAGATAGCTGTTGGACACCGAGCAGATGTTGCCGATGTCGGTGGACACCATGACATGCTTGGGCATGGCGCGTTCCAGCTCGCGCAGCATGCGGCGCGGATGCATGCGGCCGCCGCCGTGCTCGATGATGTCCAGGCTCCAGTCGTCTCGTTCGTGCGACCAGCTGTCCAGTTCCTTTTCCCATTCGGCCTTCTGCGCCGCGATCTGTTCGGCGCGGCCACCTTTGGTGGCGGCGCAAGCGATCTCGCGTCCCCGCAATTTGCCCGCCAGCGCCGCAGCCGCCGGCTTGGCATCGCCGCAGATGCCCACCGACACCGGACGCACCAGGCCCAGCATGCGGTGGTCGGCGTCCACCTGGATGATGCGCGCGCCCTGCGGCCAGTAGTCCAGCCCGTGCTGCGGCAAGGTGCCGAAGGGTCCCAGGCGCGTGCCCAGCGCCAGCACCACGTCGGCCTGCGACAGCAGCTTCATGCCGGCCTTGGCGCCCTGGTAGCCCAAGGGGCCGCACCACAGCGGGTGGCTGGCGGGGAATGCGTCGTTGTGCAGGTAGCTGGTGACCACCGGCGCGCCCAGCAGTTCGGCCAGAGCCACGCATTCGGCCTGCCCTTCCGAGAACAGCACGCCGCCACCCGCCACAATGACGGGGAACTTGGCCTGCGCCAGCATTTGCGCAGCCGCCTCCAGGTCCTCTTCCGAGCCCGGACCGCGGCGGATGCGGCGCGGTTCCGGAATGGCCACGTCGATCTCGCCGTAGAAATAGTCGCGCGGGATGTTCAACTGCGTCGGACCGCGCTCGGCCAGCGCATTGTCGAAGGCCTTGGCGGTGAATTCCGCCATGCGGTCGGGCCGGTTCACATGGGCCTGGTACTTGGTGATGCGCGAGAAGATCGGCAACTGCTCGGTTTCCTGGAAGCCGCCCAGCCCCATGCCCGCGGTGCCGGTCTCGGGCGTGATGGCCACGACCGGGCTATGCGCCCAGTACGCCGCCGCCACGCCGGTCACGAAATTGGTGATACCGGGGCCGTTCTGCGCGATGCAGACGCCGTGGCGCCCCGTCACGCGCGAGTAGCCGTCGGCCATGTGCGCGGCGCCCTGCTCGTGCACCGTCGGCACGAAGCGGATGCCGGCCGCCGGGAACAGGTCCAGCGCGTCCATGAAGGCCGAGCCGACGATGCCGAATACGTCCTTGACGCCCTGCGCGACCAGCGTTTCCACAAACGCTTCGCTGGGGGTCATGTGTTGCTTGCTGCTCATGGTCTCTCTCCTGGCAGGCCGGCGGTGTCGGATTGCATCTGGGCCGGCATGATCCGATACTGCAGCAGAAACCTGCCCGTTCCCAGCCCATGGCGTTTCATTTTCTGCAAAATCCGTGCGACGATGCGCAGCAAGCCGCCGAATCTTCAATTATTGAAAGATGAAAGACGAATCCTCCGCAGCGCTGCGCGCGCTGACCCTGCTGGAACAGGTCGCCCGCTCGGGGCAGCCGGTATCGCTGGCTGCGCTGACGGACGCCACCGGCCTGCCCAAGCCCTCCGTGCTGCGCATCCTGTCGCGGCTGGTCGACGCCGGCATGCTGCTGCGCGAGCCCGCCGGCAAAAGTTACGTCAGCGGCCCGCGCCTGAGCGCGCTGGCACGTGAAACCCTGCTGAATTCACCCTTGCGCGGCGAACGCCACCGCATCCTGGACAGCCTGGTCGACGAAATCGGCGAAACCTGCAACTGCACCATGCTGGACGGCGACGAGGTCATCTACCTGGACCGCGTCGAAACCGCCTGGCCGCTGCGGGTGAACCTGCAATCGGGCTCGCGCGTGCCGCTGCATTGCTCGGCCAGCGGCAAACTGTTCCTGGCCCACATGCGGCGCGAGGCGCGCCAGCGGCTGCTGGCCGCGGCGCCCTTGCCGCGCTACACGCCCAACACGCTGTGCGACGTGGCCGCGCTGGAACAGGAACTGCGCACCATCAAGAAGGAAGGCGCGAGCTTCGACCGCGAGGAATTCCTGCTGGGCATCGTCTGCATGGCGGTGCCCATTCTGCATGGCACGCGCGCCATCGCCGCGGTCGCCTTGCACGCACCGGTGGCCCGGCTGTCCATCGAAGGCGCGCGCGCCTGGTTGCCGCGCATGCAAGAGGCCGCCCGGGCGCTGGCCGGCACCTACGGGCCTGACGCCTAGCGGCCGGCGGCTCCCGCCCGCCCAGGGGCGCGTCTGGAATGCTATGTTCCGCCTTTGTTGCAAGGGCCATCGGCCGCAGGCATTACACTCTTGGGCGTACGCGCGCCTGCCTCATGACGCAGCCGCCCCTTCCTTTTGCCGCCAGGCCGATGCCGGGCAGAAAGCGACACTCTTCTATCGTGACCGACACTTCCTTTACCTCCCTGCCCCTGCTGCCCGCCCTGCTCGACAACCTGAAGAGCCTGGGCTTCGAGCAGATGACACCCATCCAGGCCCAGAGCCTGCCGCTCATCCTGGAAGGCCGCGACCTCATTGCGCAAGCCAAGACCGGCAGCGGCAAGACCGCGGCCTTCGGCCTGGGCGTGCTGCAGAAGCTCGATCCCGCGCGCTTGACCCCACAGGCACTGCTGGTCTGCCCCACGCGCGAACTGGCGGACCAGGTCGCACAGGAGTTGCGCCGGCTGGCCCGCCAGATCGCCAACGTCAAGATCCTGACCCTGTGCGGCGGCGCCGCCGCCCGTCCCCAAGCCGAATCGCTGGCGCGCGGCGCGCACCTGGTGGTGGGTACGCCCGGCCGGATCCAGGATCACCTGGAGCGCGGCAGCCTGGACCTGTCGGGCCTGAACACCCTGGTGCTGGACGAGGCCGACCGCATGGTCGACATGGGCTTTTATGACGATATCGTGGCCATCGCCTCGCATTGCCCGACCAAGCGCCAGACGCTGCTGTTCTCGGCAACATATCCCGACAACATCCGCAAGCTCAGCGCCCGCTTCCTGCGCAATCCCGCCGAGGTCAAGGTCGAGGCGCAGCATGACGCCAGCCGCATCGAGCAGATCTTCTACGAAATCGACGAAAAGGACCGGCTCGACGCAGTGACGCGCCTGCTGGCGCACTTCCGCCCCGAATCCACGCTGGCCTTCTGCAACACCAAGATCCGCAGCCACGACCTGGTGGAACGGCTGCAGGCCGAAGGCATCAGCGCCCAGGCCCTGAACGGCGACCTGGAACAGCGCGAGCGCGATGAAATCCTGATCCAGTTCGCCAACCGCAGCTGCGCCGTGCTGGTGGCCACCGACGTGGCGGCGCGCGGCCTGGACATCCAGAACCTGGGCGCCGTGATCAACGTCGACGTGACCAAGGACACCGAGGTCCACGTGCACCGCATCGGCCGCAGCGGCCGCGGCGAACAAAAGGGCCTGGCGCTGAGCTTGTGCTCGCCCGAGGAGATGCGCTGGGCCAACCTGATCGAGCAGTATCAGGGCGCGCCGCTGGTGTGGGGCGACATCAAGGCCTTGCGGCCCAAGGCCGATCGTCCCTTGCGCGCGCCCATGATCACGCTGTGCATCCAGGGCGGCAAGAAGGACAAGCTGCGCCCGGGCGACCTGCTGGGCGCGCTGACCGGCGACGGCGGCCTGACGTTCGAGCAGGTTGGCAAGATCAACATCACCGAATTCAACTCCTATGTGGCGCTGGACCGGCAGATCGCCAAGCAGGCGTTCTCGCGTCTGTCCAACAGCAATATCAAGGGCCGGCGCTTCCGCATGCGCTATCTGGAAGAGTTCTGAGTGTCGGCGGGCGACAAAAACTTGATGGTTTTGCTCGGGTTTTGCAATAATGGCGCGGCCTGCCCCGGCGGCCGCCCTGCCCGCGATCACCGGGGCGCGGAACCAAAGGCTCGCGCCCTGTTCCAACGGCCGCGGTCCCCTTTCAACCAATAGATGAGAAACTCACCATGATCAAATCCGACGACACCGGCAAGCTGATCCTGCGCCTGACCCTCGGTATTCTGATTCTGCTGCATGGCCTGTTCAAACTGACCGGCGGCGGCGTCGGCGGCATCAGCGGCATGCTGTCCTCGCACGGCCTGCCCGGCTTCCTCGCCTATGGCGCCTACGTCGGCGAAATCCTCGCCCCCGTGCTGCTCATCGTCGGCATCTACACCCGCCTGGGCGGTTTGCTGATCGCCATCAACATGGTCGTCGCCATCCTGCTGGCCCACTCCGGCCAGATCAGCAGCATGACCAACAACGGCGGCTGGGCGCTGGAACTGCAAGGCATGTTCCTGTTCACCGGCCTGGCCATCGCCTTCATGGGCGCGGGCCGCTTCAGCCTCGCCGGTAACGGCGGCCGCTGGAACTGACAGCCGTAACACGGCGCTACGCGCTATGAGGGGGTCGCCGAGGCGGCCCCTTTTCTTTTGCGCGGACATTGATACGAACGACATCGACGGTCACGCAGGCGCAAATATCCGTCACCGGAAAGCTGTTTCGGAACGATTACAGTGCAGAACCGTGGAGACCGGCCTGTGGCCTAATCCTGACGAGCGCAAAAAAGGCGTGAACCACGCCAGGCGCTCGGCAGGAGTCGCAAAATGAAGAAAAGCCTATTGCTGATGCTGGCCATGACCAGCGCCTTGACCGGTTGCGTGGTCGTACCCGCCAGGCCCGCGCACTATCGTCCCGCGCCGGTCTACTACACGCCGCATTATTACTACCCGGCGTATCCAGCCCCCCATTACTACTATCGTGGCTATTGATCCGCGCGCCCGTTGCGCCAAGGAAAAACCATGAATACCTGTTCCCGGATCCTGCGCCCGCGCCCTCTGGCCGCGGCTGTCCTGATGGCTGCCTGTGCCAGCGTGGCGGCGCAGACCTATGAGCCGCCGCCGGCGCCCGCCGCGCCCGTCTATGACGACGGCGATCCCGCCAACGCCAACCTGGCGCTGGTGGACCGCAGCCCCCAGCCGCCCCCGCCCTTACCCGTCTATGTCCAGCCGCCAGCGCCCGCCGACGGCTATATGTGGGTGCCGGGCTACTGGAGCCTGAACCGCTACGGGTTTTTCTGGGTACCCGGCGCATGGGTGCTCGCGCCCTATGCCGGCGCGCTCTGGACACCCGGTTATTGGGGCTTCAGCAATGGCATCTACCTCTGGACCCCCGGCTATTGGGGTCCACACGTGGGCTTCTATGGCGGAATCAACTACGGCTTTGGCTACAACGGCCTGGGCTATGTGGGCGGTTACTGGAAGCGCGACCGCTTCTACTACAACCGTTCCGTCACGAACGTGAACGTCACGCGCGTGACCAATGTCTATAACCACACCGTGGTCGTGAACAACGTGGACAACCGCCGCGTCAGCTACCACGGCGGCCCATCCGGCATCCGGCGCAACGCGGACCCGCGCGAACTTGCCGCGCGCAAGGACCGCCATTCTCCGCAGACCGACATACAGCGCGGCTACGCGCGCGACGCCGGCAATAACCGGGCTCAGTTCTACGACCACAACAAGGGCCGGCCGCCCCAGGCCTACGTGGACCATCAATCCAATGGCCGGCCGCATGAAGGCCAGCGTCCGGACAATGGACGCGACGGACGCGACCGCGGCCAGGACAACAACGGGCGCGATAACCGCGGCGGCGCTGACCGGAACAACGCGGACCACGGCGACATGCAACGCGGACGCGATATGTCTGCCGGGCAGACAGGCCGCCCCCAGCAGCCGCAGGGGCAACAGGCGCGAGAGCAACAGCAGCGCGATCAGCAGGCGCGTCAGCAACAGCAACGTGACCAACAGGCCCAGCAGCAGGAACGCCAGCAACAGCAACGCGACCAGCAGGCCCAGCAACAGGCGCGTCAGCAACAGCAACGTGACCAACAGGCCCAGCAGCAGGAACGCCAGCAGCAGCAACGCGACCAGCAGGCGCGTCAACAGCAGCAGCGCGACCAGCAGGCCCAGCAGCAGGCGCGTCAACAACAGCAGCGCGACCAGCAGGCCCAGCAGCAGGCGCGTCAACAACAGCAGCGCGACCAGCAGGCCCAGCAGCAGGCGCGTCAACAACAGCAGCGCGACCAACCGCGCGGAGACGGCAATGGCAACGGGAATGGCCGCGGCGGCTCCGGACGCGACTAGGACGGGCGACGCCGCCGCGCCGCTTACTGGACCCTCGCCTCCTGCACGGCTACAGTAGACCCGTTGCCGCGCGGCCCCTGAAATTCCTGGAGATTCCGATGAAGCGCATTGCCCCCTGGTTACTCCTCTGCGGCCTGCTGGCCGGTCCCTCGGCCCAGGCCGCGCTGGACGTGGGCGCGCCCGCCCCGGACTTCAGCACCCAGGCATCGCTGGGCGGCAAGGTCTACACGTTCTCGCTGAGCGAGGCGCTCAAGCAAGGTCCGGTGGTCTTGTATTTCTTCCCCGCCGCGTTCACCCAGGGCTGCACGATAGAGGCGCACAACTTCGCCGAAGCCACCGATGATTACAAGTCCCTGGGCGCTACCGTCATCGGTGTGTCGACCGACAATATCGACACCTTGAACAAGTTCTCGGTCAGCGAATGCCGCGGCAAGTTCGCGGTAGCGGCCGACGGCGATGGCAAGATCATGAAGGCCTACGACGCGGTCCACGACAAGCGTCCCGAGTACGCGCAGCGCATCTCCTACGTGATCTCGCCGCAAGGCAAGATCCTGTATGAATACACCGACATGAATCCGGACTCCCACGTGGCCAACACCATGCGCGCACTGCGCGACTGGAAGGCCAAGCAGTAGGCGGCGCTGGCGGGCATGCGCCGCTACTGTTCGGCCGCAAGTCCGTTCATGACGGCAGTCCCGCATGTATCCGCGCACATGCCTGCTCATTGCCATGGCCGCGGCGGGATCGTACTCGACGATATGAACTCCACGCGCACGGTCTTGCCCCCGTCCGCCGCGATTGCCCTCGCGGTAAGCACGGCGATACCTGGAGCGCCTGGCGCGCGCAGTTCCATCGTGGCAACGCCATTGCTATCCGTACTGCTGGTTGCCGAGGCCAGCGTGCCGAGGTTGGTCCGCCAGTTGACCGTGACGCCCGCGACCTCCAGATTGCCGTTGGCATCCTTCACCGTCGCCTTAAGGATCAGCTTTTCCTGACCGTCAGCCCGGGCAGAGGTCTTGCTGCTGGCCAAGGAAGCGACGCGGGCGGTTATCGGATCAGCGGTCAATGCCACGCGGAAGGCACGGCCCGAATCGTCTGCGCCCGTCTTGGCAGTCACCGTGGCCTGCCCCGCGAGCTTTCCCGCCGTCAGCACAACCGTGGCCTCGCCCTTGGCGTTGGTCCTGGTGGATGACGCCTCCAGCGTGCCAAGATCGGTGCTCCAGTTGACCACGTGGCCTGCGCCTCCTGAATTGCCGTTGCCGTCCAGCACTACCGCCGTGAAGATCACGGTATCGCGGGCATTGGCCACGATGCTGGTCTTGCTGGCCGAAGCGCTGCCGACGCGGGTGCGGGGCGTGGCGGCCGCAAAGGTCACGCTGGCTGTCCGGCCCGCATCCCGCCCAGGGGCCATGGCGGTGACATTCACGCTGCCGGCAACCTTCGGCGCGGTCAATACCATTGTGGCCTTGCCGGTCTCATCGGTGCTGCTGGCAGTTGCGGCCAACCTGCCGCCGGAAGTGGTCCAATTGACGGGAATGTCGAGCGGCCTCGGCGTGCCGTTGACGTCCCACCTCATCATCGCATTGCCGTGTGCGTCCTGTACCGTGGCCGTAAATCTCACCGTATCTGCGCCATCGGCGACGCCATTGGTCTTGTTTTGCGTAAGCACGACCACGCGGGCGGTGGCGGGATCGGCCACGAAGGGACCCACGCGCAAGATCTTGCCCGGATCCGCCGCCCCTGCCTTGGCCGTGGCGACAACTTCACCGGCGGTGGTGGACACCAGCTTGACAAGAGCCTCGCCAGTGACGTCGCTAACGCTTGTCGCGCTAGCAAGGCTGCCCAGGCTGGTGGTCCAGTCGACCGTCGCCCCGGCCACGCGATTGCCCATGGCGTCTTTCACGTGGGCCCTGAGGATAATGGCGTCTACGCCATTGGCCCGTACCGGCGAGCTATTGCTACTGAACGCCCAACTAACCACTCGGGCGCTGGAAGCGTCGGCCGTAAAGGCTATCGTGGCAGTCTGGCCCGCGTCGCCGCCCGCGGCCCGGGCGTTGACGGTCGACGTGCCCACCGCAGTCGGCGCGGTCAATACAGCCGAGGCCTGGCTGTTGGCGTCGGTCTTGCTGACCGTCGCAGCCAGCGTGCCCAGACTGGCGCCCCAGTTGACCGGGACGCCCGCGCCCACCGGATTGCCCTTGGCGTCCGCAACCGTGGCCGTGAAGGTCACGGTATCCGTGCCATCGGCCAAGCCGCTCGTCTTGCTCGCCGCGACTGTCGCCACACGGGCGGTCGACGCGTCGGCCATGAAGGTGATAGACACCACCTGCCCCGCATCGCCGCCCGCAGCCTTGGCGGTAACCGTCGCGACGCCCGTGGAAGTCGGCGCGATCAGGACGGCCGAGGTTTCGCTCTTGCTATCGGTCGTGGTGGCCGCCGGGAGCTGGCCCAGACTTGTACTCCAGTTGACGGTAACACCTGCGCCCACCCGATTGCCTTGCTTGTCGACGACGACGGCCCGGAGGGTCACGGTATCGGCGCCGTTAGCCACCGCGTCGGTCTTGCTCGCGGCCAGCTCGATGACGTGGGCGCTGGAGGCGTCAGCGATGAAATCGACGGCGGCGGTCTTGCCGGGATCTCCGCCGGCGCTCTTCGCCTGGCGGGCCGGCGCGCACTTGGCGGTAACAGTCGCCGCTCCGGTCGCGGTAGGCGCGGTCAGGACGACGGTGGCCTGGCTGCTGGCATTGGTGATACTGGAAGCGCCTATCGAGCCCCGATCGGCGCTCCAGTTGACGACGATGCCCGCCCCCAACGGATTGCCTCTGCCATCATCGATCGTGGCCGTGAGTGTGACGGTGTCAGTGCCGTTGGCCAGGCCGGTGGTCTTGCTTGGGCTTAGCGCGGCCACGCGGGCCCTCAGTTCGTCTGCCGCGAAGACGGCTGACGCGGTCTTGCCGGCATCGCCATCCGCCGCCCGGGCCGTGACGGTTGCCGTGCCGGGAACGATCGGCGCGATCAGCAAGGCGGAAGCCTGGCCGCTGGCGTTGGTGACGCTGGTAGCGGCGAGCGTCCCAAGACTGGCGCTCCAGTTGACGGTGACGCCCGCCCCCACCGGATTGCCGCGGCCGTCTTCAACCATGGCGGTGAAAACCACGGCATCCGCGCCATTGGCCGTGCCCCTGGCCTGGCTGGGCGTGAGCTGGACGACGCGCGCGTTAGCGACATCCGCGACGAACGCGACCGCGGCGGTCTTGCCCGGGTCGCCGCTTGCGGCCCTGGCGGTGACGGTCGCCGCGCCAGCCGCGGTCGGCGCGGTCAGTACGACCGTGGCCTGGCTGCTCGCGTCCGTGTTGCTGGAAGCGGCGCCCAGCGTGCCCAAGCTGGCGCCCCAGTTGACGGCGACGCCCGCTCCCACCGGATTGCCTCGGCCATCCGCGACGGTGGCGGTGAAGGTCACCGTGTCCAGGCCATCGGCCAGGGCGGTGGTCTTGCTTGGCGTGAGCCGCAGCACCTGGGCATCGGATGCATCGAGCAGGAATGCGACGGATCCCGTCTTGCCCGGATCCTCGGCTCCGGCCCTGGCGGTGATGGCCGCAAGGCCTGGAACAGTGGCGGACAGCAGTTCCGCCACGGCAATGCCGCTCGCGTCGGTATTGCTGCTGTTACTGGAAAGCCGCCCGCCGGTGGCGGTCCAGTTCACCGCGACGCCCGCGCCCACTGCGTTGCCCTTGCCGTCCTTGACTGTCGCCTTCAATACAGTCTTGTCCCTGCCGTTTGCAAGAATGGACGCGGGCTGCGCAACGAGCAGCGCCACGCTGGCCGTGCCCGGCGCTTCGAGGAACTCTGCCTCGCTCCTGCCCTTGAACCCTTGCGCCTCGATTGCCTCGACCCCGATCGTGCCCGAGACAGTGCTGCTGACCAGGGCGTACGCCACGCCATCGGCATCGGTGCGGTCCGAAGACTCCCGGATCGTGCCGGCCCCCTGCAGTACCCATGTGACGGTGCGCCCCCCCATGGGTTCGGCCTGGACGCCGCGAACCTGGGCCGTGAATCGGACGCTGTCCACGCCGTCCGCCATGGCGGCGGCCTTGGAACGCGCGACGCTGACGCTGAGCGGGTTGACGCTCACGGTCATGACGTTGGACCTGATCTTGCGGCCGTGCACATCCGTAGCGGACGCCATCAGCTGATAGCTGTTGATGCCGCCGCTGCGGTAGTCGGGCAGCATCAGCGATGCGGACGCGCCGCCGCTGTATGGCATCGCAAACGGCGCCGCGGAACCGGACCATTCGATCCGGGGCGCGGCATCCGCGCCCGTCAGCGTTACCGGAAAGCTGAGGGCCGTCCGAGGATATCCGGAAGCAGCCGCCGGCAGCTGTATCGTCATGGGATCGTTCTTCTTGTATTCCAGGACGATTTCGTTGTTGCGTTCGACCAGATCCATGCGCATGCCGGCCAGCTTGCGGCTGCGCGCGACTTCACCCGGCTGCAACTGCTTGGCCAAAGGCACGCCAAGCGCGTACTTCAGGCCCAGCTTGAAGCTGGTGTCGGACTGCCCGCCCTGCCCCATGCGATGGTCCAGGCCCAGCGTGACCAGCGGCGCCGGCGTATAGGAAACGCCCAGGGTCCAGGCGCTGGGATTTCTTTGCCGGTTGCTGGCGCCAAACAGCCCGACCTCGTCGCCGTAGTACTTCTCGAACATCAGCTTGCCGCCCAACTGCGGATACTGCGGCAGATAGCCTTCGGTCCGGATGTCCCAGCCGCTGGCCGGGCGTTCCTGATAGTCCCGCGCATCGGGCGAACGCTTCCAGTCGCTCAGCCGGAAATAGCCGTTCATGCTGAGCTTCAGATAATCCGCCCACCATTCGCCGCCCAGACCCAGGCGCCGATGGCCGCGCGACACGTCCTGGTCCAGGAATGCGTTGACGCCAGCCATGTAGCCATCGCCGAAATGGCGGTAGCCCAGCCCGAGGTTGACCGTGGTCCGATATGACTCTTGCAGCAGATTGGTCCGGCGCGCGCCGAATTGGGAAAAAATCAGACTCGTCCCGGAATCGCGCAGCGGGAACAACATATCCAGAGCGCCGCCATGGAAGCTGCCCAGCAGGTCCAGCCTGGCCGTGCCGAACTGGCGCAGCCAGCTTTCCGCCGCTTGCTGGGCTGCACCGATGGCCTTGCCGCTGGCCGTCGACCTGGCGTCCGCGCTCGCCATTTGGTTGGGATTGGCGGGCAAGGGGCGTCCCTCCAGATCGGGCGCGGGATCCATGCCGCCGGGGATAGGCGCGCTGGCCGCGGCCGCGCTTGGATCCTTCGCCCGCGCCCGGTCCTGAACGGCAATGCTGGCGGATGCGGCGCGGCCTTCGGCGTCGGGGAGCGGCTTGCGGTGTTCGCCGGCTAGCGGCGCGGCGCAGCCCTGGAACAGGAGCAAACTGGAAAGCGCCACGCACAGCGCCTTTCTGACTTGGCGCGCAGCCGCTATGCACCAAGCGTGTGCCTTGGATGGCTTCAGCATCGTCATGACCTTGTCTGAAAGGAATCCCGCGGGCGGGAGATGCGCCGGCCAGGCAAAGTCGCCAAGCTACTGAACTGCGGCGTCGGCGGATCCGTTCTGAGCCACATCCAGGACGAAGTCCTGCGCGCACTCCCAGCGACTACACCCGGGGATTCTGGTTGTTACTTAACAATGACAAAATATGACGACATGCTATTTATATGACTGTTGATATCAATATGTAATTTATTGATTCCATAACAGAAAACCCGATAGCTGCGCATGGCGGTATCGGGCGGGCTTGCGTGGGAAGAGATGGAAGCGCCTCAGCCATGGCTGGACGCAAGAAGTGCAGGCAGAGCGCCGGCCACAGGCTCCGGGGCCGTGCTGAGGCGCTTACATGAAAATCAGACAGAACCGCAGATGAAACCGCGGCCCTTGCTTGGAGACGCGCTGCTTCCAGCCAGACGCCGGCGGCGCGCAGGCTTGAGCGGGTGTTTCTAGTTGAATGGCCAGACCGGCGGATGCGTGCCGGGCGGGCTGGACGGACGCGTCCAGCGGGCCGGCGTATCGGAGAACTGAGCGGCGTGGCGCAGAGCCACCAGTTCGCCAAAGCCGGAGGGCTCGGTTTCCAGCAGGCCCTCGAAACCCGGCATCGGACAGGCCAGGCCGCCCTCGACACGGCCCAGGCCGCGCAGCCAATGCGCGGTCTGCGCCAGCGACACGCGCACATGCCAGCTGCCGCCTTCGGTCATTTGGCGCGCCAGCGCGGCTTGCGCGCCAAACGCCATCAGGTAGCCCGAGGCATGGTCCAGGATCTGCATGGGCATGGGCTTGGGCGTGTCCTGGCCCGCGGCCTGCGCCTCGGCGTGGTTGAAGCCCGTAGCGGTCTGCACCAGGGAATCGAAGCCGCGGCGGCCGGCCCAGGGACCTTTGTCGCCATAGGCGGTCAAGGACACGTAGACAATGCCCGGACGGATGCGCGCCGCGTCCTGCGGGCCGAAGCCCAGCGCGGCCAGGCCGCCGGGGCGGTAGCCCTGCACGAACACGTGCGCGCTGCGCAGCAGGTTGCCCAGCGCGATGCGGCCGTCGGCCGTATCCAGATCGGCCAGCACCGACAGCTTGCCGCGGCTGGTATCGATGATGTTGTCGATGTTGGGCAGATGCGGGGAATTGAGCAGCATCACATCGGCGCCGTACGCCGCCAGCGCCCGTCCGCAGACCGGGCCGGCGATGATGCGGGTCAGGTCCAGCACGCGGATGTCCTTGAGCGGCCGGGCGCCATTGCCGTACTTGGGCAAGGGACGCGGATCGGCTTCGCCGATGCGCTCGATGGTCAGCAGGGGCTGCGCGGCCACCGCCAGGGCTTGGGGGTGGCGGTCCCATTCGTCGAAGCTGCGCATGGCGGCCACGGGCAGGCCCGCGTCGGCGGCCACCTGTTCGAAGTCCAGGGCCTTCCAGCGGCTCAAGGCGCGCTCGACCATCGCGCGGGTAGTGTCTTCGCCGGCCGGACAGCCCAGCAGCGCCAGCGCGCCATCGCGGTGATGAGCGAAATTGGCATGGATTCGGACCCAGCCGCCGTCGCCGCAGCGGTACAGCCCGGTGATGGGGTCCCAGGGATTGGGCGTGATGCCGTTGATGGTGTAGTGGCTGCGGCATTCCTGCGCGGCGTGCAGCATGTCGACGCCGACCTGCTGCCTGGCGCCGCCGCGCAGATTCCAGATCTCCGCGGCGGCCAGCGCGGCCGCGGCCATGCTGGTCTGCGCCGCCATGCCGACAGCGAAGGACGATGGGAGTACCGGATCGGCGCCAGTCAACACCACATGGTCCAGCGATTCGCCGGGCAGATCCACCGAGCGCCAGAGTTTTTGCAAGACGTCGCGGGACGCGTTGCCTGCGGGTGTGCGGCCCCTCAGAAAAGACGGGCGTAGGTCCATCAGATTTCCCATAGCGTTCATCTTGCTCTAGTCGTTTATTTGAATTACAGGACGGGGACCAGGCGGCGTCAATATCCGCGGCGCGCCAGCGTGTTTCATGGTTTGACCGCAAAGCGGCGCAATCCGGCCGCGCCGGCCGCTTTCCCCCGCGAGGCCCGCGGCGCCAGCCGGCGCAAGCCAGGACACATCTACTCGTAGTTTTTACATCGTCTTCCAAGGCCGGTCTGCCGGCGCGTCCGCGCGGCGGGCGCAATATAGAATGCCAGCCTCGCCGCCCCTGCCCTGGACCACCCATGAACACGCTGCTTTGGCTGCGCACCGACCTGCGCGCGCATGACAACCCTGCCCTGGCCGCGGCCGCCGAAGCCGGCACGGTCACCGCCCTGTTCCTGGCCGCGCCCGGCCAATGGCGGCAGCACGGCGACGCGCCGGCCAAGGTGGATTTCTGGCTGCGCAATCTGCGCGAACTGTCTCGCGAACTCGGCCGCCTGGGCATTCCGTTGCGGCTGCTGACGGTGCATGACTGGAGCGAGGCGCCGGACGCGCTGGCCGCTTTCTGCCGCGACCACGCCATCGGCCAGGTCCACGCCAACGCCGAATGGGCCGTCAACGAACGCCGCCGCGATGCCGCGGTCGCCGCCAGCCTGCGAGCCCTGGGCGTGGACTGGACCCTGCATCATGGCGCTTCGCTGCTGCGGCCCGGCACGGTGCTGACCGGCAAGGGCGAGTGCTACCGCGTCTATACCCCATACGCGCGGGCCTGCCGCGAACGGCTGCGCACGGCGCCGCTGCGCGCCCTGCCCGCCCCGCGCGCGCAGACCCCGCCGCCCTGGCCGGCGGATCCGCTGCCCGCGGCCTTCGAGGGTTTCGCTGCGCCCGCCGAGCCTGTGCGCGCGCTCTGGCCCGCTGGCGAGGACGCGGCCAGCGAACGCCTCGAAGCCTTTGCCGACGGCGTCATCGACGCCTACCAGGAAGAACGCGATTTTCCCTCGCTGCCCGCCACCAGCTGCCTGTCGCCCTATCTGGCGGCGGGGGTGCTGTCGCCGGGCCAGGCCTTGCGCGCGGCGCAGGCCGCAAACCACGGGGAAATAGAGGGCGGGAAGCGCGGCGCCGCCACCTGGATCAACGAATTGCTGTGGCGCGAGTTCTATCAGCATCTATTGGCCGCCTACCCGGCGCTGTCCATGCACCAGCCCATGAAGCCGGAGACCGCCGCGGTGCCGTGGCGCGACGCGCCTGAGGACCTGCATGCCTGGCAGCAGGGCCAGACCGGCATTCCCATCGTCGACGCGGCCATGCGGCAGTTGCTGGCGCTGGGCTGGATGCACAACCGCCTGCGCATGGTGACGGCCATGTTCCTGTCCAAGAACCTGCTGATCGATTGGCGGCTGGGCGAAGCCTGGTTCATGGCGCAGCTGGTGGACGGCGATCTCGCCGCCAACAACGGCGGCTGGCAATGGAGCGCGTCCACGGGCGCGGACGCCGTGCCCTACTTCCGCATCTTCAATCCGCTGTCGCAGTCGCGCAAGTTCGATCCGGACGGCGTGTTCCTGCGCGAATGGCTGCCGGAACTGGCGCATCTGGACGGCCGCGCCATCCATGATCCCAGCCCGATGGAGCGCGCCGCCGCCGGCTATCCGCTGCCCATTGTCGACCTGGCCCAGAGCCGGTTGCGCGCGCTGGAGGCGTTCAGCGGGCTGCCGCCGGCCTGAGACGCTGGCCGCGAGCGGGAACGACGTCGGCCCCGCTTGACCTAGGTCAACGCCGCTTCCGTCCGCGTCCCGGATGATCGGTCTACGACATTCCGCCAACGCCGATCGCAGGACGACACAGCCATGCGCGACCATCCGCAGGTCCACGACCAGGAATACACGCTGCACGACGAGCAGTGCCTCATCACCCGCACCGACGCGCGCGGCCGCATCATCTACGCCAATCCGGCGTTCCTGGAGGTCAGCGGCTACACGCAGGCGGATCTGATGGGCAAGGGCCATGACACCATGCGGCATCCCGACATGCCGCTGGCCGCCTACGACGACTTGTGGCGCACGATACAGCGGGGCCAGTCATGGACGGGCGTGATCAAGAACCGGCGCAAGCATGGCGGCCACTATTGGTCGCTGGCCAGCATCACCCCGGTGGTGGAGCGAGGCGTCACCGTCTGCTATGCCTGCGTGCGCGTCAAACCAACGCGCGCCCAGATCGACACCGCGGACAGCGCCTACCGGCGCCTGCGCACCGGCATTACCGGCGGCTTGCGGTTGCGCGCGGGGCGGATCCTGCCCGGAGGCCCGCTGGCGCGTCTGCGCGACTGGCGGGCGTCGGGCATACGCGCGCGCATGCTGGCCTGGGCGGGACTTTCGTCCGCGCTGTTCCTGGCCGCCGGCGGCTTCGCGCTGCATGGCATGGCGGCCAACCTGAATATCGAGCAACTGGCCTTGGCCACGGCAGTGCTGGCCGCTGGCGTCTGCCTGATCTTCGCATCGGGTTGGGCCTATGGCCGCTCCCTGTCCGGCCTGTTGGCCACGGCCACCGACTTCACGCGGCAGATCGCGGCCGGCAATCTGGGCACGCCGCTGGCGCCGGGCAATCCGGACGATGAGATCGGCGCATTAAGATTTTCGCTGGAGGCCACGCGCAGGAATCTGGTCGGCCTGGCCCGCGACGTGCACACCGGCATAGCGGATGCGCCTGGGACGGTTGCGCAGCGGGCCGAAACCGAGGAGCTGCGCCACGCCATCGAGGTATTCCGGCTCACGCGTGCCCAGCCGCAGCCTCCTTGTCCAAGCGCTTGATGAACACCTGCAACTCCTTCACCACCTGCTGATCGCCGCGCGCCTGCGCGGCCTGCAGGCCCGATTCCCAGGCGGCGCGCGCGCCGCTCTTGTCGCCCTGTCCCAGGCACGCCTTGCCCAGCCATTTCCAGGCCACCGAATAGGCGGGATCGAATGCCAGCGCCGCGCGCAGATGGGGCTCGGCATCGGCGAAGCAATCCTGCTCCGCGTAGGCCTTTCCCAGCGAAAAACGCAGCAGCATGTTGTCCGTGCCCTTGGCCAGCATCGCCTCCAGGCGTTCAATCATTCCTTCCATTGCCGATTTCTCCTACAGCGCGCGCATTTGGATCTGATGGACATGATAGGACGGCTGCGGCGAAACCCGCCCAATGGCCCCGCGCCGCGCAAGCCCTTGGCGACGTCGCGGCCGGTCCGGACCAAAGGCCCGCGTCGCGTCAATTTAAGGGTATACCCTTATTCAGAATAGGGCTTTCCCCCGACGCTTGCGCGGCGCTGCCCTAGAATTCCGCCCTTGCCTTCTCTTTGCGCCGGCGCCTTCCTTTCGTCCCGGCCCTGTCCCATGCCCCTGCACCTTATCGCGCTGGCCGCCGCCGCTTTCGGCATCGGCACCAGCGAGTTCGTCATCATGGGCCTGCTGCCCAACGTCGCCGCCGACCTGCAAGTCAGCATTGACGTCGCAGGCCTGCTGATCACCGGTTACGCCATGGGCGTGGTGATCGGCGCGCCCATCATGGCCATCCTCACCGCCAGGCTGCCGCGCAAGGCCACGCTGATCGGCCTGGCCAGCACCTTCGTGGTGGGCAACCTGCTGTGCGCGCTGGCGCCGAACTACGCGCTGCTGATGGCGGCGCGCGTGTTCACCGCCTTCTGCCATGGCGCTTTCTTCGGCCTGGGAGCCGTGGTGGCCGCGGACCTGGTGCCGCGCAACCAGCGCGCCAGCGCCATTGCGCTGATGTTCACCGGCCTGACGCTGGCCAACGTGCTGGGCGTGCCGCTGGGCACGGCGCTGGGCCAGGTGGCCGGATGGCGCTCGACTTTCTGGGTGGTCAGCGGCATCGGTTTGCTGGCCGTGGCCGCGCTGGCCGCCTGGCTGCCGGCCCGCATCCCCATGCAGCCCGGCAACATCCTGCGCGAATTCAAGGTGCTGCGCGACGTGCGCGTGGTCTGGCCGCTGGCCGCCAGCGTGCTGGCCTCCGCGGCGCTGTTCTGTGTGCTGACGTACATCGCGCCGCTCTTGCGCGAAGTGACCGGCGTGTCCGAACGCGGCGTCACCGGCGTGCTGCTGCTCTTCGGCGTGGCGCTGACCGTGGGCAGCACCCTGGGTGGCAAGCTGGGCGACCGCAACCTGGAAGTGTCGCTTCGCCGCATTTTCATCGGCCTGCTGCTGGTCTTCCTGGCGCTCAGCCAGGCCATCCACGCGCTGGCGCCCATGCTGGTCATGACCTTCATCTGGGGCGTGCTGGGCTTTGCCGTCGTGCCTTTGCTGCAGACGCTGATCGTGGACCAGGCGGCCGACGCGCCCAACCTGGCGTCGACCCTCAATCAGGGCGCCTTCAACCTGGGCAATGCGGGCGGCGCCTGGCTGGGCAGCGTGGCGCTGGGCCACGGCCTGCCGCTGACAGACCTGCCCTGGATGTCGGCCGGCATCACCGCCGCCGTCCTGCTGCTGACCTTGTGGGGTACGCGCTACTACGGCCGCGATGCCGGGGCTACACTCGCTGGACAACAAGCCGGCGCGCTGACGCCCTCGCGTTCGGACGCCTAAGGAGCCCGCATGAGCACCCTCTACGATTTTTCCGCCCGCGCCATCGACGGCACGGAACAGTCCCTGGACACGTACCGCGGCCGCGTGCTGCTGGTGGTGAACGTGGCCTCCAAATGCGGCTTCACGCCGCAGTACGCCGGCCTGGAAGAACTCTACCGCTCGTTCCACGACGATGGTTTCGCGGTGCTGGGTTTTCCTTGCGACCAGTTCGGCCACCAGGAACCCGGCGACGAAGCCGAAATCCGCAATTTCTGCAGCACGCAGTACGACATCACCTTTCCGCTCTACGCCAAGATCAACGTCAACGGCGAGGACGCCCACCCGCTCTACCGCTGGCTCAAGGGCGAGAAGCCCGGCGTCTTCGGCACCGAGGGCATCAAGTGGAACTTCACCAAGTTCCTGGTGGGCCGCGACGGCCAGGTCATCAAGCGCTACGCGCCCACCGACACCCCGGCCGGCATCAAGGACGACATCGAAAAGGCGCTGTCCGCGCCGGTCTGAGCCGCGCGTCAGCGCAGCGGCGGCAGCCGGCGGCGCACCGTGTGGGACTTGACGATGGCGGTATTGGTTTCCGCAAATTCGGTCACGCGCTCCAGGATGCCGTCCAGATGCGAGATCGAGCGCAGCACCACGCGGGCGATGAAGCAATCGTCGCCCGTCACCTTGTCGCATTCCACGAATTCCGGAATCTGCTGGATCAGGCCTTCCACGTGGCGCAGCTGCCCGGGCAAGGGGCGGATGCGGACGATGGCCTCCAGCGCGTAGCCCAACGCGACCGGGTCCACGTCCAGGGTGTAGGCCCGGATCACGCCCGATTCTTCCAGCCGCCGCAGGCGGTCCGCGACGCTGGGCGCGGACATCCCGACCTGGCGCGCCAGGTCGGCCGTGGTGGTGCGCGCATTGGTGGTCAGCATCTCCACCAGGCGGCGGTCGATACCGTCCAGGACCGGGTTTTCACTTTTTAGGTCGTTTTGCATAAATTCCACCTAAACAAAGGTTTCGGAATCGATTCACCACATCAACATCATATAACCAGCTTGATCCGCCTGGGATAATTTCTCCATCGAATATCGTGGCCGCAAGGCCCTGGAGAACCCTCATGAATCCCTCATCAGAACGCGTGGGCCTGGCCCAGATGGCCGCGGCGATGACCCTGTCCGGCACCCTCGGCGTGTTTGTGCTGGAGTCGGGGCAAAGCGCCTGGAACGTGGTCTTCTTCCGCTGCGTGTTCGGCGCCCTCTCCCTGTTTGTGTATTGCTGGGCGCGCGGCCTGCTCAAGCCGGGCCTGTTCACCGCCCGCACGCTGATGCTGGCCCTGGCCGCGGGCGCCGCGCTGGTGCTGAACTGGGTGCTGCTGTTTTCCGCCTATCGGCTGGCGTCCATTTCGCTGGCCACCGCGGTCTACAACGTGCAGCCCTTCTTCCTGATCGGCCTGGGCGTGCTGTTCCTGGGCGAGCGGCCCACGCGCGGCAAGCTGGCCTGGTCGGTGCTGGCCTTCGCCGGCCTGATGCTGGTGCTGCGCCTGTCCGAAGCTGGCGGCGCGGACGGCCGCGCCTATCTGTCGGGGCTGATGCTGGGGCTGGGCGCGGCGGCGCTCTATGGCGTCACCGCCATCATCGTCAAGCGGCTCAAGCACATTCCGCCGCAGGTGCTGGCGCTGGTGCAGGTGACGCTGGGCGCGGTGATGCTGCTGCCCATGGCGGACTTCAACGCCCTGCCCGCCGCGCCGCTGCAATGGGGCTACCTGGTGGCCCTGGGGCTGATCCACACCTGCCTGATGTACATCCTGATGTATTCGGCCATCCAGAAGCTGCCTACCACGTCCACCGCCGCATTGAGCTTCATCTATCCTGCCGTCGCGATCCTGCTGGACTTCATGGTCTACGGCCACCGCATGGACGCCACGCAGATCGCGGGCGTGGCCATGATCTTCCTGGCGGCGGCGGGCGTAAGCCTGAACTGGAGCTGGCGCCTGCCGGGGCGGCCGCGCGCGGGCACGGCCTGAACGCGGGCCGCTGCCAGGGCAAGCCCCCGGGGCAAACCCGTACCCGCCCCCCGGTTATTGGGGCCGGCGCGAAGCCGGCCCCGCTATCATGGCCTTTCCCTGCGCCGGCCGCCGCCGGCGCGACGCACAGGACATCCCATGATCGATCTCTACTACTGGACCACCCCCAACGGCCACAAGATCACGCTGTTCCTCGAAGAAACCGGCCTGCCCTACAAGATCCATCCGGTGAACATCAGCCGCGGCGATCAGTTCAAGCCCGAGTTCCTGGCCATTGCCCCGAACAACCGCATTCCCGCCATCGTCGACCAGGCCCCGGCCGGCGGCGGCGCGCCGATCTCGCTGTTCGAGTCGGGCGCCATCCTGCTGTATCTGGCCGAGAAAACCGGCCGATTCCTGCCCGCCGACGTGCGCGGCCGCGCTGAAGTGTCGCAGTGGCTCTTCTGGCAGATGGGCGGCCTGGGTCCCATGGCCGGCCAGAACCACCACTTTTCCGGCTACGCGCAAGAGCGCATCCCTTACGCCATCGACCGCTACGTCAAGGAAACGAACCGCCTCTACGGCGTGCTGAACAAGCGCCTGGCGGACCGCGAGTTCGTCGCCGGCGACTATTCCATCGCCGACATGGCGGCCTATCCCTGGATCGTGCCGCACGCCAAGCAGGGGCAGGACCTGAACGAGTTCCCGCACCTCAAGCGCTGGTTCGACGCCATCGCGGCCCGCCCCGCCACGCAGCGCGCCTATGCCCTGGCCGACACCATCAACACGGCGCCGTCCATCAGCGACGAGGAATCGCGCCGCATCCTGTTCGGCCAGACCGCCCAGAACACCACCCGCTGAAGGAGCCGCCATGCCCGACCCGCAACTGGTTTTCCGCCGCGCGCGCCTGGGGGATCTGCCGGCCATCGTCGCCCTGCTGGCCGACGATGAACTCGGCGCCACGCGCGAGAATCCCGCGCTGCCGCTGGACCCGCGCTATGCTGCCGCCTTTGCCGCAATCGGCCAGGACCCCAATCAATTCCTGGCCGTGGTCGAGCAGGACTCGAACCTGGTCGGCTGTTTGCAGTTATCGTTCATACCCGGCCTGTCGCGGCTGGGCCAATGGCGCGGACAGATCGAGAGCGTGCGCATCGCCTCGTCGTCGCGCGGCGCGGGCCTCGGACGCAAGATGTTCGAATGGGCGATCGAGCAATGCCGCATCCAGGGCTGCAGCCTGGTGCAGCTGACCACGGACCGCGCCCGGCCCGACGCGCGCAGGTTCTATGAAAGCCTGGGCTTCAAAGCCAGCCATGACGGCATGAAGCTCAGCCTGTAGTTTTTGGTACTGATACAGCAAGGAGCGCCCATGCATGGCGAATACAAAGTCCCCGGCGGCAAACTGGTCGTCGCGGATCTGGAAGTGCGCGACGGCCGCCTGGCCGACGTGCGCATCAGCGGCGACTTTTTTCTTGAGCCGCCCGAGGCGCTGGACGCCATCAATAGCGGCCTGAACGGCCTGCCGGCCGACGCCGGCGAACTGGAACTGGCGCTGGCCGTGCAATCGGCCCTGCCCGCCGATGCCGAAATGTTCGGCTTCTCGGCCGAGGCCGTTGCCGTGGTGCTGCGGAGGGCGCTGGCATGACGCGCACCGACTGGAACGACTACGACTGGCAGCTGATCCATGAAGGGCCGCAGGACCCGGTGCTGCACATGGCGCTGGACGCCGTCATCACCGACGAGGTCGGCGCCGGCCTGCGTCCGCCCACGCTGCGCATCTGGGAATGGGCCGCGCCCGCGGTCGTGATCGGCCGCTTCCAATCCTTGAAGAACGAAGTCGACCCCGAAGGCGCGCGCCGCCATGGCATCCAGGTCGTGCGGCGCGTGAGCGGCGGCGGCGCGATGTTCATGGAACCCGGCAACTCCATCACCTATTCGCTCAGCGCCCCCCAGGCGCTGGTGCATGGCATGAGCTTCCAGGAGTCCTACGCCTTCCTGGACGCCTGGGTGCTGACCGCCCTGCAGGGCCTGGGCATCAAGGCCTGGTACCAGCCGCTCAACGACATCGCCTCGGACATCGGCAAGATCGGCGGCGCGGCGCAGGCCCGCCGCGGCGGCGCAGTGCTGCACCATGTCACCATGTCCTACGACATCGACGCGGATAAAATGGTCGAGGTCCTGCGCATCGGCCGCGAAAAACTGTCCGACAAAGGCACCACCAGCGCCAAGAAGCGCGTCGATCCCCTGCGCACCCAGACCGGGCTGGCGCGGGAAGTGATCATCGACCGCATGGTGGAAACTTTTGCCGGCCTGCACCGTCTGACCCCCGGGCAGATAGGCAGCGACACGCTGGCGCGTGCGCAGGCGCAGGCGGCCGAGAAGTTCGCCACGCCCGAGTGGACCGGCGTGGTGCCCTGAACGGCCGCGCCCCGATTTTCTGGAGGTAGTTTCAATGCGTCGCACATTCACGCCGCAAGGCGCGATAAGCGGTCTCATCCTGGGCGCGGCCCTGCTGGCTTTGGCGGGCTGCGGCAGTACGCCGCCCGCGGACATCACCCTGGCCACGCAGGCTCCGGCCTCGGCGTCCACGCCGGAAAAAGTCGGCGACCTGTCCACCGAGCGCATCAAGTGGGCGTCCAGCAAGCCGGGCTGCGAGGGCGATTGCCCCCGCATCGAAATCGACAGCGTCGCGTTTCCCGGCATCCCCAAGCTGACCGCGCTGGTGGACCACGTGCTGGCCTACATGACCGGCACCGACGCCAACCGCCGCGGCCCCTACGACACGCTGTCCGAATACACGCAGTATTTCTGGTCGGTGGCCCGCCCGCGCGACGCCACTTATTTCAAGGCCAGCGTGAAGGACACGGTGGGTGACATCGTGGCCGTCGAACTGCATACCGAGCAGTTCCTCACCGGCGCGGCGCACGGCATTCCGGCCACCCAGTACCTGAACTGGGAACGCAGCCGCGGCCGGGTGATGAGCCTGGAAGAAGCCTTGATACCGGGCCGCCATCCGCAATACGTGGCGGCGCTGCGCCAGGCGCATGCCAAGTGGCTGGCCGGCAATCCGGATGCGCGCCGCGATCCGACGGCTTACAACAAGATGTGGCCGTTCCAGGAAAGCGATAACTATGCGCTGACGCGCGAGGGCATCGTGGTCAAGTACGACGCCTATTCCATCGCGCCGTACTCGCATGGCGAACCCGAGCTGAACATTCCGTATTCGGAACTGCGCGGGATCCTGAAGCCTGAGCTGCTGCCGGCTTCATAAGCCGCCCCTGGAAACGCCCGCGGCCTGCGCGGGCGCTCCCTGCGGCAGCAAGCCGGGGTTCGGTTGAGCGGACTGAGGATGGAGCTAGGGAGGTGGCCGCTTTTTTCGCGTCTGTGGCCGGGTAAGACGCCCAGTCCGCTCAGTGCAACCGCGGCGGCAGGGCGGCGCCCAAGCGCCGCCCATGCGCGCCTCTCGTCTTAGAAGCGGTGACGCACGCCCACCATGGCCACGGTGCTCTTCACGCCGTCGGTGAACGCGAAGTTGGTGGCATACGAACCCAAGGCGTACAGGTTGGTGCGCTTGGACAGGTTGTAGGTGTAGCCCAGGCTGTAGATGTTCATGGTGGCGTCGTCGCCGGTCAGCTTGGTGCTGTCGGTGTCGGCGCGCTGCCACGAAGCCAGGATGTTGCTGGCGCCGCCGATCGGCACGCTCAGGCCCACCAGGTAGGAATTGGCCTTGAAGCCCGACACCGCCACGTTGGTGCCAAAGCCCTTGGCCGTGGGGCTGCCGCTGCCGAAGGCATTGGCGCCCTGGCCGGTGAACCAGCCGTCACGCGTCTGGCCGTAGGCCAGCGCCAGCTTCAGCACTTCGAAGTCGTACGAACCGCCGATCATCCACGATTTGGGCGTGGCGTCGGTGTTCAACTGGTTCGCGGGGTTCAGCTGGTCATACGTCAGCGCCACGTTCACCGGGCCGCTGACATAGCGCAGACCGGTCGTGATGGCGCGGGTGTTGTCGGCGGTCTTGAAGCCGGTCTGCGCGGTGGTCGTGTCGGAGGCATTGAACGAGTAGCCGATGCCGAACTGCAGGCCGCTGAACGACGGCGTCGAGTACTGCACCATGTTGTCGTAGCGGACCGTGTTGGCGGCGCTGAAGGCCACGCCGACGTTGGCCTGGCCGTAGCTGCCGCCGAACGGATCGATCGCGGCGAAGTACTTCGAGGCGATGTTGGTCTGACGACCCAGTTCCAGAAGGCCCCACGAGGTGCTCTTCAGGCCGATGGTGGCTTGGCGGCCGAACAGGCGGCTGTTCTGGCCCGACGTGCCGTTGGCCGAGTTGAAGCCGCTTTCCAGCGTGAACACGGCGCTCAGGCCGTCGCCCAGGTCCTCGGCGCCGCGCAGGCCCCAACGCGAACCGCTGGACACGCCATTGACCATGCCAACCTTGGACTCATGGTAACCATCGCCCTTGATGCGCTGGTAGCCGATACCCGTATCGATCAGGCCATAGAGCGTCACCGAGGTTTCCGCTTGCGCCGTTGCGCCGAACGCGGCCAGCATGGCGGTGACGAACAAAGTCTTTTTCATTGCAAATTCCCATTGATTGAACAGACATGCGCATCCGGGCTGGCACGCATCGCGTGCGGCGCGCTCGGCGCATGGCAGGAACGAATTCTAGGGACGCAATGTGTCAGTTCTTGTAACGCAAGCTGGGAAATTCCCTAGGCCGCAAAAAAGTGAGGGGGATGTGGCGTCCTGCCGACAGCCCCCACGTAGGGCGCGGCGCCCGCAGGCCTGCAATGTCGGTGTGCTATCCATGCGCGCAACGTGATGCGCTTGCAGCCACGCAAATGGAAATCGCCCCTTGCGGGGCGATTTCCGTTTTTGTCTCCTGCCCTCCTCGGCGTGACGTCCGGGGACGCCCCGCCGTATCGGGTATCAGGGGTACAGGCCGCGCACCTGGCGCGCTTGCAGGATGCGCGTGCAAGCGACGATGAACGCCGCCGTGCGCAGGGTGACCTTGTGTTCCTTGGCCACTTGCGACACCGACGCGTAGGCTTCGCGCATCAGGCGCTCCAGGCGCTGGTTGATCTCGTCCTCGCTCCAGAAGAAGCTGGAGAAGTCCTGCACCCATTCGAAGTAGCTGACCGTCACGCCGCCGGCATTGGCCAGCACGTCCGGCACCACGTAGACGCCATGTTCGGCCAGGATGTCGTCGGCTTCCGGCGTGGTCGGGCCGTTGGCGCCTTCCACGACGATCTTCGCGCGCACCTTGGCGGCGTTGTCGACGGTGATCTGGCTTTCCAGGGCGGCCGGGATCAGGAATTCGGTTTCCAGCGTCCAGAACTCGTTCTTGTCCATCGCCTGGCCGCCGGAGAAGCCACCCACGCCGCCATGTTGCGACACGTAGGACAGCAGCTTGTGCACGTCCAGGCCCGCGGGATTGTGGACGGTGCCGGTGTGGTCCTGCGCGGCGATGACCTTGGCGCCGGCTTCATGGAACAGGCGGGCGGCGGTGCCGCCCACGTTGCCGAAGCCCTGCACCACCACGCGCGCCTTGGACACGTCGATGTTGAGATCGCGCGCGGCTTCGCAGCCCACCACGAACACGCCGCGGCCGGTGGCTTCCACGCGGCCCAGGCTGCCGCCCAGCGCGATCGGCTTGCCGGTGACCACGCCGGTGGCGGTGGCGCCTTCGTTCATGGAGTACGTGTCCATCATCCAGGCCATGGTCTGGGCGTTGGTGTTCACGTCAGGCGCCGGGATGTCCTTGGACGGTCCGATGATGACGCCGATTTCCGAGGTGTAGCGGCGCGTCATGCGCTCGAGTTCGGAGGCCGACAGCTTGCGCGGATCGACGCGCACGCCGCCCTTGGCGCCGCCGTAAGGCAGGTTCACCGCAGCGTTCTTGATCGACATCCAGGCTGCCAGCGCCATCACTTCGGAGAGCGTGACGTCCTGGTGGAAACGCACGCCGCCCTTGCCGGGGCCGCGCGAGGTGTTGTGCTGGACGCGGTAGCCCTCGAAGTGGGCAATGCTGCCGTTGTCGAGTTCGATCGGCACATCGACGATCAGGGAACGCTTCGGGCGCTTCAGGGTCTCGACCCAACGCGCCAGCGAACCAAGATACGGGGTGACCCGGTCGACTTGTTGCAGATAGTTGCCCCAGGGGCCGAGGTCCTCGGCGTTCAGATAAGACGGCAATGCGTGGGTGGGAGTTTGAGACATGAGCTGGCTCTCCTGACAAAGTTGCGCCATTTTATCCACGAAAGTTATAGCGTCCCCATTTAAAACGAAAATATTTTAATTGGGGACATATAACTGTTGCGGCGGTTGAACGGGCCGCAAACCCAAGCCTGATGCTGCCCTTATCCTAAGCCGCCAAATCGGCAGCGTCCAGCCTGCCAGCCATAAGCTGCAAGCCCTGCCGCCCGCCATAAGGGGGATGAAAAACGGGGCGGTTTCCTCCCAGGAAACCGCCCCGTATGGTCCTGCCCCCATCCGAAGGATGAGACGCCGGTCCGCTCAATCGTTCAACAACTGCCAGGCCAGGCGGGCAGCCGCCCGCGCGCCGTGGCCGTCCACGTCAAACCGCGGGTTGAACTCCGCCATGTCGGCCAGGCGCAGCTTGCCGCTGGCCTTGACCCGCAGCACGATTTCCTCGATCACCGCCAGCGGCACCCCATAGGGCGCCGGCGCCGACACCCCGGGCATGACCGCCGCGGGCAGCACGTCCAGGTCTATGGTCAGGTAGACGTGCCGGGCCCGGGCCAGCAAGGCGTCGACGTTGGCCAGGCGCGCGGCCAGATGGCGCTCCTGCATGTCGCGGTCCTCGACCCAGACCGCGCCGACTTCGGCGGCGCGTGCGTACAGCGCCGGCGTATTGGCCAGCCGCGATACGCCCAGGCAGGCGTATTGCAGGGCCCGGCCGCGTTCCTCGCAATAGCGCGAGATCTGGTCGAAGGGCGTGCCGGAACTGCCGGGCCGCCCGGTACGCAGGTCGAAGTGCGCGTCCAGATTCAGCACCAGCACGGGTTCCGTGTCGCCGCGGGCGTCCAGCCAGCGCGCCAGGCCCTGGAAGCTGCCCCAGGCGATCTCATGGCCGCCGCCCAGCACCAGCGGGCGTGCGCCCTGCTCCATCAGTTCCGCCACGCGCAGGCCGAGTTGCTCCTGCGCGTCCTCCAGCCGGTCGCCCTCGCAGGCCACGTCGCCCGCGTCCAGCAAACGCGTGAGGCCGTGGGCCGGCAGGCCCGCCAGGAACTTGCGGATGGCCGACGGGCCTTCGGCCGCGCCGATGCGGCCCTGGTTGCGGGCCACGCCGGCATCGCAGGCAAAGCCCAGCAGCACCGCCTCGCCCTTGCGGGCTTGGCCACTGGCCGCTTCGACGATATGCGCCAGGCGGCGCGTGTCGCCCTGTTCGGCGCTGTCGTCGCGGGCCTTCCAGAGACTTGGGTCGAATTGCGCCACGCTCATGCCGCCCCCTGCCCCGCGTTCAGCACCGCCTGCAGGAACTCGCGGGTGCGCGGCTCCCGCGGCTGCGTGAAGATCACGTCGGGCGAACCGGATTCCAGGATCACGCCGCCGTCCATCACCGCCACCACGTCGGCCACGTCACGGGCGAAGCCCATTTCGTGCGTGACCACCATCATGGTCATGCCTTCCTTGGCCAGCAGCTTCATGACCTGCAGCACTTCGCCCACCAGCTCCGGATCCAGCGCAGAGGTCGGCTCGTCGAACAGCATGACCTTGGGCTGCATGGCCAGCGCGCGGGCGATGGCCACGCGCTGCTTCTGCCCGCCGGACAGGCTGGCCGGCATGGCCGACATCTTCTGGCCCAGGCCGACCTTGTCCAGCAGGTCCGCCGCCAGCGCATGCGCTTCTTCGCGGCCCATGCCGCGCAGCTTGCGCGGACCGACCGTCACGTTGTCCAGCACCGACAGGTGGGGGAACAGGTTGAAGCCCTGGAACACCATGCCCACCTGCATGCGCAGCTGGTTCAGCTCGGCCTCGGGCAACAGCTCGCCGTGGTCCAGCAGGGTCTGGCCGCAGATGTCGATGGTGCCGGTCTGCGCCACTTCCAGGCCGTTGCAGCAGCGCAGCAAGGTGCTCTTGCCCGAGCCGCTGGGCCCGATCACCACCACCACCTGGGACGGCAGCACGTCGAAGTCGATGCCGCGCAAGACCTCGTGGTCGCCGTAGGACTTGCGCAGGCCGCGGATGCGGATCATTTCTTGCGGGTCCGCGGCCCGGGTCGTAGCGGAGTTCATTGCGGAGTTCATTGCACCATCCCTCCCGCGCGCAGGCGGTGTTCAACCTTGCGCAGCACCAGCATGGTGGCCGTGGTCAGGATCAGATAAATCAGCGCCACCACCAGATAGGTTTCCAGCGAGCGATAGGACACGCTGATGATCTTCTGGCCTTCATGCATCAGGTCATGGATCGTCAAGAGCGACACCAGGGCAGAGTTCTTGATCAGCGCGATGAATTCATTGCCCAGCGGCGGGATCATGCGCACCACGGCCTGCGGCAGCACGATGATGCGCATGGCCTGGCCGGACGACATGCCCAGCGAGCGCGCCGCTTCGGTCTGGCCGCGGTCCACCGACTGGATCGCGCCGCGCACGATTTCGGACACGTACGCGCCCGAGTACATGCCCAGGCCCAGCACGCCGCAGGCGAACGCCGGCAGGGTGATGCCGAAATGCGGCAGGCCGAAGAACCAGATGAACAGCTGCACCAGCAAGGGCGTGCCGCGGAACAGCAGCAAATAAACGCTGCACAGGTTGTAGATGACGTAGCGCTTGGGGTTCAGGCGTCCCACGCCCACCAGCAGGCCGATGACGCAGGCCAGCAGCAAGGCGCCCGCGGTCACCTCGACGGTGACCACGGCGCCATTGATCAGCGCGCCGAAGTCGGCAAAGACGGGAGAAAAATCCAGGTTCATTTCGCGGGGGCCTCGAACCACTTGTTGACGATGGCCTGGTAGCTGCCGTCGGCCTTGAGCTTCTGCAGCGCGGCGTTCAGCTCGCGGGTCAGCTCCGGCTTGTTCTTGGGCACGGCGATGCCGTAGTCCTCGGTGGTGATCTGGTCGTTCAGCACCGTCAGGTCCGGCGTGCTCTGGGCGAACAGCTTGGCGGCGGGCTTGCCGGTCACGGCGGCTTCGGCGCGGCCGATCTGCACCAGGTTGAACATCTCCTGGTTCTTCTCGACTTCCACGCGCTGCACCGCCGGGTAGTGTTCCTTCAGGTAGTTGACCGACTTGGTGCCCACCTGCACCGACACCTTGCGGCCGTCCAGGTCCTTCAGGGTCTTGACCGGGCCGTCCTTCTTGGTCATCACGACCAGGCCGCCCGCGTAGTACGGATCGGTGAAGTCCACCACCTTGGCGCGTTCGGGCGTGATGTAGATGGCGGACACGGCAATGTCGGCGCGGCCGGCCTGCAGCGCGGGAATCAGGCCCTTGAAGTCGATGTCGATCCATTCGACCTTCTTGCCCATGGCGCCGGCCAGGGCTTCCACCAGTTCGATGTCGAAGCCGGTGCGCTTGCCGTCCTTGACGAACTCCATCGGCGGGAAGGTCGCGTCGGTGACGGCGCGGATGGTGTCCTGGGCAAACGCCGGGGCGGCGCTCCAGGCGAGGCCCAGCGTCAGGGCGGCGGTCAGCAGTGTGCGGCGAGTGGTCATGGTGGGTCCTCTATGGAATATGGATACGGCAGTCGGGTGTCTACGGGTACGGCGTGGAATGGAAGAAGGCGGTCTTAATGAGCTTGCAGCTTCGCCGAGATGCGCCGGGCCGCGGCCACGGTCATTTCGGTCAATGCCTCGGGCCGCTGGGCGGCCCGGGTCGACGGCGCCATCAGCGTGATCGAGGCCACGGCCTGGTTGGCGCGTTGAAAAATGGGGACGCTGACGCCCCAGACGCCGGCATCGACTTCGCTGTCGGTGACGGCATAGCCCTGGGTGCGGATGGCTTCCAGTTCGTGGCCCAGCCGGCCGGCGTCCACATCGGCCTCGGCCGCCAGATACGCCAACGCGGCCTGCTGTCGGGCAAGCGGCATGAAAGCCAGCAGCGACTTGGCCGAGGCGCCGCGCGCCAGCGGCAGGCCGCGCCCCTTGGTGAAGGAACAGCGCAGCGGATGCTGGCTCTCGATCATGTCCAGGCACACGGCCTGATCCTTGACCGCCACCAGCAGGCCTATGGTTTCGCCAGAAGCGGCGGCCAGCGCGGCCATGTCGGGCTGCGCTTCATGGATCAGGAACGAGGATTGGTCAAAGCCCCAGGCCAACTGCACGCACAGCGGGCCGGGACCGTACTCGCCATCGTGCTCGGCGACGAAGCCCCAGCGCTTGAGCAGCGCCACCTGGCGGTAGAGGGTGCTTTGCGCCAGGCCGGTCTGCTCGGCCAGCGCGGCGATGCTGAGGGGGCCGTCGTGCCTGGCCAGGGTGGCCAGCACATACAGCACGCGATCCGCGCCTGCCCCGACTGATAGATCCGCTTTCAACATTTGGCTCCAAGCTAACGGAGCGCAGATTATCAATTTATGGCTCTTACCCTGCTTTTTATTCCCGAATACTGAGAATGAATAGGGAAAACCCCAGAGCCCAGACGCAAAAAAAGCGCCCGAAGGCGCCAAAGCATCCGCCGCGCCCCGGCGGCGCACGGCGGCGCAAGCCGCGGCCAGAGGCCGGTCAGGGCTGGTGCGCGGTCGACCCCAGGATGCGCTCGGCGCAACGCGCCCAGTACAGCAGCCGCGCGTCCTCCTTCACGAAGCCGACCATCTGGAAGCCCAGCGGCAGGCCATTGGGGCCGCGCGCCACCGGCAAGGTGATGGACGGGTTGTGCAGCAGCGACCAGATGCGGATGAAGGCGGAGCTGCCGGTGGAGCTGGCCGGCGGCGCCTCGCCCAGCGTGGACGGCATGGCCACTGCGTCGACTTCGCGCGCAACGTCGTAGAACGCCCGGCGGCATGCGTCGGCGGCATCCAGCGCCCCCGCGTACTCGGCCGCGGACAGGCCCTCGCCCATCGTCAGGTACTCGATCAGCCCGGGATCGCACAGCGCCGCATGATCGCGCTTGATGGCGGCGTACTCGCGCGCCAGGTCGTAGGCCATGATCACGTCCTGCGCCTCGCCCATGGTGTCGAAGGCTGCGGGCATGGCCAGTTCCGTGACCTTGACGCCTGCGGCCGACAAGGCGCGCAGATTGGCCTCGAAGCTTTCGCGCATGCAGGGCTCGGTGTCGGCCCAGTCCTTCGGCCGCCAAACGCCCAGGCGGAAATCGCTGCGCAATGTGGAGGCCGGATCGAACCGGGGATCGCCGGTAAACGCCCGCATGAACAAGGCCGCGTCGTCGACCGAACGCGAGATCGGCCCGATCACGTCCAGCACCCGCGAATAACGCCGGATCGCCACGTAGGGAATGGCGTCCAGCGTGGGCTTGAAGCCCACCGCGCCGCAGAACGCCGAGGGCCGCAGAATCGAACCCGCCGTCTGCGTGCCGATGGACAGCGGCGCCATGAAATCGGCAACGGCCGCCGCCGAACCGGCCGAGGACGCGGCCGGCGTACGGGTCAGGTCATGCGGATTACGCGCAGGCCCCGGCAGCATGATGGCGTGGCGCGACACGGTGTTCTTGCCCAGCACGTTGAACCCCAGCTCATGCGCCTGCGTCACCACGGGCGCGTCGGCCTCGGGCTGGCGGCCGGGGAAGATCTCGGGGTCGCCCAATTCGGTGGGCATGGCCGCCGTGTCGATGGTGTCCTTGATGCCCAGCGGCACGCCGTCCAGCGCGCGCCGCCGGCCGTGGCGGTCCCATTCACGGGCGCGGGCCAGCGCGCCCTCGGCGTCCACCCGGACCCAGGCCTTGACGCCGCCGTTGCGCTCTTCGATGCGGTCCAGGCAGGCGCGCGCCCAGGCTTCGCAGGTCAGCGTGCCCTGCTCCAGCGCGGCCAGGCCCTGGGTGGCGGTCAAGGCGGCGATGGCGTCGGGCGCCGGGCGGCGCGCAACGGACGCCGGGGAAACCATGGCTTCGGAATTAGGCAAGATACGGCTCCTGCAAAGGGATATGGGAATAGGAATTTGCCATCCCGCCGGCGGCTGCCGGCGGGATGGCTCTGGCGGTTTCAAGCGGGGATGCTGCCGCTGGGCGGACGGTCCGCGCCCGCGTGGCCGCCCCGTCCTATGTACAGATCGCTCATATGCTGGTTGGCCAGCAGCGCCTGCCCCGTGTCGGTCAGCACGATGCGGCCGGAATCCAGGATGTAGCCGCGGTCGCTGAACGCCAGCGCCTGGCGCGCGCGCTGCTCCACCATCAGCACGCCCACGCCGATCTGCGGCAGCCGCCGCACTTCGGCGAACACCTGCTCGGTCAACGCCGGCGACAAGGCGGCGGACGGTTCGTCCAGCACCATCAGGCGCGGCGAGGACATCAGCGCCCGGGCGAAGGCCAGTTGCTGGCGTTCGCCGCCGGACAGGTTCTCGGCGTGGGTCTTGCGCCGCCCGGCCAGCGCCGGGAACAGCTCGAACATGTCGCGGATGCGCTTTTCACGCGCCTGCACGTGTTCCACCACCTGCAGGTTCTCCAGCACGGTCAGCGCGCCGAACACATTGCGCACCTGCGGCACATAGGAGATACCGATGCGCACGCGCTCCTCGACCGGCAGCGTGAGCAGGTCGCGGCCGTCAAAGGCCATGGTGCCGGCGATGCGCGGCAACAGGCCCATCACCGCCTTGACCAGCGTGGACTTGCCCGCGCCGTTGGTGCCGGCGATGGTAACGATCTCGCGCGGCGCCACGTGCATGTCGATGCCGGACACGATATCGACCTCGCCGTAGCCGCCGGACAGGCCTTGCATGACGAGCTGGCTCATATCACTCCCCCCATGTACGCCTCGCGCACCTGTTCATTGGCCAGGACGCTGTCGGGCGTGCCTTCGGCGATGACGCGGCCTCGGTCCATGACGTACATGCGCGGCACGATGCGCGACAGCTCTTCCAGGTTGTGTTCGATGATGGCGACGGTCAGGCCGCGCTGGTTCAGTTCCACGATGCGCGCCGACAGCTCCTCGATCAGCACCGGGTTGACGCCGGCGAACGGCTCGTCCAGCAGGATGCAGCGCGGCTCCAGCATCAAGAGCCGTCCCAGCTCCAGCAGCTTCTTCTGGCCGCCCGACAGTTTCCCGGCGGGCTCGTCCGCGACCCGCGACAGGTTCAGGAAGGCCAGCAGATCATGCACGCGCTCGGCGTTGCGCGCCTCTTCGCGGGCCACCTCACGGCGGGCGAACACCAGCGCCGCCAGCTTTTCGCCGCGCTGGTCCGGCGCCGCCGCCATCATGTTGTCGAAGACCGTCAGCTGGCTGAACTCGCGCGGCACCTGGAAGGTACGGGCCAGGCCCCGGCGCACGCGCTGGTGCACGGCCACGCCCGTGATGTCCTCGTCCGCGAAGCGCACGGACCCGGAACTGGGCGGGATGTAGCCCGTGACCACCGAGAACAGCGTGCTCTTGCCCGCGCCGTTGGTGCCTATCACCCCCACCATTTCACCCTTGCGCACTTCCAGCGACACGTCGTCCAGCGCCTTGAAGCCGCCGAAGCTGGCGCTCAGCCCTTTGATGCAAAGCAGCGTCATGCCTTTCTCCTGCGCGTAGTGCCCGCGTTGCCGAAAATGCCCTGGGGCCGGTATAGCACCACGCAGATGAGCGCCAGGCCGATGACGCCAATGCGCACGCTGGCCATCTGCACCTCCGAGATGCCGCCGACGAAGTCCCGCACGAAGCGCGAACCTTCCAGGAATCCGACCAGCAGCACCGTGCCGGCCACCACGCCACTCAAGCGCCCCACTCCGCCCAGGATGATGGCGATCCAGATGTAGAAGGTGATCAGCGGCACGAACTGCTCGGGGCTGATGAAGGTCAGGTAGTGCGCCTGGAAGGCGCCCGCCAGGCCGGCCAGGCCCGCGCCCAGCATCAGCGAACGGGTCTTGAAGCGGGCCGGGTCCTTGCCCAGCGCCCGCACCGCGACTTCGTTGTCCCGCACCGCCTCGATCACGCGGCCAAACGGGCTGCGTATCACCAGATGGATGAGGAACAACGCGCCGGCGTTGACCGCCAGAAGCAGCAGCATGATCCACAGGTCCACCGTCTGCGGCGAGGCCCAGCCCGCGAACAGCCGCGGGATGCCTGGCAGGCCGTGCATCCCGCGCGTCAGCCATTCCTCGGTCTGCAGCATCATGCGCACCGACTCCGAGAAGCCCAGCGTCACGATGGCAAGGTAGTCGCTGCCCAGCCGCAAGGCGATCATGCCCAGCGGCCACGCGGCCAGCGCCGCGAAGGCCGCGGCCGCCGCCATGGAGATGGGGATGGGCACGCCCTTGAGCGACAGCAGGGCCGAGGTATAGGCGCCGATGGCGAAGAAGCCGACGTGGCCGAAGTTGATCAGTCCGGTGAACCCGTAATGCAGCGACAGGCCGAAGGCCAGCAGCATGTAGATCAGGATCCCGATGGCGATAGCAATCAGATAGGCTTCCATGATTTCACCTCGCCGCCATCGGACGGCCGAAGATGCCCTGGGGACGCAGCAGCAGCACGCACAGCAGCACCGCGAAGGCGAACACGATCTTGTAGGCAGGTCCCACCACCAGGCTGGCGATTTCCTGCGCAATGCTGAACACCATGATCCCGACGATGGCGCCCACCGGATTGCCGATGCCGCCCAGGATCACGGCCGCGAACATGGGCATCAACAGTTCCCAGCCCAGTTCGGGGATCACCACTGCCTTGATGCCCAGCAGCACGCCGCCCAGCCCGCAATAGGCGCCCGCGATGCTCCACAGCGTGATCATCACGCGCCGTCCGCGTATGCCGCTGGCCGCGGCCAGCTCCGGGTTGTCGGCCACCGCCCGCATGCGCCGCCCGGTGGGCGTCATGTGCATCAACGCGAACACCAGCGCCAGCGCCGCCACCGCCGTGCCGACGATGTAGAGATCGGTAGGCAAAATGCGCACGCCGCCGAAATTCCAGGCGCGCGTAAGCGGCAGGTCGAAGGTGTACTGGTCCTGCCCGGCGAAGAAGGTGATCGTGCTGCGCAGCGCGAACGCCACGCCGATGGACGCGATCAGGCGCGACACGTTGGAGCGCGACTCCAGCGGCCGGAACACCCAGGCATAGAAGAACAGGCTGACCAGGGTGGTGCCGGCGACGGCGGCCAGGCCGCCCGCCAGCATCGAGCCGCCGGCCAGCGCCTGCGTGAAGACGGCGGCGTAGGCGCCCAACGTCATGTAGTCGCCGCTGGCGGCATTGGGAAAGCGGGCGATGCCGAACACCAGCGTGATCGCCAGTGCCGGCAAGGCCAGCAGCATCCCGATCACAACGCCGTTGATCCCGGCGTTGATGACGGTGATTGCATCCATACTTGTGTTCCCCTAGTGTTTTTATCGTCAGACTTTGCCGGCGATGACTTCATTGAGCACCAGCTTGCCGTCGCGGATGTCGAAGACGCCAAAGTCCGGCACGGTCTCGCCCTGCTTGCCGAAGTCCAGGCGCGAGGATGCGCCGTCGTAGTCCACCGGCTTGCCTGCGCGCAGCAGCGCCTGGCCTTGCGCAAAACCGCTGACCTTTTCACCGCCGCCCTGCGCGGTCACGGCGCGGATCTTGCCGTTGATGGCGGCCACGTCCGCGGTGGCCCCCGCCGCCTCGATCGCCAGCGCCAGCGTGATCACCATGTCGTAGGACTGCGAAGCAAAGATGTCCGGCTCGCGCTTGGTGCGCTTGCGGAATTCTGCGGCGAAGGTCTTGTACGCCTGGTGCTCGTGGGCCGCGACGTTGGAGATCGAGATGATGCCCTCGGTGGCTTCCTTGCCCAGCGCCTTCACCAGGTCTTCGTTGGCGGTCCAGCCGGGCATGATGAACTTGCAGTCCTGGCCGGTCTGGAACCACTCCTTCAGGATGATGGTGGCGTCGGGCCGGTAAGCGCTCAGCGAGATCACGTCGGGCTTGGACGCCAGCACCTTCGTCAGCTCGGTGCGGTAGGTGGTCTGGTTGGGTTCGTAGATGGTGAAGGCGCTGACCTTGCCGCCCTTCTCCTGCCAGGCATCACGAAAGTAGTTTGCCTGCCCCACGAAGGTGGAGTTATTGAAAGCCATGACCGCCGGCCGCTTGAAGCCGCGCTGGCGCGCCACTTCCGCAAAGGCGCGGCCGAACACGGCGTTGGACGCCTGGAACATCCAGGCCAGCCCCTGCTTGTTCTCGGTCAGCATTTCCGGCGCGCCGCAGGTGTTCATGGTGATGAGGCCCGCGGCATTGGTGATGGGCATGGCGGCCAGGCCCACCGACGACGGCCAGATGCCCACCACCGCCTCGACCTTGTTGATCTCGATCAGCTTCTTCACGGCCAGCACGGCGGCGTCGGGCTTGGTCTGGTCGTCTTCGGCGTAGAGCTGGATCTTGCGGCCGGCGGCGCCGCCGGCGGCGTTGACCTCGTCGATGGCGATCTTGATGGCTTCCAGCATGGCCGGCCCGTAGGGGCCGCCGACGCCGGTGATGGAATTGAGCGCCCCCAGGCGGAACGGCTGGGCCGACTGCGCCCGGACCAGGGAGGGCGCGGCGGCGCAGGCGGCCAGCGCGGCGCTGGCCGCGATAAAGCCGCGGCGGGAGAGATGGATGGGCTGTGTCATGAAGGTTCCTTGCGGCGTGAACATCTTTGTTCAACTTCGAATAGCCGCCGGCGTCAGCAACGCCGGCGTCCCCTTGTAGCTTGGATGCGACTTCGATACTGCCTGCTGCGGTTTGCCTGCTACGCGATGACTCCTCGGGCGCGCATGCCTGCAATTCTGTCTTCCGCCACGCCAAAGCGGCGCAGCACCTCGTCGGTGTGCTGGCCCATCAGCGGCGCCGCCGTGCGCAAGGCGCCTGGCGTTTTGGAAAATTTGGTTGGAATGCCGATGGTCTTCATCTTGCCCAGCGCGGGATGGTCCAGTTCCTGCACCATGCCGCGCGCCAGGTAATGCGGGTCCTGCATGGCCTGGCCGAAATCGTTGATCGGACCGCAGGGCACGGACGCCCGTTCGCAGCGCTCGATCCATTCGGCCGCGTCGGCGCGCGCAAACTCCGCTTCCAATATGGGTTCCAGCTCGGCAATGTGGGTCAGCCGGTCGGAGTTGGTGATGAAGCGCGGATCGGTGATCAGTTCAGGCCGTTCCAGCACGTCCGCGCACAGGCGTTCCCAGGTGCGCTGGTTGGCCGCGCCTATCATGATGTAGCCCTGGCGCGTGTTGAACGCCTGATATGGCGCCGACACGCGGTGCCGGCTGCCGGTGCCTTCCGGCACCGTGCCGTCGGCAAAATAGGCGGCGGCTTCCCAGACGAACCAGGGCAGTCCGCACTCGGCCAGCGCGATGTCGATGTGCTGGCCCTCGCCCGTCTTCATCTGGTGGATGCAGGCGGCCAGGATGGCGTAGACCGCGGTCAGTCCCGCCCCCACGTCATAGATGGCGATGCCCGACTTCAGGGGCCGCCCGCCGGGTTCGCCCGTCATGCTCATGATGCCGCTCATGCCCTGGGCCACCAGGTCGAAGCCGCCCTTGCCCGCGTAGGGTCCGGAATGGCCGTAGCCGGAGATGGAGCAATACACCAGGCGCGGATTGATGCGCGACAGCGTTTCGTAGTCCACGCCCAGCGACTTGGTCACGCCCACGCGGTAGTTCTCCACCACCACGTCGGCCCAGCGCGCCAGCTCGTACAGCACCTCGCGGGCCTCGGGGTCCTTCAGGTTCAGCGCCACGCCCTGCTTGTTGCGGTTGATCTGGGCGAAACAGGTGGATTCGCCGTTCACATAGGGGCCCATTTCACGGGAGTCGTCGCCGGCGCCGGTCTTCTCGACCTTGATGACCTCGGCGCCCAGGTCGGCCAGCACCATGGTGCAATACGGCCCGGCCATGATCTGCGAAAGATCCAGGATCTTGATGCCGGCAAGGGGGGATGCAGCTTGAGTCATATGCGGTCCGTCTTGGGTCGGTGGCCGGATCAGCGGCCGATGAATTCAGGAATGCGCTTGGCGGCGAAGGCTTCGCGGCCGCGCCGGTAGTCCTCGGTGCCGAAGCATTCGTAGGCTTCGCTGCGTTCGTCCGGAGTCAATGCGCGTCCTTCGCGCAGCTGGCCCACGAAGCGCTTGTGCCAGCGGTTGACCAGCGGCGCCGCCGCGGCGATGCGGCGGGCGGTCGCGTAGGTCTGTTCCGCCACGCGCTCGTCATCCACCACGCGGGTCAGCAGACCCTTGGACATGGCCTCATCGGCGCCGAAGATGTTTCCTTCCAGCAGGATTTCCAGCACGCGCGCAGCGCCCACCACGCGGATCAGGTCGGCCAGTTCCTGGTGGTCCACGGTCAGGCCGATGCGATTCACCGGGATGCCGTAGCGGCTGTTGCGCCCGCCGATGCGGATGTCGCACAGGGCGGCCAGCTCCAGCCCGCCGCCCACGCACACGCCTTCGATGCAGGCCACGGTGGGGTGGCGCAGGTGCTTGAGCGTGTCGGTCATGGACAGGGTGAAGAGCGCGTACTCGGCCGCCTGCGCGGCGCCGTCGCGGTCTTCCTCGAAGCCGCCGATGTCGCTGCCGGCGCAGAAAGCGCCGCCCGCGCCGCGCAGCACCACGCAGCGCACGGCGTCGTCGGCGTCGAGCTCGCGCATGACCCGGCCGAATTCCCGGTACATGTCCAGCGTGAACGCGTTGCGCTTTTCAGGGCGGTTCATCAGCACGGTGGCCACGCCGTCGGCGTCGCGGCTCAGGTCTATGCTCATGCCGCGTCCTCCAGGCGCAGTTCGGTGCCCTTGAGCACCACCCTGCCGTCCAGTTCCAGCGTGGCGTCGGTGACGATGGTGTCGTAGTGCGCCGCCGCCTTGACGGTGCCGCCGATGTAGGCGCTGGTGCCCAGCGCCAGCTGGATCGAGCCGTAGACCGATTCGTCGGACAGCATGGTGCCGTCCAGCTGGCAGCGCGGGTTCATGCCTACGCCCAGCTCGCCCAGGTTGTAGACCAGCGGATCGTTGAAGCTGGCCAGCAGATCGCGGAACTGGCGCGCCACCGCGCCGCCCTCGATCGCCACCGCCATGCCCTTTTCCATATGGATGCGCACGGGTTCGTCGCGGATCAGCGAGACGCCGGGGATGCTGGCGTTGACCACGATCACGCCTTCGGCCGTGCCTTCCACCGGCGCCAGGCTGGACTCCAGGCAATAGCCCGCCGAAATGTCGGTGGTGTTGGCAAAGCCGTGCAGCGCGCGGCCGCGGCGGCCGGCGATGCTCATGGTCACGTCGGTGCCGAGTTCGCTGGTGACGCGGGCGGTGTCGGCGCGGGTCAGCGCGTCGGCCAGCCCCTGGATCTGCGGGCGCAACGCATCGAAATCGCAGTCCCAGCCTTCGGCCAGGAAGAAATCGGGCAGGTGTGATTCGGGCAGCACGATCACGCCGACCCCGGCGCGCGTGGCCTGCTGGCGCGCATCGGTGTGCGCGGCATTGGCGCGGGTCAGCGCGATGACCAGGTCGGCCGCCTGCATGGCCTGGGCCACCACCGGCGACAACTGCCGGCCGTGGCGCGCGGAGCCGGCGATCTGCAGCAGATGCAGGCCGGCGCCCGCCTCGTCCACCGCAATGGCCAGGGGCTCGACGTTATGGTGGGTATGCAGGTCATACAGCACCAGCACGTCCATGCCCGGCTTGGCCGCGCCCAGCTGGCTGACCACCTTGCGCGCGTTCTTCAGTTTCAACAATGTATGCATGGCGCGCTCCTCAAGCCGCTTGCGACGCGCGGGCGTCGGCGATGCGCTGGGCGTCGGCCACCGCGCGTCCGAGGATGTCCAGGCCGCGGGCCAGTTCCTCGTCGGTAATGGAAAGCGGCGCCAGGAAGCGGATCACGTTGCCGTAAAAGCCCGCCTTCACCAGCACCAGCCCGCCCTGGTAGGCGGCCTGCACGATGTGGGCCGCCAGGTCGCCAGCGGGACTGTCGTCGCCCGCGCCGCGCACGACTTCGAACGCCACCATGGCGCCCAGGCCGCGCACGTCGCCGACGATGCCGTACTGGCCGGCCCAGTCCGCAAAGCGTGTGCGCACCCGGCTGCCCAGGTCGCTGGCTCGCGCCGCGTAGTCTTCGCGCCGCATGACGGCAATGCTGGCGAGCGCCGCGGCGCACGCCAGCGGGTTGCCGCCATAGGTGCCGCCCAGGCCTCCCACGGCGGGCGCGTCCATCAGGTCGGCGCGCCCCACCAGCGCCGCTATCGGCAGCCCCCCGCCCATGGACTTGGCCAGGGTGTAAAGGTCGGCCTCGATGCCGGCATGCTGGGTGGCGAACCATTCACCGGTGCGGCAGAAACCAGACTGGATCTCGTCGGCGATCAGCACGATGCCGTGTTGGGTGCAGTAGGCGCGCAGCGCCTGCAGGAAGGCGGGCGGCGCGGCATGGAAACCGCCCTCGCCCTGCACCGGCTCGATGATCACCGCGGCGACCTGCTCCGGCGTGACCTCGGTTTCGACCAGGCGGCGGAATTCGTTGAAGGCGGCCTCGGCGCATTCGGCTTCGGTCAGCCCCGAGCGGTAGCGCACCGGGAACGGCGCGCGATAGACCTCGGATGCGAAGGGACCGAACCCGGTCTTGTAGGCGGGCGCCTTGGCGGTCAGGGACAGCGCCATGTAGGTGCGGCCGTGGAAGGCGTTCTCGAAGGCCACCACCGCCTGCCGGCCGGTGGCGCGGCGCGCCACCTTGATGGCGTTTTCGACGGCCTCGGCGCCAGTCGTCTGCAGCATGGCCTTCTTGGGCCAGGATCCCGGGACCAGGCCGACCAGCGTCTCGGCCAGCTCGATGTATTCCGGATACATGACGATGTTGAAGCAGGTGTGCAGGTAGCGCGCCGCCTGCGCCTGGACGGCGGCCACCACCTCGGGGTGCGCATGTCCTACGTTCAGGGTGCCGATGCCGCCGGCGAAATCGATGTACGCGTTGCCGTCCAGGTCGGTCAGCGTGGCGCCGCGGGCAGCGGCCGCGAACACCGGAGGGCCATTGGCCACGCCCAGCGCGACCGCGGCATTGCGCCGGGCCAGATACGCCTGGCACTGCGGGCCGGGAAGTTGAGGGGACTGCGCGGCGTCTTTCATTGCCCAGGGCTCCTTGGATGAGTGGGTACGGCGACGAAGTGAAGCCACTATATTCTTGTGCGTTTTATTGTGTCAATGCTGATTTACAACTACGCATTCTAAATTGTGCACAATCTTGCGTTCAAATTGTGATATGCTTTGCCCCACTCAACCCAGGTGCCTACATGCCCACTAAACGCGCGACTGCCTCTGCTGACGCCGCCGCCCCCGAAACACGCAAGGCGGCCTCCACCCACGAAGTCATACTGGATATGCGGGAACGCATTGCGTCGCAGGCCTTGCTGCCCGGCACCCGCGTGCCGGAAGAAGACCTGGCGCAGGCCTATGACATCCCGCGCGCCAAGGCGCGCGAAGTGCTGGCGACGCTGGAAGACCGCGCGCTGGTGGAACGGGTGCCCAACAAGGGCGCCGTGGTGGCCCTGGTCGACATGGAAACCACTTATCGCCTGTATCAGGTGCGCGAAGCCCTGGATGGACTGGCGGTGCGGCTGGCCATGGCCAACGCCACGCCCGCCGACTGGGAAGCGATGCAGGCCCTGCTGGGCGAGCCCTTCGAACAAAGCCTGAAAAGCGGCGACATCGAGGCGCACGTGGCCACGATCGAGCAGTTCCGCAACCACATCAAGGAACTGGCGCGCAATCCGGTGCTGAGCGACATGATCGAGCGCATCTACGACCGCACCCGCGTGTCGATGCGCCGCGTGGCCCTGCTGCCGGGCCGCTCAGAGATGGGGATCAAGCAATACCGCGCCCTGCTGGACGCCATGGTGCGCGGCGACGGCGACGAGGCCGAACGCTGCGTGCGCGAATTGAACGGCAGCGCCCGCGACTACATCGAGCGCTACAAGAACTACGTGATCTGAATCGGGCCGGCCCCTTGCGGGCCGGCCTTGGGCAAGCCCGCGCCTCAGGGCGCGGCGGGCTCGTCGTAGTTGTTGAGCTTCACGCCCGAAACGCCCTGGACCGCGGAAGACGCGGCCGGGGCTTTCTTTTCTGCGGCGGGAGCCTGCGCGGCTGCCGCGCCCTGCTCCGGACTGGTCGGCGCGCCCGCTGCCGCGCCCGTTGTCGTCCCCGCCGCCTCGGCGCCTTCTTCGGCCGGCCGCGCCGCCCGCAGCTTGCGGCGGGTTTCTTC